>VBIS01000262.1 GCA_005880605.1 Chloroflexota bacterium
CGCGGGCGGTCGGAGGCAGAACCTGCCCGATTGACTGGGCAAATCGGTCAGGATCTGGCCCGGCATCGATCAACACCTGATGACCGTTCGGGGTGCGAACTAGGACGGCTGAACCGGTGCCGACGTCGAGCGCGTAGACGTGCACCCGGCCGTCGGGCCGGATGAGCAGCAGTGCCACCGCGATCAGACCCGCGGCGGCGAGCCCGGCCCAAGCTTTTCGCTGCCAGAAGAACTGGCGCAGCTTGACGCCGGCGAGCGCGCCGCCGTTGAGGATGGCGGCCGCGGCCAGCCATCGAGGCGGGAAATATGGCGTAACCACGGCGGCCAGCGGCAGGCTGCCGGTGGTCTCGACCACCAGCCGGAACCAGCTGGCGATGGCTCCCGCTGCTTGGAGGAACGGCCAGCCGGCGAGCAATGCCCCACCGCCGCCCAGGACCATGATGGCGGGCAGGAGAGGCAGGACGAGGGCGTTGGCAGCCGGCGCCACCAGCGAGAGCTGATGAAAGTTGGCGAGCATCAGCGGCCAGGTCGCCGCTTCCGCCGCGATGGTTGCCGCGAACGGATCACGCAGGATCGCCGGCATCCAGCCGAGCCGCGCGGCGATACCGTCGGTCATGGCCGCGATGCCCGCCGTTCCGGCAAACGACAGTTGAAAGCTGACGTCGTGCGCCAGGCCGGGCTTGAGCCCGAGCATAATGGCGCCCGTCAACGCGAGCGACACAAAGACGTGGCTGTCTCGGCGTAGGCGTCCGGCGACGACGACCACCACGCCCATGGCTGCCGCTCGCAGCGCCGCAGCCGACGCGCCGGCCAGCAGCGCGTAGGCGACCATCGCGCCCACCGCGATCAGCGGTGCGGCACCAGGTGACAGCCGGCCGATTGCCTGATGCACGAGACGCGCCAGCAAGCTCACTTTCAGCCCCGAGATCACAACGATATGGATGAGCCCGCTGGCAATCATCTGCTGCTCGAGCAGCCGCGGCAGGGCGGCGCGGTAGCCGAAGACCACGCCCAGCAGGAGGGCCGCCTGAGGCTCAGGTAGGGCGCGGTCGACGGCGCCGATCACGGCATGTCGCAGACCAAAGAGCATCGCGTGAAGTGGGTCGCCCGCATGCGACGTCACGCGGACCAGCCTCGCCGACGGCATGACGCCGGCGATGCCTTGCTCGGCGAGGAAGGCGCGGTAGTCGAACTGGTCGAAGCGAGGTGGCGCCTGGAGCTCCCCGCTCAGCAGCACCAGGTCGCCGTAATGGACCGGCGTCGTGCCGTAGATCGTCACCTCGATCCGAAGTGCGCTTGGGATCTCACCGGCGCTGGTCAGCATGTGGTCAAGCCGCACCGTCAACCGTCGTGCGCCCTTGCGATCGACGGGGTCGTCGTCGACTGACCCGGTAACGACGACGGTCTGACCGCCCAGCCCCGGCGGCAGCTGAACCAGAGGCGACGTCGCCCCGCGAGCCGCACCCGTCGCGGCCGCAACGAAACAGAGCGCCGCAAGGAGAGCGAAACGCCGGTTCACCAGCGCGATGCTGACCGCCACCACGGCGGCGAGCGCCAGCCACGGCGCCAGCGGGCTCAGCAGGGATGCCACCATGATCCCGACGCACCACGCCGCAAGCACGACCGCGAGCGCCCACCATGGCTCTCCCTCCCCCCTTGCGGGGGAGCTTGGGGGTGGGAAGTCGATCCTCAGGGAACCATCAGCGACTTGACCAGTTGTTTGTAGGTGCTCGCATCAAGACCCATCGCCGATTTGAGTTCGGTCAGCGCGACGAAGCCGCCGAAGTCTTCGCGATATTTGATGATCGCGTCGGCGAGCGCCGCATCCATGCCAGGCACGAGGAGCAGTTGTTCGCGTGTCGCGGTATTGATGTCGAGCTTTCCTTTCTTGGCCTTGGCGCAATGGCCGCTGAAGGGCACGGCGATCTGTTTGGCGTCTTTGAGGTGAGCCGCCAGGTTTGGGAGACAGTTTG
>VBIS01000070.1 GCA_005880605.1 Chloroflexota bacterium
CACCCTCTTGAATTGTTCGGAGCGCGCTCAGCAGGACAACGCCGCCTTCAGCGAGACGTTACGGCTTAGGCGTTGACCGAAACGAGCGCCGCCTCGAGGATGTCCAGCCCGCGATCGAGTTCCTGCTCGCTGATCACCAGCGGGAAGAGCAGCCGGATCACGTTGTCATAGAGACCGGCCTTGAGCAACACCAGGCCGTGTTGGTGGCAGTAGCGCAAGACATCATTGGTCAGCGTGCCGGCGGGTTCGCGGGTCGCACGGTCGCTGACGAGCTCCATCGCGACCATCGCGCCCATACCACGCACGTCTCCGACCTGCGGGTGACGCTCTTGCCAGCCGCGCATCCGGGTCAGGGCGCGATCGCCCAACCGCTTGCCCTGTTGCGGGAGTTTCTCCTCGATCAGGACATCGATCACCGCCAACGCCGCAGCGCAGGCGACCGGATTGCCACCAAAGGTCCCGCCGAGGCCGCCAGGGTTGGTCGCATCCATCAGTTCGCTGCGGCCCACGACGGCAGCCAGCGGCAAGCCGCCACCGAGCGATTTCGCCAGCACGATCAGATCCGGCTCGATCCCGAGCTGCTCGATGGCAAACATCGTCCCGGTCCGCCCGAACCCAGTCTGGACCTCGTCGATGATCAGCGGGATCTCGTGCTCGCTACAGACCGCGCGCAGGCCGGGCAGGAAATCCGGCGGAGGCACGACGAAGCCGCCCTCACCCTGCACCGGCTCGACGAGAATGCCGGCCACCCGGTCCGCGGGCACGGTGGTTTTGAAGAGCTGGCGCACCGCTTCGACACAAGACCCGCCCAGGCTTTCGGCCGACATCCCCGCTGGACGGCGGTACTCATACGGGTAGGGAACCTGGTAGACCTCCGGCGCGTAAGGGCCGAAGTTCTGCCGGTAGGGCGCCACCTTTCCGGTGAGGGTCATCGCCATCAGGGTGCGGCCGTGGAAGGAATTGTGAAAGCTGATAATGGCTGGGCGCCCGGTCGCCTGCCGCACGATCTTGATCGCGTTTTCCACTGCCTCCGCGCCGCTGTTGACCAGCAGCGCTTTCTTGGGAAAGGTCCCGGGCGTGATCTCGCAGAGACGGCGGGCGAGGCGGACGTAACCCTCGGGCAGCATCACCGGGCCCCCGGAGTGAACCAGCCGCTCCGCCTGCTCGCGGATGGCCTCGACCACCCGGGGATGGCTGTGCCCGACGTTCATCACGCTGATGCCGGTTGCGAAGTCGATGTAGGTGTAGCCGTCCACGTCGGTGAGCATGGCGCCGCTCCCTGAGGCGGCGAAGACGGGCATGGTCGAACCCATGCCGCGAGATAGGTAGCGATCCCGCTCCTTTTGAAGCTCCTTCGACCGTGGCCCTGGCCACTCCCCCATCGGAGATATCCTAAGGTTCGCGGCGAGACTTCGCAGCGCGAAAACAGGAGGGTGGATTAAAGGCATGGCAACGGCAGTCAAGCGGCGCGAGATGTTCATCGGCGGCGAGTGGGTGCAGGGCTCAGGCAGCGAAGGCCAGGCGATCGTCAACCCCGCGACCGGGGAAACCATCGCCGAGGTGCCCAAAGGGACCGAGGCCGACATCGATCGTGCGGTCAAGGCCGCTCGCAAGGCTTACACGGAATGGTTCGAGACCACCCCGCGCGAGCGCAGCGAGATGCTGCTAAAGCTGGCGGACGCGATCCTTGGCGATGCGGACGAGCTGGCGAACATCGAGTCGGCGAACGTCGGCAAGCCCCGGGCACTCTTCCTGTCGGAAGAGCTGTGGGTGTGTGCGGACAACCTGCGCTATTTCGCCGGCGCGGCGCGCATCCTCGAGGGCAAGGCCGCGGGCGAATACATGCGCGGCTACACCAGCATGATCCGGCGCGAGCCGGTCGGCGTGGTGGGCTCGATCGCCCCCTGGAACTACCCGCTGATGATGGCGATCTGGAAGATCGGTCCGGCGCTGGCGGCCGGGAATTGCGTCGTCCTCAAACCGTCGGAATGGACGCCGCTGACGGCGCTCCGGTTGGCGGAGCTGTCGGCCGACATCTTGCCACCGGGCGTGCTGAATGTGATCACCGGTGATGGCGAGCCGGTCGGCGCCGGCATCGTGCGCCACCCGGGGGTCGACATGGTGTCGCTGACCGGGGATGTCGCCACCGGGAAGGAGGTGGCGAAGGCCGCTTCGCAGACGCTCAAGCGAGTCCACCTGGAGCTGGGCGGCAAGGCGCCGGTGGTCGTGTTCGATGACGCCGACCTGGAGGCGGTCAACACCTGGGTCAAGGCCGCCGGGTTCTTCAACTCCGGCCAGGACTGCACCGCGGCGACGCGCGTCATCGCCGGACCGAAAATCTTCGACAATTTGCTGTCGACGTTGACCAAGAGCGTCGGGTCGGTCAAGGTTGGGAATCCGCTGGAAGCCGGTATCGACATGGGCCCCATGGTCGCCAAGGAGCAACTGGAGCGGGTCGAAGGATTCGTCGACCGGGCGCGCGATAAGGGAGCCCGGGTGCTGGTCGGTGGCGCCCGCGTCCCCGGCCGCGGCTACTTCTATCAGCCGAGCCTGGTGACCGACGTCAAGCAGGATTCCGAGATCGTGCAGAAGGAGGTCTTCGGGCCGGTCGTCACGGTCCAGCGCTTCGCGGACGACAACGAGGCGATCGCCTGGGCGAACGACGTCCCCTACGGGCTGGCCGCCTCAGTCTGGACGCGAGACATCGGGCGGGCGATGAACGCTGCCCGCCGCCTGCAGTTCGGCACCGTCTGGATCAACACCCACATCCCGCTGGTCAGCGAGATGCCGCACGGCGGCTACAAGCAAAGTGGGTACGGCAAGGACCTGTCGATGTACTCACTCGAGGAGTACACGAACGTCAAGCACGTGATGACGGCGGTTGACTGACTGAGGGTTAGGACGGCCGAGCGCCGTCAATCGTAACCTCGATTAGCGGGCTGTATTGCATCATGACGTCGACGTCGCCGCGATTCCAGTGCCGCGCGATGCCCTCGAGAACCTGCCGCCGCTCAGTCGGGTCCGTGATCTCGCGCGCGGTCGCAGGCAGATCCGCCACGACACCACGCTTGAGGTGGATAGTGAGATTGCGATCCGCTTCAAGGTTGGCGAGCCAGCCACGTCGCGTGCGACTCGGTGCCCCGCTGATGTAGAGACGCCCGTCGATGTTATGCAGCACGATCTCGAGGCGGCGAGGCTCGTGGCTCTTGCGCCCGGTAGTCGTCATGTCGATCACGTTTTGCGGTCTTGTCAGCGCGTCGCGCACCTTGTCATCGACCGGCTTGGATGTTGCCATTCACCTCTTTATACGGCTAGGGCACCGCTGCCTGCTCTGCTGAAGCTTCAATTGCCGGGACCACGGCCGCCCGGCCGGACACCAGGCCACCACTTTCCTGGGTCAGGCGCTGGGCGATATAGACCGGAATCAAACTGACCAGCAGGAGGACGCTGGCGACAACATTGACTACCGGCCGTTGATTCGGCAGGCGCAAATTATTGAAGATCCACTTGGGCAGCGTGATCTCGCTGCCCGAGGTGAAGTTGGTGACGATGATCTCATCGAAAGACAGGGCGAACGCGAGCAGGCCGCCCGCCATCAAGGCGGTGGCGATATTCGGAAGGATCACGTAGCGAAAAGTCTGGAAACCGTCGGCCCCGAGGTCGGAGGACGCCTCAACCAGCGAGGTGGCGGTGCGGCGGAGCCGGGCAATCACGTTGTTGTAGACGACCACCACACAGAACGTCGCGTGCCCGATGATGATGGTCCAGAGGCTGAACGATAGCCCGATCAGCTCCCCGCCCAGGTTGATGGTGGAGTTGAGCGCCATTCCGGTCACGATGCCCGGGAGCGCCAGCGGCAGGATCAGCACGAAAGACACGGTCTCGCGGCCAAAGAACCGAAACCGGTGGACGGCGAACGCCGCAAGGCTCCCCAGGATGAGTGCAAGGGTGGTCGCGCCAACACCCGCCTTGAGCGAGGTCAGCAGCGCCGTCCGGACGTCGGCGTTGTTCCAGGTGGCCGTAAACCACCGCGTCGATAGGCCGGGCAACGGCCAGGCCTGGGAGCGAGCGGGGTTGAAGGCGTAGAGCATGATGACGAAGAGCGGCACATAGAGGAAGAGCAGCACCAGTCCGGTGACCACCGCCATCCCCCACTGCACCGAACGGGGCTCGATCGCGCGGTCGCGGCTCACAGGGCCTCGAATGCCTTCAGCTGCCGCGCGATCAGCAGGTAAGCGCCCATCACCAGCGCGGGCACGATCGCATAGGCCGCGGCGAACGGGATGTTATTGGCGATGCCGACGTTCTGGTAAATCACGTTGCCGATGAACTCGGTGTCGCCCACGAGGTTCGGAGCGATGTAGTCGCCAAGCGTGAGCGAGAAGGCGAAGATCGAGCCGGCGACGATGCCGGGAAACGCGATCGGCAGAATCACCCGCCGGAAAGTGGTCCGCCAGCGTGCCCCCAGATCGGTCGACGCTTCGATCAGGGAGTTGGGAATCCGCTCGAGGGCGGCGTAGACCGGCAGCGCAACATATGGCAGCCAGAGATAGGAGAAGACGATCCACAGACTCCATCGCGAGAAGCCGAGGTTGACCGAACCCAGGTGAAGCTGGTGCAGCGACCAGTTGAGCACGCCGTCACCCGAGAGGATGGTTCGCCAGGCATAGACCCGAACCAGGTAGCTGGACCACAGCGGCAGCACGATCGAGAGGAGCAAGAGGGTGCGAACGCGCGAGCTCGCGATGCGTGCGGCGTAATAGGCGATCGGAATCGCGAGCACGATGTCGGTGACGGTGACCGCCAGCGCGATGCCCACCGTTCGAATGGCGATCGTGCGGTAGACCTCCTCCTGCACCAGGAACCGATAGTTGGTCAGGCCCCAGTTCTGGACGATGGCCCCGGTGACGGAATCCTGACGCCAGAACGAGGTGATGAACAGGAGGCCCAGCGAGCCCAGGTAGATGACCACCATCCAGAGCAGGATCGGGCCGAGCAACAGCGCCAGCCGCGCTGCCGGGACTCGGTACAAGAAACCGCCGACGGCGTGTCGCAGCCGGCGCACGGCGCTTGGGGGAGGGGCGGCGAGCCTCTCCCCCGTTCGCCTCAGGGTCTCCGCCATCGCTTACTTCGTTCCGCGAACCTCCTGCCACTTCTGCTGCCAGACGGTGTAGTCGGTGCAGGTCGCGCCGCGACTATCACCGCATTCCTGCAGCGGCGTCTTCCAGAGCGCGATGTTCTTGAGGAAGGTGTTGTCACCGCAGTGGTAATCGCTGTCGGCCGAGGCGCCGATGTGCTGCCGGAGCAGGTCGCACGACTTGGTGTTGCTCGGCGTCGCCCCGTAGAACTCGGCCACCTGGTCCTGCACGGCCGCGGTCTCGGTCCACTTCATCCACTGGTACATACAGTTCGGATGCTGGGCGTGTGCCGACATCATCCAGGTGTCGGCCCAACCGGTGGCGCCCTCGGAGGGCACCACGGCGGCGACCGGCTTGTTCTCGGACTTCAGGAAGCTGACCTGGTAGGGCCAGGCGGTGCCGATCACCATATCGCCACTGCTGAAGGGGTCGGTCTCGTCGGTCGTGGCCGCCCAGTACTTCTTGATCATGGGCGCCTGCTGCTTGAGCAGCGCGATGGCCGCGTCGAGCTGCTTGGAGGTCAGCTCGTAGACGTCCGTGATGCCAAGACTCTTGTTATGCGCCTTCAAATAGAGTGCGGCGTCGGCGATGAAGATCGGACTGTCGTAGGCGGCGATCTTTCCGCTGTAGGGTGAGCTCTTCTCCCAGGTGTCCTTCCAGCTCGTGGGGGCCGGGCTCACCTTACTGGTGTTGTACATGAGGACGTTCGGACCGTACATGTACGGCACGCCATAGTGATGGCCGTTGATCGTATTGTGTCGCGGCGATTGCAGCGACTGGATGACGTCCTTGAAATCCGGAATCAGGTTGGTGTTCACCTCTGCCACGTCACCGTGGGCAATGAGGCGGTTGGTGGCGTCACCGCTGGCCGAAACGCCGTCATACTGGGTGCCGCCGCCCTGTCGCATCAGCGTCACCATCTCGTCCGATGTGTCGGCGAACTTCACGTTGATCTTGCAACCGGTCGCGGTGGTAAAGGGCGTCACCCAGTCGACCTTGGGGTCGGTCTTGCCGCTCTCGACATACCCCGTCCAGGCGATGAGATTCAAGGCGGTCTCATTAGGACCGATGCTCTGCGGCAGGTTCGATCCGGTTTGGGCGCTGTTCGATGTTCCGCCACAGGCCGCAAGCACCAGCATGGCGGCGGTCGACGCAATGAGATTCGCGCGATATCGCTTCATCCGATCTCCTCCTTCTTCTGATCGCCGCCGGCCGTCGCAATCACCCGGCTATGTTGCCGGTTCCAGAACAGGCGCACGCGACGGCCGCGGGCCTCGAGTACATCCATCGACGACATTGTGAGGTTTTGCTGCAGCACGACCAGCTCGCCGCCGTCATTCAGCTCGACGACGTAGCGGGTGAAGGCACCCACGTAGACAACATCGCGAACGACGCCCAAGGCCGAGACCTCGTCCGGATACTCTCCGTCGTCGGGTAATCCAAGGCGAATCTTTTCCGGTCGGACGGTGATCGCCTGGCGCTGTCCGGTGATCGCCAGGGCGGCCGCGCCGGAGAGGACGTTCGAGGCGCCGACAAAGCCGGCGACGAAGCTGGTCACCGGCCGCTCGTACACCTCGGCCGGACTGGCGACCTGCTCTACCCGCCCCTGGTTCATCACCGCCATGCGGTCGCTCATCGTCAGCGCTTCCTCCTGGTCGTGGGTCACGTAGATGAAGGTCATCGAAAGCCGCTCCTGGATTGACTTGAGCTCGATCTGCATCGCCTGGCGAAGCTTGAGGTCCAGCGCACCAAGCGGCTCATCGAGCAGCAGCACCCTCGGTTGGTTGACGAGCGCTCGCGCCAGGGCCACGCGCTGCCGCTGTCCGCCTGACAGCTCGCCCGGCTTGCGCCGGTCGAGGCGGTCGAGGCGCATCATCCGCAACGCTTCGCCGACGCGCTGGCGGCGTTCCGAACGACCGATGCCCTTGACGACGAGCCCGTACTCGACGTTGTCGTGGACCGACATGTGAGGGAAAAGCGCATAGTCTTGGAACACGGTATTGACGTCCCGCTCGTATGCCGGCAAGCTGGAGACATCGCGGCCGTGCAGCACGATGCGGCCGGCGGTCGGCTCTTCGAAGCCGGCAATCATCCGCAAGCAGGTGGTCTTGCCGCACCCGGAGGGCCCGAGCAGTGAGAAAAACTCGCCCTCACGGACCTCGAGATCGACGCCCGCGACGGCCACGACATCGCCGAAGGTCTTGCGAAGCCCTTCGAGCCGGACTTCGTCCGGAGCCTGAGCCGGCTGAGGCTGACTAACGGCCGTCAGCTGATCCATAGAGCGGTAAGCCGTCGATTGCAGCAAGGCTGGCTACCGCTCCCTCCTCCTCCCCCGGAACTCATGCGTCGACTGATCGCGCTGGGCTTCCCAGCAAGCTAACCGACCCTCCTCGCTTTGTCAATTGGCTTGCATGATGGGCCGGCCTCGTGTAGGTTAACCGGGATAGGCTGTCGGCTTTACTGAATCAGCGCAGCCGAGGGGAGGAACCGGATGGCTCGTACGCCACTCATGCGTCACTTGCAGCAGCTCGCCCACGATCATCGCCTAGCCGGTCAGCGCGGAATTCCGCTGGCGGCGATCCAAGAAGGACGGGAAGGGATTACACGGCGTCAATTTGTAAAGGGCGGCGCGGCCGGCGCAGCTGGCCTCGCTCTGGCAGGACCCTGGAGCCTCGCCCAGGCAGCCTTTGCTGCCTCGCCGCGTATTGGAATCATTGGCGCGGGCATCTCAGGGCTTACCGCAGCCCTCACGCTGCAAGACGCTGGCTTTTCGTCGACGGTCTACGAATCGTCCTCCCGCATCGGTGGCCGAATGCATTCGGACACCAGCAATTGGGGCGGGCAAACCAGCGAGTGGTGCGGCGAACTGATCGACCAGGGGCACAAGACAATCCTCCACCTGGCCCAGCGGTTCGGCCTGGCGACCGTCGATCTCCTGTCCGGCGAGCCCAATGGGTCGGAGGACACGTACTACTTCTCCGGTCAGTACTACCCGCAATCGCAGGCAGACACCGACTTCCAACCTGTCCACCAGGCCCTGCAACGCGACGTGCAAGCGGCAAGCTACCCGACGACCTACCTGATCAATACGCCGGGCGGCATCGCCCTCGACAACATCAGTGTCTACGACTGGATTGAGCGGAGCGTGCCAGGTGGCCACGGTTCCCCGATGGGGCAGCTGCTCGATGTCGCCTACAACATCGAGTACGGGGCCGAGACCGCCGTTCAGTCGTCGCTCAACCTCGTTTACCTTCTTGGCTTCAACGAAAAGCCCGGCAACTTCGCGATCTTCGGCGCCTCGAACGAGAAGTACCACATCGTTGGCGGCAACCAGCGGCTCCCTGAAGTCATCGCGGCCAACCTCCAGACGAAGGTCCAGACTGGCTGGCGCATGATGGCGATCGGGTTCAACCGCGTCGGCAGTATTGACGTCACTTTTTCCGTCGGCGGTCAGACCGTGGTCGAGAACTTCGATCGGGTCATCCTCGCCCTGCCCTTCGCCGTCCTGCGGACGCTCAATTACCACAAGGCCAACTTCGACAGCATGAAGAACACCGCGATCCAGCAGCTGGGCAGCGGGCGCAACGACAAGCTGCAACTCCAGTTCACCAGACGCTATTGGGATGGCACTGGCAGCTGGCCAGGCATCGGGAACGGCAACAGCTATTCCGATCGCGGGTACCAGAATACCTGGGATGTGACCCGGAGCCAGACAGGCACCGCCGGGATCCTCGTGGATTACACGGGCGGCGAAGTGGCCGGCTCATTCGCGCCATCCAGCCCCTATAGCTTCACCAACCCGCAGGTCCCCAACCCGCAGGTCGCAGCCTATGCAGAGACCTTCCTTCAGCAGATCGAGCGCGTCTACCCGGGCATCACATCGAAGTGGAATGGGCGGGCCACACTATCAGTCCCGGCGCTCGATCCCAACCTGAACTGCTCGTACTCGTATTGGAAAGTTGGCCAGTACCACACCTTCAGCGGCTACGAAAAAGCCCGTCAACCCTTCCCGAATGGGCCTATCCATTTCGCCGGCGAGCACTGCTCCCAGGATTTCCAGGGCTTCATGGAAGGGGGAGCGTCTGAAGGGGTTCGTGCCGCGGGTGAGATCCTGGCCGACGCGAAGGCCGGCGCCTTCTCCTAGCTCGGTTTAGTCATTACGGCGTCGAACTCGGGAAAGTAGCGCTGGATCACCGAGAGATCGAACTCTCTGAGGATCGATGCTTTCGACTCGCGCTCGAGAAGGAAGGCAAAGCTATCCCGGACGAGTTCCTCGGCCGATCGTCCGCGTTGCCAGCGGTCGAGGTCCTTGGGCAACACGCGAACGAGGTGGTGGCTCGTCCCCGACGCGTCCGACACGTCGACGGCGCATCGATATCCATCGCCCTCTGCCACGCAGCGCACTTCGACGGGCACCGCCTCTAAACTCCCCTCATGGCCGTGAAATTTGGCGTCTTCGTTCCCCAGGGCTGGCGAATGGACCTGGTGCAAATCAAGGATCCGATCGAGAAGTATGAGGCGATGACGAGGGTGGCACAGGCCGCCGACCGCGGCCCGTGGGACGCGATCTGGGTCTACGACCACTTCCATACGGTTCCGGAACCGAAGCTGGAGGCCACCTTCGAATGCTGGACGATCACCTCCACGCTCGTCCGCGATACCAAGCGGGTCCGCGTCGGCCAGATGGTCGGCTGCAACGGCTACCGCAACCCCGCGCTCTACGCCAAGATCGCCTCCACGGTGGACGTCGCCAGCCACGGGCGGTTGAACGCCGGGATCGGCGCCGGCTGGTACGAGCACGAGTGGCGGGCCTACGGTTACGGCTTTCCGGAGCTCAAAGAGCGCATGGGAATGTTCAAGGAGGCATGCGAGATCATTCACCGGTGGGTCCGGCGAGCGCGTCACGCTCAAGCTGGTGGCGCAGTTTGGGGACGCCTGCAACGTCGGCGGCGATCCAGACACGATCCGCCACAAGCTCGGCGTGCTGCGGGAGCACTGCGGAACGGTCGGACGCAATCACGACGACATCATCAAGTCGGCGGAGGCCGAGGTGCTGGTGATCGGCAAGGGTGACGATCCCGAACGGGCACGGGCCTGGGCTCGCGGCTACGAGTCCTTCCGCGAGGGGACCCTGGTGGCCGACGGGGCCACGGTGGCGGCGCATCTACGGACCCTGATCGACGCCGGCATCGACTACTTCATCATCTATATCCCGGGCGTCGCCTATGATCAGGAGCCGCTCCATCGGTTCGAAACCGAAGTCATTCCGCAGCTCGCCGGCGCGACCCCGGTACACTCGATCGCGGGATGACCATCAGCGAGCCGACGGTCTACATCGACTTTCTCTGTCCCTGGGCCTATCGCGGGTCGATGTGGCTTGCTGAGGTCGAGAAGGCCGGGCGGATCCGGCCCCGCTTTCGGTTCTTCTCGCTGAGCCAGAACCACGCGTCCCATGAGGGGCAGTCCCCGCCAGCGGTCTGGGAGCGCGACCCGCAGGCGCAGGGGTTACCCGCGTTCCTGGCAGCCACCGCCGCCCGCGCCCAGGGGGCCGAGCTCGGTGATCGCTTCCGCCTCGCCCTGCAGCGCGCTCGCCACGAAGACCACCTGCCCCTGGATCAGCACGCGACCCATCGG
>VBIS01000071.1 GCA_005880605.1 Chloroflexota bacterium
AACCATGAGAGGCCATCAACGATGGCCGCCTCCTCCAGGTCGCGCGGGATGCTCTTGAAGAACTGCGTCATCAGCAGGATGTACGCCGGCTGCAAGAAGTAGAGGACCATGAACGCGAAGTAGGTATCGACGAGATGGGCATTGAGCAGCATGATGTAGCGGGGAACGATAAAGACAAAGCCGGGGATTACCATCGTCGCGATCATGATCGCGAACAGCGTGTTCTTGAACGGGAACTCCAGGCGCGCAAACGCGTACCCAACCAGGGAGTCAAAGAAGAGGTTGAGCGCGACAACGACGAGGGTGACGAAGAAGCTGTTGAACACCATGCGCGGGAAGCCGCTGATCTGTGTCAGGACATTCAGATAGTTCTCTGGATGCCAGACCGACGGGAGGAGCGTCGGCGGGAAGGCGATAACTTCCGCTGAGGTCTTGAACGACGAGAGCACCGTCATCA
Organism: Chloroflexota bacterium; assembly: GCA_005880605.1. Classification (GTDB taxonomy): domain Bacteria; phylum Chloroflexota; class Dormibacteria; order CF-121; family CF-121; genus CF-13. Next base: position 458 of record VBIS01000071.1, read on the forward strand.
CGAACGGGACGAACAGGAAAAGCGTGATGACGATATACAGGGCATAGCGGACCACGATCTCGAGCCGATTGACGCGCTCGGTCGAATCGCCGACCTCCGGTCCGCGCCGGCCGGTCATGCTGGCGACGGCGACTGGGATGTTGAGCTCGGCCTGGACGTTGCTGCCAACAACACTCATCTCAGTACTCGATCTTGGTATCGATGACCCGGCGGGAAATCAGCGTCAACGCGAAGATGATGATTCCGAGCACGATCGCCTCGGCGCAGGCGACGCCGACGGCACCCGTGTCAACGAACAGGTTGTCGTAGATGAGAAGGGCCACGGTGAGGGTCGCCTTTAGCGGCCCCCCTTTGGTCATGATGAAGGCCTGGTCGAAGATCTGGAAGGCGCCGATGATGCCGAGCGAGACCACCAGGAAGATGATGGGACGAAGCAGAGGGATGGTAATGCTGAACAACTTGCGCGCCGCGCTGGCGCCATCAACCGCGGACGCTTCGTAAATCTCCTTCGGTATGTCCTGCAACGCTGCGAGGAACATCAACATGAAGGTCGGCGCGGTCGTCCAGATATTGAGGAACATGATTGCCGGCAGCGCCCAGGTGGTGCTCTGCAGGTACGCCTCCGTCGTGTGAATCCCGACGAGCCCGAGGATGCTGTTCAATAGCCCCGTCGGGTGATAGACATAGAGAAAGATCATCGAGATGACGACCGAAGACGCGACCGAGGGCGTGTACCAGGTCGTACGGAAGAAATTACGACCCTTGATCTTGGAGTTGAGCAGAACCGCCAGCACGAGGGCAAATGCGGTCTGGAGGATGACGACGACCACCGCGTACTCGGTCGTATTGCGCAACGCGATCAGGAAGTCCTGGTTGACCGTTAAGCGCGCGTAGTTGCGCAATCCGACAAAGGGGTTATCCAGCGCCAGCAGGTCGTAATGATGGAAGCTCACCCAGATCGCGAAGGCGAAGGCGGCGAGCTGTAGAAGCAGGAAGAAGAGGATGTAAGGAAGGACGAAGAGCAGACCGGCCCGTCGCTGCCCGATGGCCATTCCACCGCCCTTCGATCGCCGGCTGACTTTGGCCGTGGCCGCGGGCGCTTTGGGCGCCACGGATACCGCCATCTTCGTCCTCCCTTCCTTGTGTCAGCTAAATATTAGCCCGCTCCTATCATCCTCCCGAAATCGCGGAGTTCGCGTCCGCTACAGCTTTGTCGAGGGCCGTCTTGACATCAGATTTGCCCAGAAGGACCGACTGGATCGCGTTGTTCTGGGCATCGTTGATCTTGGACTCATGCGGTCCGAAGGTCCAGGCGGTGGCGAAGGTGGCGCTGTCGAACAGGTTCTTGACGTCGGGATTCGAGGTGATCGCCGGATCGCTCCCGAGATCCTTGCGCGACGGAAGGGCGAACCCGCTCTGCAGCACCTGCTGCTGCACGACCTTGCCCGTCATGTACTTGACGAACAGCATGCAGGCGTCCTGGTTCTTGGTCTTCGCCGAGCAACCCCAGCCGTTGGTGAAGAGCAGGCTGGATTCCTTGGCCGGGAACTTCGGCAGTTTGATGCTGCCGTAGGAGACGGAGGGGTAGGTGTCCTTCATATAAGGGATCAACCATCCGCCTTCGATGACCATGGCGGCCTTTTGCTTACCGAACGCGTCGCCGGGCCAAGTCGCACCCAGCTTATCGGGCAGGTCCGAGCTCTTGTCCTGAAGCTGGAACGAGCTGTAGAAGGTCAGGGCATCCTGAGCCTTCTGATCGTTGAAGACGGCCTTGCTTTTGTCGCTTGAGAGTACCTGGCCGCCGTATCCGAAGAGGAACGCGTCGAACCGGGCGGCATCGGCCGGGAGGCTGAGCCCCTTGACGCTGCCCTTGGTCAGCGTCTTAGCGGCGGCCTTGATGTCGTCCCACGAGGCGGGCGTTGCCAGGCCGGCCGCGGAGAACATCGACTTGTTGTAGAAGAGCACGAGGTCGCCGAAGTCCTTCGGCAGCGCATACTGCTTGCCATTCAGCTGCCACGGCGTCATCAGGGTCGGAATGAACTCATCGGCGCTGACGCCCCACTTGGACATCAGCGGGTTGAGGTCCAACAACCGGCCGTTCGGCGCCGCAAAGTTCATCAGAGCCGTACTGACGTACATCGCGTCGGGCTCGTTGTTCGCCGACATCTCGGTCTTGATCTTGTCTTCGAAGTGGTCTGGGATCTCTTCCTGCGTGACCTTGATCTTTGGATACTTGGTCATGAAGTCGGTTTCGTACTTCTTGACCAGGGCATTCTCCGTCGGGTTGCCGCCCCAGTTGGCGGCGCGAATCGTGCCGGTCACATCGGATTCCGAGGTTGCACCACCGGCATTGTTCCCGCCCCCACCGCACGCCGCCAGCAGCACCGACCCTACCGCAGCCAGCGCCAAGCCGAGCCGCATAGATCGCATGAGCTCCACCTCCATTAGTTTCCCGTCCTCTCCTGTGCGCAGGGGCACCCTTCCAGTCGGGATAACTTATAGCATTAATGGTTGAGCACCCGCTGTCAATATCTATGACTGCCAATTGGAAATAATTAGACGGCCGGTCCCGTGGTTGATCAGCGGCGTGCTCATCGGGATCGGCTTCTTTAGCGCCTTTTCAGGCGGCCTCTTACTGTTGCTGCTGGGGCTGGTACTCGCGGTGGCGCTCTTCGTCCGGCGCCGTGGCCGCCGGCAGGGATGGCCTGCCCTCCTCTACGGCGCCGGGGTGTCAACCGCCGTCCTGTTGTCACCCTACATTTTGCAACCGCCGCCGTGTGCTTCCGGTCGCGGCGCCGGCTGCTTCCAGGCGTTCACGGTCGGCACCTTTGCGATGGCCGTCGTCCTCGCCCTCACCGGGCTGCTCTTTGCATTCCTCGAGTTGCGACGCGGGCCCAGAGGCTGATTTAGCTTCGGGCGAGTGGCGCTTCGACCAGGGCCGGTCGGGGGAGCCGGCCGTGGACAACCTTGAAGCCGGTTGTGTTGCTGACCACCTGGACCCGGTCCCGCTCGAGGTGCAGCTCCATCGCCCCGTGTCCCGCCCGCAGGTTGCGAAGCGTCAGCGACGGCAGCCAGTCCGGGAGGTCGGGGTTGACGTACATCGTCCGATTCCGGCCGACCGTGTGAATGCCGCACAGAATGGCGATTAGCCGGAAGACCGCCGCGGCCGCCCAGGCCTGGGGCACGTTGGCCCCCAGGTATGGAACCGGAAAGGCGCCGGCGTCGCGCGGCAGCCCAGCGAAGAGCTCGGGGAGCCGGTAGGCGTCGAATCGTTCGGCCGCCGCGAAAATGCCCTCAGCGACTTTCTGGACCTCGGCGTGCCGGCCGGCGCGGCCAAACCCACCCGCGACGGTTGCGTTGTCATGCGGCCACACGGAGCCGCAGTGATAGGAATAGGGGTTGTAGCCGGGGTGCTTGCTCGACAAGGTCCGGATGCCCCACCCACTCCACATGTCGGCGGCCATCAGGCGGTCGACCACCCGTCCCGCCCGTTCCGCCGGCACGATTCCGCTGGCCAGGCAATGGCCCGCGTTCGACGCTACCGTCTCCATCGGCCGCTTCTCCTTATCCAGGCCGAGGTAGTAGGTGCCCTCCGCCTCCCACCAGAAGATCTCGTTGAACTGTTGGTACAGGCGGCGGGCGCGTTCCCGCAAGGGCTGCGCCTTCTCCGGCTCCTCGAGCAGGTCGTAGATTTCCGCCATGCGCAGCATCGCGTCGAAGGCGTAGCCTTGCAGCTCGCACAGGGCGATGGGCGCCTGCGCGATCGAGCCGTCGGCATGGCGGATTGCGTCCCAGGAGTCCTTCCAACCCTGATTGTCGATGCCCCGCTTCGACCGCTTGAAGTATTCCTGGAATCCGTCGCCGTCCAGGTCGCCATGGTTCAACACCCATCCCATGGCCGCTTCAGCATTCCGGCGATAGCGCCGCAGTAACCCGACGTCACCCGACCACTGGTAGGCATAGGAGAGCACGATGATGAACAGCGGCGTGGCGTCCGCGGTGCCGTAGTAGGGCGCGAAGGGGAGCAGCTTCAGGCTTGCCAGTTCACCGGAGCGGATCTCGTGCGGGATCTTCCCCGGTTCCTTGTCCTGTTCGGCGTCATCGTCGGTCGCCTGGACCTTGGCGAGGGTTCGCAGGGCGCCGAGCGCGAACTCGGGAAAGGCGCTGATGCTTTCCATGGAGACCACCAGGGAGTCGCGGCCGAACACGGTCACGAACCAGGGGATCCCTGCCGCCGGCACGAACATCCCGCCCCGGACGGTGGTATCGACCATCCGCAAAGCTTCCGTGTCTTCGATGGCCTGCTCCCAGATAGCGGGTAGGGTCGGATGACTGGTGACGAGCTCGACGGGCGGAAGCGGGTGAACGCCGCGCGAGTCACCGAGGAGCAGGGAGTGGCAGGGAAGCGTCCGGGCCGGGCGGGGGCCAATCACCGGAAGCCATTTCAGACACACGTGCCATTCCGCCCGGGGAAGTAACTCGAAGACAAACACCAGGCGGCCGTTGGCATACTCGGGTTTCGAGCCCGCCTTTTCCACCTTCACGATCAGGCCGCGCCGGAAAGTACGGTTGCGATACGTGCTCCGGAGCTCGCCCGCCCGCGGGCGCCAGACGGTTTGGAGATCGCCGCGCCGGATCAAGCGGTGCGCCCGCACGTCGAAGATGTCGGCGAAGTCAGACTCCATGCCAATTTCCAGGATCAGTCGCACCGGGTGCAGCGCGTAGTTGGTCAGGTCGTAGTCCTCATGGACACCCTCGAGCATGGTGCGCTCCAGCCGAAAGCCGACCGACCCCTCCGGCAGCATGCCGTCGGCGTCGTCTTGGGAGCCGGGACCAAGCCGGAGCTGCGGAGTCATGAACTCGTGGCGCGCCGAAAAGTGTTCGACGGTGATGGCGTCCAACAGCAGGGGCTTCAGACCGTTGAGGGTGACGCTGTACCCGCTCACGAATCGGGTGTCATGGGCATAGAAGCCCACGTCGTCCTGGGGGAGCATGGTGGCGTTCGGCTGGCTGATGAGGAATTGGCGATCGTGGTTGATGGTCAGGGTGGACGGGCCAACCGTGACTGGCATGCGCTGCGATGTTACCGCGAGTCGCTTACGATAGCGCCAGGGTTTGGGGAACGTGGCGGACACAATCTGGGTGAGAGAGGCGGCGCTCGGCGCGGCTGAGCGTGCTTTCGACGGCCCTCAGCGAGGCGACGGGAATGCCTTCCAGGCCTGCACCTCCCCCGGTACCGACCAGGGGAGCCGGACCGCAGGGTCGATCTGCTGCCTCGAAGTCGGTTAGGCTCCGAGTACCAGAAACGGTTCAGGGATAGGAGGGAGTTGGCCATGCGCTACGAATCCTCGACGATCTCGGTCTCCTGGATACCGTCGGAAGCGATCCCGGGGATGATGCGGCTGCCGTTCGACCTGGGTCCGGTCCACTATGACGACCCGCCGTCCGACCAACTGACCGATCTCGAGGCGCTGTCCAAGTCCGGCGCGGTTCGCTTCATCAACGAGCTCCGCGCCTGGGTCGAGGTCGAGAATGGCTGGATCGTCCGCCACGGCCACGCTGGCCGGGGCTGGATCGGGAAGAGCAAGCTGGGATTCGGCTCCCGCAAAATCCTCTTCTCCGCGATTGCCATGCCGGACATCCGTACGGAGCCGGAAGCCGGCAAGCTATCCGTGCGGTTTGTTCAAACCGTAGGCGGACGCGTGGCGATGCCGATGCCGCGCAAGCTGAACCGTCCACCGTTCGTCCAGATCGTGCCACCGATCGTGTGGACCACCCTGGCTCTGACGATCAACGCCGACGGCTCAGCGAAGCCCGAAGTTATTGGCGCCAGCCCCTTCCCACGGCACTGGATCTACGACGACGCCAAGCATCTGTCGCACAAGGTCGCGATCACCGACTTCAAGACCTGGTCGGGCGACATCTTCGGTGAGCGCACGCCATGGGGCGCCGAGGATTCACCCGCCTTCGTGACCGAAGTCGAGACCGCGTTGGAGCGGGAGCTCTCCCAGACCATCATGCGCGGGGGTGCGAAACCCACGATCCGGAAACTCAAGAGCGGGGAGGCCCTGGTCGAGCAGGGTCAATCGGGGAACGAATTATTCCTGCTTCTGGACGGCGTCCTCTCGGTGGACGTCGACGGAAAAGCCCTGGCCGAGGTTGGACCCGGCGCCGTCCTGGGGGAGCGGGCCTTGCTCGAAGGCGGAAAGCGGACCGCAACGCTGCGTGCCCTCACCCCAGCTCGGGTCGCCGTCGCCGGAGCGGACCAGATTTCGCCCGACGCCCTCGCTGAGCTGGCTGCAGGCCACCGCCGCGAGGAGAGCTGACACCGGCAACACGTAAACTCTCGCTCGGTGCGTCTGTTTATCTGCGGCGTCCGGGGATCCACGCCGTCGCCCGGGCCCGCGTTCGTACGCTACGGCGGCAATACCTCGTCGATTGGCATCGCACACCCTGGGCAAGCGCCAACCATGGTGCTCGACGCCGGCACCGGACTGCAGCGGCTGACCCCGCTGCTGAACGGGCAGCCGTTTCGAGGCTCGATCATGCTCAGTCACCTTCACTGGGACCACACCCACGGGATCCCGTTTTTTGCCGGGGGCGACCGGCCCGACGCCGAGATCACCCTCATGATGCCGGCCCAGGGTGATCCGGCGAATGTGCTGGCGCGCGTGATGTCGCCGCCCCACTTCCCCATCAAGCCAGCCGAGCTGCGTGGCAAATGGCGTTTCCTCGGGATCCAGGAAGGACCGCGGCCGGTCGAGGGCTTCGACGTGATCGCGCGCGAAATCCCGCACAAGGGTGGCCTGACCTACGGCTATCGGGTCACTGGCGACGGCGCGACCATCGCGTATCTCTCCGACCACAGCCCGATCGCGTTCGGTCCGGGACCGGCTGGCTTCGGGTCGTATCACCCTGCCGCGATCGCCCTGGCGCGGGGCGCTGATCTGCTGATCCACGATGCCCAGCTGATCAGCAGCGAGTTCGCGGCGCTGGCGCCATTCGGGCACTCGGCGGTCGAGTACGCGGTCGGTCTCGCCGAAGCCGCCGGGGTCAAGCGGCTGCTGCTCTATCACCACGATCCAGCGCGGACCGATGACCAGATCGACGCGATCGTGGCGGCCCATCGGGGCAACGCCATCCCGGTCGACGCCGCCGCCGAGGGCACCGTCATCGACCTTGGCTGAGAGGGCAGGGCAGGATGGGGGCCCCGTCGACGCCGTCGTCGTCGGCTCGGGACCCAACGGATTGGCGGCGGCCCTCGTCCTCGCCGGCGCCGGCAAGTCGGTTCGGATCCTCGAGGCGGAATCGACCATCGGCGGTGGCGCGCGATCGGACGCGCTGACGCTTCCGGGGTTCATCCACGACGTCTGCTCATCCGTCCTGCCGCTGGCGCATGCCTCGCCGTTTTTCCGCACGCTGCCGCTGGCCGACCATGGGCTGAGCTACGATCAACCGCCCATCCCCCTCGCCCACCCGCTCGATGATGGCTCGGCCGGCGTCCTCCACCGGTCGCTCGCCGAGACCGTGAGCGGCCTGGGCCGGGATGGCGCGGCCTATCGCCGGTTGATGGGCCCGATCGTTGCGAACATCGACATGCTGGTCGGTCAATTCCTGGGTCCTCCCCGTCCATCTATCCACCTCGTCATGCTGGCGCGCTTCGGCATCCCCGCGCTTCGCTCAGCGGGTGCCCTGGCCGCGAGCCGTTTCCGGACCGCGCAGGCGCGCGCCATGTTTACCGGGCTCGGGGCGCATTCGATGCTGTCGCTCCGCCGCCCGGCGACGGCCGCCTTCGGTCTGGTCCTGGGCGCCGCAGGCCACGCCTATGGGTGGCCGTTCGCCCACGGTGGGTCGCAGCGCGTGTCCGATGCGCTCGCCGGCCTGCTCCGCGCGCGTGGCGGAACGATCGCAACCAATCACCGCGTGACCACCATGGACCAGGTGGCGGACGGCCGGGTCGTGCTCTTCGACCTGACGCCTCGCCAGGTGCTTTCGATCGCGCGCGGCCAGTGGCCGGATGCCTTCAGCCGGCAGCTGGCGCGGTTTCGCTACGGACCCGGCGTCTTCAAGCTCGATTGGGCGCTCGATGGCCCCATCCCCTGGCGCGCCGAGGCCTGCCGGCAGGCTGGCACGGTCCACGTGGGAGGCGCCTTCGACGAGGTAATCGCCGCCGAGGATGCGGTGGCCGCGGGCGAGGTGGCCGAGCGGCCGTTCGTGATCCTTGCGCAGCCTAGCGTGGCCGACCCGACCCGGGCGCCAAACGGCAAGCATGTTGGTTGGGCCTACTGTCACGTGCCGAACGGATCAACGGTCGATATGCGCGAGCGGATCGAGGCGCAGATCGAGCGCTTCGCCCCCGGCTTCACCTCGCGCATCCTCGCTCGCCATGTCATGACGCCCGCCGACGTCGAGCGCCAGAATGCGAACTGCGTCGGCGGCGACATCAACGGCGGGATCGCCGACCTGCGGCAGCTCTTCCTTCGCCCCACCCCGCGTCTCTACGCCACTCCGAACCGGCAGCTCTACTTCTGCTCATCGTCGACCCCACCCACCGGTGGCGTGCATGGGATGTGCGGATTCTTCGGGGCGCGGACCGCACTCCGGCGCGCCCGCTGGTCGTGAGCCGGAAGCGCGTCGTCATCCTCGGCGGCGGCCATGCCGGCGTCCGTTGTGCCCGCGAATTGCTCAAGCATCGCCGCACGACCGACCAGGTGGACATCACCCTGGTCAGCCGCGAAAACGTCGAGGTCTGGCATGGGTTGATGCCGCAGATCGTTTCCGGGGTCCTGCAGGCGCAGCACGTGCTGATCCCGCTGCGCGAGATCCTGCCCGGCGTCACGATCTACACCGCGGAGATCGAGTCGATCGACCCGCTGGCCCGCCGCGCGGTTCTCAGCCTGGGCGGCGAGAGTGACGAGGCAGCGCTCGAGGCCGACTACATGGTGATCGCGCTCGGCTCGGTCACCGACCTCTCGCGCTTCCCGGGCCTGACCGAGCACGCCCTGCAGACGAAGACGATCGGCGACTTCATCCATCTGCGCAACCACCTGATCGAGATGCTCGAGGCGGCCAGCGTGACCTCGGATCCGGTTGAGCGGCAGCGGCGCCTGACCTTTGTGATCGCGGGCGCGGGCTACGCCGGGGTGGAAATCGCTTCCGAAGCCAACGAGTTTCTCCGCGCCTCCCTCGGCTCCTACCCGATGATCTCGCCGAACGAGCTGCGCGTGATTACGGTCGACATCCTCACCCGCGTGCTACCGACCTTCAACGATCGCCTCGCGCAACGGGTGCTCGACCGCATGCGGCACCGCGGCATCGATTTGCGGCTTGGCGTCGGGATCAAGGAAGCCACGGCGGGCGCGATCGTCCTCGCCGACGGATCGCGGATCGAGACCCGCAGCATTATCGCCACCGTTGGCATCGGGACCAACCCGCTCGTGCGTGAGATGCCGGTCGAGTTGCAGCGGGGACGCATCCCCTGCGATCCGTTCTGCCGGGTTCCCGGTTGGCCGGGGGTGTACGCCACCGGCGATAACGCGGCCGTTCCCGACCCGGCCAGCGGCCAGCCGTTCGGGGCGATGGTCATGGTGGCGTTCGGCGAAGGCCGGCAGGCGGCGCACAACATCCTCGCCGACATCCGCGGCGAGCCACCGGCGCCCTGTCATCCGGCCCGCTTCGGCGAGGTCGCGCTGCTGACACGGCGCTACGGTGTCGCCCAGGTTCGGGGCATCGCGCTCCACGGCTGGGTGGCATCGCTCGTATCCCGCGCGTTGTTTCTTTCGTTCATGCCTACCTGGCGTCGCCGTTTCGAGCTGGCCCTGCATTGGATGGGGAGCGCGCTGATGCCAGACAACCTGACGCCACTCCCCCTCGGCCGCACCAACACCGTGGTGCCGATGCGGTTTGGCCCAGGCGAGACGATCGTGCGCGAGGGTGAGCTGAGTGGCCGTTTCTACATCATCACCGCCGGTGAGGTGGAGGTGTCCCAGCACATCGACGGAAAGGAGCAGGTGATCCGCAAGCTGGGGCCTGGCGATCATTTCGGCGAGATCGGGACGCTCAACAACGGCCGCCGCACGGCGACCGTCCGCACGCTGACCCCAACCGGGGTCCTCAGCCTTGCTCGCCAGGACTTCGCCGCCCTCGCCGAGCACCTTCCAGCCCTACACGATGCAGTAACCCAACCGCGTCCCGACGTCAGGATTCCGCCGAGTACGATGCCCAAGGAAGATGCCACAACCGTCGGCCCGTAGCCGGGTCTGCAACGTGCTCGTCATCGGGGCTGGCGCAGCCGGGCTGCGCGCCGCGATCGCCGCCACCGAGGCGGGAAGCCAGGTGCTGATCGTGGGCAAGCGACACCGCCTCGATGCGCATACCGTCCTGGCCGCGGGCGGCATCAACGCGGTGCTGGGCACACGCGATCCGCAGGACACCTGGGAGCAGCATTTCGCCGACACGTTGCGCGAGGGGTACTTTCTCGGCCACCCGCGGGTGGTGGAAATCATGGCGCGGGAGGCGCCCGATGCGGTACGGGAGCTTGCGGCCTGGGGCTGCCGCTTCGCGACGCTCGAGGACGGGCGCTTGGATCAGCGCTTCTTCGGCGCGCACAAGTACCGACGCACCTGTTACGCCGGTGACTACACCGGCCGCGCCATCCTCTACACCCTGGCCAACAAGGTGCAGCAGATGGGAATTCCGATCATCGAAGACCAGTACGTGTCCCGTCTGCTGGTCGCGGATGGCGTCTGCTTTGGCGCCTATGGATTCGACCTCGTGTCGGGGGAGCGCACGGTCTTCGAGGCCGATGCGGTTGTCCTGGCCACCGGTGGCCACACGCGGCTATGGCGTCGCAGCTCGTCCCGTCGCGACGAAAACTATGGCGAGGGCATGTTCCTCGCGCTCGAGGCTGGCTGCCGGCTGATGGACATGGAGCTGGTGCAGTTCCATCCGACCGGGATGCTCACGCCGGAAGAGATGGCCGGTACCCTTGTCACCGAGGCCGTCCGCGGTGAGGGTGGTCGCCTCTACAACCGCGACCACGAGCGCTTCATGCAGCGCTACGACCCGCAACGTATGGAGCTGAGCGCCCGGGATCGCGTCGCGCTGGCGATCTACACGGAGATCATGGAGGGCCGCGGCGGCCCCACCGGTGGCGTCTTCCTTGATATCTCGCATCGGCCGAAGGATGAGATCCTCGAGAAGCTCCCGAGGATGTACCGCCAGTTCATCGAGTATCAAATGCTCGACATCTCGAAGCAACCGATGGAAGTGGCGCCCACGGCGCATTACTCGATGGGCGGCATCGCCGTCGATCCGGAGACCCACGCTACCGAGGTGGTCGGCCTCTATGCCGCCGGGGAATGCACTTCCGGCTTGCATGGTGCCAACCGCCTGGGGGGTAACTCACTGGCCGAGACCGTCATCTTCGGCAGGCGGGCCGGGGCCGCGTCGGCCGCATACTCGCAGGAATCCGAACTGCAGCGTCGCTCGCGAAAGGCGGTGAAGGACGCGGCCGATGAGCTGCAGGGTCTGATCAAGCCTGGCACCGAACTGGCCCGTCCCCTGCAGCGGGCCCTCCGCAACTTGATGTGGGAGCACTGCGGGGTGGTTCGCGATGAGGCCAGGATGCGCGAGGGTCTTCGGAAACTCGGCGAGCTCGCCGAAGCCGCGCAGACTGTCGACATTCGCCCCGGAGAGGAAGGTTGGTTCGAGCTGGCGCACGTGCTCGACTTGCGGGCGGGGCTCCGAACGGCGGAGGCCACGCTCCGCTGTGCACTCGAACGGCGTGAGAGCCGAGGCGCTCACAACCGTTCCGACTTCCCTGCGCTCGATCCAACCCTGCAGCGCAACCTGTACACCCGCCTGGATCAGCGAGAGGCCAGCCTTACGGTTTCGAGCGAACCGGTTCCGGAAGTATCCGCCCCCCTACAGGAGTTGCTGGCCACCGACGAATTGCCGGTCGCCGGCAGACTGCTGGAGTAGTTCCCCCTGCGGCGCGATCGCCAGGTATCGCCTGCTTATCGCTCCTGATACCCCCCGCCCAGCGCCATTAACGCTTCCGCCGTTGCCGCCACCCCGGCGCCGTACGCGAGATGCCCG
>VBIS01000072.1 GCA_005880605.1 Chloroflexota bacterium
GATGCCCACCGCCTGGTCGGCCAGATGGTGGCGAAGGGAATCGCCACGCATCAGGGACTCGAGGATTTCTCCCTCAAAGAGCTACAGCAGTTTTCGCCGCTGTTCGGCGCCGACATATTCAACTACCTGACGCTCGAGGGTGCGCTCAAATCGCGCGACGTGCTTGGCGGGACGGCGCCGGCGCAGGTTAAGGAGGCGCTTGCCCGTGTCAAAGCGTAAGCGGCAGGAGGCGATCCTCTCCCTGATCTCCAAGCACCAGATCGCAACCCAGGAAGAGCTGGTCGAACGCCTCGGCCGGGTCGGCATCCACACAACGCAGGCCACGGTGTCGCGCGACATCGCCGAGCTCGGCCTGGTTCGGGTCGGCGGACCGGATAGCCACTACGTCAAGCCCAGCGATGGGCTCGGGGCGGCCTCACCCGCGGGTCGCGAGGATCGGCTGCAGCGCTTGCTACGGGACCTCCCGCTGACGGTGCGGCGTGGCCAGGGCATCGCCATCCTGACCACCACTCCTGGTTCGGCGAATTCACTCGCCTCGGCGATCGACGCGGTCGCGTGGCCGGAACTGATTGGCACGATCGCCGGTGATGACACGATCTTTGCCGCCCTTGCGCTCCATCCCCGCTCCTACGAGGGGTTTGCCCAGCGCATAGCCCAGCTCGGCGCCTACGTGCAGCCGGAGGACTGATGGCAGAAAAGATTGTTCTCGCCTACTCCGGGGGTCTCGATACCACGGTCGCCGTGAAGTGGCTGATCGAGGAACGCGGCTTCGACGTCGTGGCGCTGACGATCGATCTCGGCAGCCAGCCGGACCTGGCTGCAATCCGCCGGCGGGCGCTGACTGCCGGCGCGTCGCGCGCCTATGTGTTGGACGCGCGCCGCCCTTTCATCGAACGCTTTTGCTGGCCGGCGCTAAGGGCCGGTGCGCTCTACCAGGGTCAGTATCCGCTGGCGACCGCCCTTGGCCGCCCGCTGATCGCGCAGCTGCTCGTCGAGGTGGCGGCGCTCGAGGGCGCCACCTGGGTCGCGCACGGCTCGACGGGCAAAGGCAACGACCAGGTGCGCTTCGACGTTGCCACCGCGGCGCTGGCGCCGCATCTCAAAGTGCTCGCCCCACTCCGAGATGGCATGTCGATGACCCGCGAAGAAGAGATCGCATATGCTCGGGCAAAAAATTTGGCGATTGATGTGAAGCCCGAGTCGCCGTACAGTATCGATGAGAACCTTTGGGGGCGATCCATCGAGGCCGGGGTTCTGGAAGATGCTCTCCTCACACCCCCCGAGGACGCATTCCGGTGGACCTCGTCGGTGGACAACGCCCCCGCCAGCCCCGTCCTGCTCGAGCTGGACTTCGAGAAAGGCATCCCGACCGCCCTCGATGGGGTCTTATTTCCTTCCCCCTCTGGGGGAGGGCAGCGGGAATTAGTCCCCTCCCCCTCTGGGGGAGGGCAGGGTGAATTAATCCCCTCCCCCTCTGGGGGAGGGCAGGGTGGGGGCGCTTTCCTGGTGGCCGAGCTGAATCGGATCGGCGGCTTGCACGGGGTCGGCCGGATCGACATGATCGAGGACCGCTTCGTCGGGATCAAGTCACGCGAGGTCTACGAAGCGCCGGCGGCGATCATCCTGCATGCGGCGCACCGGGCCCTCGAGGATCTCGTGCTCGACGCCGAGGCGGCCCGCTTCAAACCCTCGGTCTCGCAGGAATACGCCCGACTCATTTACCAGGGCAAATGGTTTACGAGTCACCGCCGGGACCTCGATGCCTACGTGCTAAGTACGCAGCAGGTCGTGACCGGACGGGTCCGCGTCAAGCTGCACAGAGGAACGGCGCAGGTGGTCGGACGGTCGTCTCCTTACTCCCTGTACCGGCCGAAGCTCGCGACCTACTCCGCGGGCGACCAGTTCGACCACCAGGCGGCAGTCGGCTTCATCAAGCTGGTCGGCCTGCCGGTGCGGACCCAGGCAGAGGTGCAGGGGATTGCGGAGACCGCGTCCCTACTTGAGGACGATCGCCATGTTGTTGAAGTCGGCCCAGGAAGCCTCGAAGGCGGCCTTGCTGAACCAGTACTGCGAGCCGCTGTGCCAGGGATCGTTGACGCGGACCTGCGTCGGTGACACGCCGCTCAACGTGACGACGTGCTCGATGAGTGAGTAGCGAATCTTGATCTTCTCGTCAAAGGTCGTCCAGTAGCCGACGTAGGGACGAGCCCAGCCGGTCTCGGTCCACGCCATGACCGGATGACCAGCGGCGAGCTCCGCGTAGATCCTCGCAGGCGTCCAGCCGTTGCCCGCCCCTTCACCGGCCTCGGCGTTCGGAACGCCGTGCGTCTGCACCAAGGACAGCAATGGCGGGTAATAGATCCCGTAGCCGGTTGGTATCAGGTCAGCGCCGTCGATGTTGCCGACGAAGTTCTTGTACGGGTTGCCCCATTGCAAGACGGCCTTGTGCCCATTGACCGTTCCCATGACGGGCGAGCGGGTGTCCGGTTGGGGCTGCATGGCGATCAGCTGGTTTTGCGTGTAGTTATGGCCCAGCGCACCGAGGGCCATCTGGAGCGCGGCGGTCTCGCAATCCAGGTTGCGTAACTGCTTATACACCGGAACATTGAAGGTCACCGTTGCATCGGGCGTGGCCACGGGCGTGGGCGTCGGCGTTGGTGTTGGACTAGGGGTGGGCGGCGGCGGATTCTCCACCACGAACAAGGGGGAGGGCGTCGGCCGCGCGGCCGCGAGCGTGAACTTCGGCGAGGCGAATACGGCCACGGCACCGGCGACCAGGACCAGGATTGTGAGCAGGAAGAGGATGGCTGTTCGCATTTATCTTTTCTCCCTCTCCCCTTGCGGGGGAGGGTCGGGGTGGGGGGTCACGGGCACGTAGTCCCGCGCTCCAGTCTGCGGATTGTACCTGACCTTCATCAGCTGACCCGTCGTCGGATCGACGAAACGCTCGGCGGTTTCTTGCCAGGGACCCTCTGGATTGACGGCCGGGCGGTAGCGGCCCCGCTCGAAGAGAAGCGCCGCGATTACGACCGCCCCGTTGACGAACAGGTACACGACCAGCCCGGTGATGATCCCAGCGACGGCGAGCAGGATGGCGCCAACGACCGCCAGCACGCCGTAGGCCAGGATCGCCTTTCGAAGCATCAGGTCTTGATCGGTTCTACCACGGCCGCCGTGCCGTAGGCGACGATCTCCGACATCGTGTTGCCGATCTCGGAGGAGTCATATTGCATCCGGATCACCGCGTTCGCACCCATTGCCGTGGCGTTCTTGACCATGCGGTCGACGGCATGGCGGCGCGCGTCCTCGAGGAGTTCGGTGTATTCGGTGATCTCGCCGCCGCCAAGCGAACGAAGACCGGCCATGATGTTGCCCCCGAGGCCGCGACTGCGCACCACCAGGCCGAATACCTGTCCCTTCATCTCAACGATTCGATGTCCGGTGACCTCTTCGGTTGTGACGACGATCATGTGCGCCCTCCTCTATTGATCGGTACTTCGGAGTATGCGCCATCAGAACGGAGCGCCTTAGGGGCGAGGGATATCCTTCTCGCTTGTAGCGCATGACCTTCATCGAGAACCTTGGCGGAATGGCGCTGATCCTCACGATCTGTGGCCTGCTGTTCGTCGAGGAGCTCGGAGTCCCGCTGCCTTTCGCGCCGGGCGATCTCGTGCTTGCGATCGGCGGCATCGCGGTTACGGGCGGGCGGGTCAACCCGGTGCTGATGGTCGGCCTCACGCTGGTCGCCATCATCGTCGGGGCCGCGCTGGGTCGTGAGATCACCGCCCTCCTCGGCTGGGACCGGCTGATGAAGATCGCGCGACCACTCCATGCCGAGAAGCCATTGGGCCGCGCGGCGGACCTGTTGCGCCGAGGCGGCTGGCGGACCGTCTTCACGGCGCGCCTCCTCCCGGGCCTTCGCGTGTACACAACGCAGATGGCTGGGATCACGGGTGTGCGTCGGTCCACCTTCCTCGCCGGTCTCGTTCCATCGGCGGTGCTCTACGTCGCCGGGTTTGTCGGGCTTGGCGCCGCCTTCGGGCGGCCGATCCTGGCCCTCATCCACGCCAGCCAGCACCAGATCCTGCTCGCGGTGCTGGCGGTGGCTGCCGCCATCGCGGTCGTGTTGTTGATCCGCATCGGCACACGACGGGCGCTGCTGTCTTTGGAGTCAGGCGGCTGGACCGGACCATTGCATCTGCGCCTCGACTCGCTTGGGATCCTGGTGATGCCGCTCTGCCTCGGCATCAACTTCGCCGGCCATGCGTTGGCGGTCGGTCTGAAGCTGCCGCTGTTCCTCGACTCGATGGGCACCATTCTCTGTGGCGTGTTAGCCGGGCCATGGGTCGGTGGCAGCATCGGCGTGCTATCAAACCTGCTGACGTCGAACACCTTCGACCCCGTGGCTTCCTCCTACGCCATCGTTTCCTTTGCTGTCGGATTCACAGCGGGTCTGAGCCGATACCTGAGCTGGCAGCGGCGGGCCAGCGGCTGGATCCTGCTATGGGCAGTCTGCGCGGGTGTGTCGGCGCTCCTCTCGACGCCGATCAACCTCCTGGTCAGCGGTGGCCAGAGCGGTGTGGGATTCGGGGATTCGATCTACGCCTCCCTTTCCACGCGCTTCCCCCACGCGGTGGCGGCGTTCGTTGGCGAGCTGGCCGTCGACGTGCCCGACAAACTGATCGCGGTCGCCGGCGCGCTGTGGATCGCCCAGGCTCTCGCACGCCAGCCCGCGACCACCGAAGCCGTCGACCTCGACCTACGGGAGCCGTTCACGTTCGTTTTTCGCTCGTCGCGCTGGGGCCGGCGCATCCTGGTTGGCGCCGTCTGCTACGCCTTCTTCTGGCTGGTCGTTCCCGGCCTGTTGCTACTCGGTTATTTGGTCGAACTCTCGCGCCGCGTTCGCGACGGTCAGCCCGAGGTTCCCCAATGGGACCACCGCTGGCGAAAGATCAAGGATGGCTTCGTGGTGACCAGCCTGTTCGTACTCTGGTCACTCCCGGGGATCGTCGTCTCGGTGATCGGCGGGATCCTGCTTGATCCCAGCATCGAGTTGCGGCTCGGGTCCCTTGGCGACGTCCTTTCCGCGCTCGGCAACGTCTGGCAGGTCATGGTGCTGGTAATCCAGATGCCGGTTTGGGCCCAGTATCTCCAGGGCGGATTCCGCGCCGCCCTCGACGTTCGCGCCATTATCCATCGGCTGCGCGTCAATCCGAGCCTGACCGTTGTCGTCGCCGCGCTGACCATGATCCTGCTGGTGATCGGCGTCCTCGGCCTGATCGCGCTCGTCATCGGCGTGGTGGTCTCGCTCACGTACATGAGCTTCGTGTGGGCCCACCTGGCGGGCATCTACGCACGCCTGACCGATCCGGCGCCGCGGCAGGCGAAGGCGGCCTAGTCCCGAATCGTTAAAGCCACCCCAGCTCTTCGGCGACGCGCGCCGCCTCGGTCCGGTTGCTGACCTCGAGTTTTTGGATCGCGGACGACAGATAGTTGCGCACGGTTCCTTCGGAGAGGAACAGGGCTTGCGCGATCTCCGCGATACTGGCGCCGCCCTGACCCGCGACCAGGACTTCGCGCTCTCGCTCGGACAGCGGGCTGACGCCGGCGCTGAGCGCCGAGGCGGCCAAACCTGGATCGATGACGCGCTCACCGGCCATCGTGCGCCGGATCGCCAGCGCCAGCTCGTGGGCCGGGGCGTCCTTCAGCATGAAGCCGGATGCCCCGCTCTCCATGGCACGGCGCAGGAAACCGGGCCGGCCGAAGGTGGTCAGGATCAGGGTTTTGCAGGAAGGCAATGCTTTGCGGAGCTGGCCGGCTGCGGTGATCCCGTCGCCGCCCGGCATCTCGATGTCGAGCAGGGCCACGTCAGGCTTGGTCTGCGATGCGAGAGGAAGAACCTGGTCAGCCCGGTCGGTCTCCGCCACGATCTCGATGTCATCCTCCATTGCGAGCAGGGCCTTGAGCGCGCCCCGGACCATCCCCTGGTCCTCGGCGATCAGGACACGAATCACGCGCTCACAGTGTCGAGCGGCGCGAGCACGTCGCGCAGGGGCAGCGTGACCCTGAGGCGAAATCCCTCGTGCGGCAGCGGTTCCGCGGTCAAGGTTCCGCCGCGTTCTCGGACGCGCTCCTCGAGGCCGCGCAGACCGCTGCCCGCCTCGGGCGTTCCACCCCGGCCATCATCGATGACCTCGGCGGTCGCGTGGCCATCCTTATTGATGATCCGGACGGCGCAACGCTTCGCTTGACTATGGCGCATGACATTCGTCACGCCCTCGCGCACGGTCCACGCCAGGACCGCCTCCACCGCCGGCGGCAGCGGGACGTGGTCGTGGTCGACGTGGTATTCGATGCCGGCCGCGGTCAGGACCTCGTGCGCGCCCGCGAGTTCCGCGGCAAGCGTAGGCTGGCGATAGCCGGTGACGGCCTCTCGGACTTCGCGGAGGGCGTCCCGGGCTACCTTCTCGATGTCCTCGATCTCGTGGGCGGCCAGCTCTGGCGTGTTCTTGATCAAGCGCCCCGCCAGCTCGCTCTTGAGCGCGATGACCGACAGGCTATGGCCGAGCAGATCGTGTAAGTCGCGAGCAAAACGAAGTCGCTCCTCCCCTACCGCAAGCCGCGCGATTTGTTCGCGTGCCTGGTTCAGCTGCTGATTGGCTTCGACGAGCAAGCGGCCGGCGACGGCGGCGAATCCGACGAGCAAATCGTTGAGGAACTGGCCGGTGGACGCGGTCACGGACTCGCCACGAATCAGCTCGATCGCCGCCGCCAGGACTGAGAGGAGGATCAGCGCCGGAGCGGCACGTCGCCAGGGAAAAGCCGAACCGGCCATGATGACGGCGTACAGGAAGAGGCTGCCGTACTGGGGGGGCGTTCGAAGCGTGAACACGGTCAAGATGAGCGTCGCTGCAACGATGGCGGGCACCAAATAGCGGCGATCGGGGCCACCGATGATCCGGGTCCAGAACCATGCCCAGAGCGCTGCGAGCGCGAGCAAAAGCAGAAGGCCGTAGGTGCGCGTGTCGGTGCTGAGACGGTCGGTCAGGAAGGCGCCCAGCGGATAGATAAAAAAGGCAAGCCAGGCCACCATGAAAAGGCGGCCTAGCTTGATCGTCGTGGCGTTGAAACCCATCGGGTTAAGCCTAGGCGATGGCTCCCTGGAGGTCGGCACCACTTAGAAACTTCTGGTCAGGCGTCGAGCGCACGTCGGACACGACTTTTCCGTCTTTCAGGCGGATAACTCGATCCGTCTGGGCGGCCACGTCCATGTCATGCGTGACCAGGATGAAGGTCACGCCATGTTCGCGGTTCATGCGCCGCATCAACGCCACGATCTGCTGGCTGGTCTCGCTGTCGACCTCGCCGGTCGGCTCGTCGCCGAGCACCAGCTTGGGCCGGTTGATCAAGGCGCGGGCGATGGCGGTGCGCTGCTGCTCGCCGCCCGACATCTGGTCGGGCCGGTGATGCATGCGATCCTTCAGGCCCACCTCGTCGAGCAGCGTGGCGGCGCGAGCCTTCCCGTCCTTGCCGTTCTTGTGGTAGCGAAGCGGCAGCATGACGTTCTGGATGGCGCTCAGGCCCGGAAGGAGGTTGAATTCCTGGAAGACGAAACCGAGCTTCTCCCCACGCAGGTCTGCGCGGGCGCCATCGCGTAGCTTCCTGGTGTCGGTGCCGTCGAGCATTACCTGTCCGCTGGTTGGCCGAAGAAGCAGGCCGAGCAAGTCGAGCGCCGTCGTCTTGCCGCTTCCGGAGCGACCGACGATCGAGACGAACTCGCCGGACTCGATGCTCAGATTGACGCCGTCGAGCGCTTTGACGACCGTCGAGCCCTGCTTGTAGTGCTTGGTCAGGTCGATCAGTTCGATGCTTGCCATATGAATGCCTCCTAGGCCGCCCGCAGGGCCCGAACCGGATCCATCCGGGAGGCCCGCAAGGCAGGGATGATGCCGGCGATCGCGCCGAGCCCGACCGAAAAGGCGATGGCGATGATCACCAGGCGCCACGAGACCAGGAACAAGCTGAGGTTCGATGCGGCTGTCGCCGCATTGACGAGGCTGGTGATGGCCCAGCCGAGGAGCAACCCGATGGTGCCGCCGATGGCACCGATCAGGGTCGCCTCGAGCACGTATTCACGAATGATGTGACGCGTGTGGGCGCCGACCGCCTTCTTGAGCCCAATCTCCCGGACGCGTTCGGTGACGGCCATCAGCATGGTGTTGATGACCGAGAGGCCGCCGACAATCAGCGCCAACAGCGCGGCACCGGTGGTGATCGCCGTGAACAGCGCGCCGCCCGACTTGAAGCTATTGACGATGGTGCTGGGCTTGGTCGCCTTGACGCCGCTGACCTGATTGTTGATCGTGTCCGACAGGTTGTCCAGGTTCACCCCCGGCTTGCCGTAGACCGTCATCCCGGTGACCAACGTGCTGGTGTCGATCCGGTCGCGGATCGCGGCTGGCAAGCTGTCCTTGAGCAGCATCTGGGCATCTTTGAGGGTGATAAAGCCGCCCGTATCGGGGCCGGTCTGGGTCTTGGCCAGGACGCCCACCACGGTGAAGGTGTGGTTGACGAAGTCCGCCTTGGCGTCAGAGGGCCGGATGGGCAGGTCGATGGTGCTGCCGGCTTTCTTGCCGAACTCGTGGGCGAAGTCCGAGCCCAGGACGACCTCGCCGGATGCGGTCGCGTCGCGGCCCTGCGCCAGGGTCGTCTTCACGGCTGAGTAGTCGTTCGAACGCGGATCGTAGGACTGGATGTAATCGGGCAGGCCGAAGGAGACCGTCTGAACGGATCCGGGCTTGGCCTCCGTCTGGATTTCGCCAAACGCTGCCGCCACGCCAGGGACTTGCTCCACCTGGCCGACCGTACTGAGCGGCAGCACGCTGCCGCCCCCGAACGCGCTGCCGCCGGCGGCCGTCACCTGGATGTTGGAACCGAAATAGGCAACGCCACCATCGAGCAGGGCGTTGAATTTCTCGGCCATCGCGCCCATCGTCACCAGCGCCAGGACGCCAATGACGATGCCGCTGACCGTCAGCGTCGTGCGCAACTTGCGCCGCGTCAGGTTTCTAATGATTTCCATGAGGCCCCTCCTGAGGGTTGGCTGATATTCGTCTTGCGCAGCCTACGGCCGCACCGTGCTTGAAACCAGTCGCAGCGGTCAGCTATTCCAGGTGACAGGTGTCATGCGGAGCGCGTTCCAGTTGACGTCACCATAGAAAACCTCTATAGCTAGGGGGTGCTGCTGGCGCAAGTCGAGGGGTTCCTGGAGGTCGCCCGCCGGGGGAACGTCAGTCGTGCCGCCGAGGCGATGTTCGTGACCCAGCCGACCCTGACCGCCCGCCTCCACGCGCTCGAGCGCGAATTGGGCGAGCCGCTCTTCGCGCGGACCCGCCGGGGTATGCGCCTGACCGACGCGGGCCGCGCCTTCCTCCCCTACGCCGAACGCGCGATGCGCGCCGTTCGTGACGGTCGCCAGGCGCTGACCGACGCCCGCTCTGCCTCCGCCGGTCGCCTGGTGCTCGGTGCCGCGCCGGCGGTCAGCACTTACGTGCTACCGGCACTGCTGCAACGGTTCGCGGCCGCCTATCCCCGAATCGAAGTTGCCGTGCGCACCGGACATTCGGAGGACGTCCTGCAAATGCTGCTTCGCGAGGAGGTCCAGCTGGCCATGGTCCGGACGATGCGACACCCCGACATTGAATCGATTCCGCTCTACGAGGAGGCGCTGGTCCTGGTCGTAGCGCCGGGGCACCCATTTGCCAAGCGGTCAAAGGTCGGGATCGCCGACGTCGCCTCCGAGCGTCTGATCTTTTTCGACCGGACCTCGAGTTACTACGAGCTCACCCAGTCGTTCTTCCTCAGCCTCGGGGTAACCCCGCGGGAGGTGATGGAGC
>VBIS01000263.1 GCA_005880605.1 Chloroflexota bacterium
AGCCCGATGAACAGACCCGCCGCTACCTGGGCGACGACGAGGTGATCGATCTGCACCCGGTACGACCCGAGTATCGAAGCGTGATCGAGGTCGATGCGGAGTCACTGGAACCGCAGATTGCCTGCCCGCCGGCGATCGACAACGTCCAGGACCTGAGCGTGGTCGAGGGCACCCCGCTCGATGAGGTGTTCGTCGGGAGCTGCGCCAACGGCCGCATCGAAGACCTGGCGATCGTGGCCGACTATTTCCGCGGCCGTCAGGTCAGCCCGCGGACACGGACGATCGTGGTGCCCGCATCCAAGCAGATCTACATGGAAGCGCTGGCCCGGGGCTACATCCAGACCTTCATGGAAGCGGGCGCGCTGGTCATGAATGCCGGCTGCGGCCCCTGCCTTGGCCGCCAGCACGGCGTGCTCGGTCCCGGTGAGCGCGCTCTCTCCACCAGCAACCGGAACTATGCCGGGCGAATGGGCAGTGCGCAAGCCGAGATCTATCTCGCGAACCCGGCGGTGGCCGCGGCCTCGGCGCTGGCCGGGATGATCGCCGATCCTCGGAACATCCCCCACCCTGCCCTCCCCCGGAGGGGGAGGGAAATGGAGACTGCACTTCCTCAGAGGGAAAGGGAATTAGTAGGAGGGAGTAACTGATGGCCAGGATCTTCAAGTTCGGCGACGGCATCTCGACCGATGCCATCATCCCAGGCCGGTTCAACGTGACAACGGATCCAGTGGCGCTCGGCAAGGCCTGCTTTGTCGAGGCCCGTCCGGACTTTGCCACACGCGTCCAATCGGGCGATGTGATCATCGGCGGCCGCAATTTCGGTTGCGGCAGCTCGCGCGAGCACGCCCCGATGGCGATCAAAGCCGCCGGCGTCCAGGCGGTCGTCGCCCGCAGCTTCGCCCGGATCTTCTACCGCAATGCCATCAACATCGGCCTGCCAGTGATCCAGTGCGACGCCATCTACGACGCGGTCGGCGATGGCGACACCGTTTCGATTGACATCCGTTCCGGCGCCATCGATGCCGGTGGCAAGATATTCCAGGGGGAAACACCCGGACCGGTGGCCGTCGCCATCATGGAAGCCGGGACGCTCGTCGACCTGATCAAAACCCGCGGCTGGGCCGCGATCGAGGAGGTGTCGTGATGGCAACCGCCGTAACCGCGAAGTGCCCGGAGTGCGCGGCCGACGTCAAACTTGGGGCCGACGTCGAGAAGGGTGAAATCGTTCCCTGCGCCGACTGCGGCGCGGAGCTCGAGGTGGTCGAGCGCGACCCGGTCGAGCTAAAGCTAGCGCCCGAAGAAGAGGAAGACTGGGGCGAATGAGGATCGGCGTTCTCTGCTCCCGCATCCGGGCCGAAGAGAAATTGCTCTTCGAGAGCTTTGCCCGCCGCGGGTTGACGATCGAGAAAATCGACGACCGCCAGCTGGTCTTCGACCTGGCGGCGGAGCCGGCACGCTTCGACGTGGTGCTGGAGCGCTGCCTGCACCACTCGCGGGCCCTCTACGCGCTGCGCATCCTCAACCAGTGGGGCGTGCCAACCGTCAACACCTACGAGGTGGCGCTGACCTGCGGGGACAAGATCAACACCACCACCGCGCTGATCGCCGCCGGCGTACCCAGCCCGCGCACGCTGATCGCCTTCACGCCGGAATCCGCGCTCGAGGCGATCGAGACCCTCGGCTACCCGGTCGTGCTCAAGCCGGCGGTCGGCTCCTGGGGACGCTTGCTGGCGAAGATCTCGGACCGCGACGCCGCCGAAGCGCTACTCGAGCACAAGGACACGCTCGGCTCCTACCAGCACGCGATCTTCTACGTCCAGGAGTACGTCGACAAGCCGGCGCGCGACATCCGCAGCTTCGTCATCGGCGATGAGACCGTCTGCGCCATCTATCGCGAATCCTCCCACTGGATCACGAACACCGCCCGCGGCGGCCAGGCGCGGAATTGCCCGGTGACGCCGGAGATCGATCGCCTCTCGCGCGCGGCGGCGAAAGCGGTGGGCGGCGGCGTGCTCGCGGTCGACCTTCTTGAGCACCCCGATGGCATGGTCGTCAGCGAGGTCAATTACACCATGGAATTTCGCAACAGCATCGATACCACTGGGGTCGACATCCCCGGCCGCATCATCGATTACGTGCTGCGCGTCGGCGCGCTCGAGGCAGTGCCCGCGTGATCAGTGCCGTGCGCGCCCAGGCCGAGCCCGTCACCGAGACCGGCGTCGAGCTGCTGGAGG
>VBIS01000107.1 GCA_005880605.1 Chloroflexota bacterium
CTGTTTCCACATCTCACCATCGCCGACAACGTCGCGACCGTGCCCCGCTTGCTGGGCTGGGACAAGAGGAGGATCCAGCAGCGGGTCACCGAATTGCTCGAGCTGGTCGGGCTTGATCCGAAGCAATTCGCCCGGCGATTTCCGCACCAGCTTTCGGGCGGGCAGCGGCAGCGAGTCGGTGTCGCCCGGGCGCTGGGTGCCGACCCTCCCGTCTTGTTGATGGATGAGCCGTTCGGGGCCATCGACCGGATCGCACGCGAACGCCTGCAGAACGAATTCCTCCGGATCCAGCGCGAGGTCCGCAAGACGGTCATCTTTGTCACCCACGACATCGACGAGGCGATCAAGCTCGGCGATCGGATCGCGATCATGAACCAGGGCCGGCTGGAGCAGTACGATACGCCGGCGGCCATCCTGGCCAAGCCGGCGTCCGACCTGGTGATCGACCTGCTCGGTCCCGACCGTGGCCTCAAGCGGCTATCAGTGACGCCGATCGACATCAAGGCGCTGGAGCAGCCGCCGGTCGTCCATGCCGACGACTCCCTCTCCGAGGCGCGCCGGGCGCTCGATAGCCGCTGGGACCGGGTGATCGTCGTCGATCGAAACGGCAAGCCGGCTGGCGAGCTTACCAAGGACGATGCGGACGGCGATGGCCGGGTTGCTGATCGGGCCCGTCCCTTCGATGCCATCATCGGCGCGGACCGCACGCTGTACGACGCCTTCTCGCAGATGCTGATCCATCAGGCCACCTGGGTGGCTGTGGTCGACGGGGACCAGTTCCGGGGAGTGCTCACCCCGCAATCATTCGTCGCCGCTATTCAGCGAGTGCCAGCGGAGCTGGAGGGCGCCCGCCGCTGATCGACCACCGCCAGCACCTGGCGGATATCGTCGTAGGCTGAGTCGTCGATCGGTGTAAAGCGCCGGATCAGGCCGCTGGCGAGAACGTCCCGAATCTCGGGTTGCCGTCCAAGGTCGCAGAGCGCATCGCGAACCTGCTGCCGCAGGTCTTCCGGGACCCCGGCGGTGGCGACTGCGAGGGGGCTCGTCGATGGACCGAGGGTGGCAATGACCCGAAGCTCGCTGGCGACATCCGGATTTCGCAGCCGCTCGACGCCAAGCACTTGCGAGTCGATGGCGGAGGCGTCGATCTCGCCGGCATGCACCCGGCGGATCGACTCCTGGTGCCATCCCGAGAACGCTAGGCGTCCGAAGAAAGTCTCCGTTTCGCCTATCTGGACCAGGTAGTGGCGAACCAGCAGCCAGCCCGAGAAGGAGTCTGGGTCGTTGTAGGCCCAGCTTCGCCCCCGGAGGTCCTCGAATGACGAAAACGGGCTGTCGCGGTGAACGATGACATCGGAAAAGTACACCGGCCGGTCCTGGTAACGCGCCTCGTCTAGGATCGGCGCCGCCAGAGGGTAGAGCATGCCCGGTCGCTCCGCGCAGAGGCGAACGTAGGGAAGCCCACAGAGAAATGCGACGTCCACGGAGCCATCCCGCAACTGCTCGAAGCCGTCCCCCTGGATTAGCCGCGCCGGCACCCCGATGGCGCGACCGACGCGCGCCGCCAGGGCTGCGTAGACCGAGGTCATGTTCGGTGCCAGAAAGTTGGCGAAGACGAGGGGTTTCACGGACGAGTCGACGGCAGTATTGCACAGACCGGTGCAATTTATTGCACGGCCGCCCGTCATCTTCTATACTCCGCAAAACACAGCCACGAGGTGACGCCGCCCATCGTCGGTCCGATCATCGAAAATCCCCTCCACGGCGAGCGCATCCGGTTCCTCAAGACCGTCCCTGAAACCAATGGCGAGCTGGTCCAGTACGAATCCTGGCTCGCCCCGGGCGGCGGTGTCGGCGATCCCCATATCCACCCCATCCAGGAGTCACGCTTTACCGTGCTGTCAGGGACGGCGTCCTTTTCCATCCATGGGGCCCGCTTCGAGCTGGGGCAAGGCCAGCAGCTGACGATCCCGGCACGAACCGCTCACTGTCTGTGGAACGCCGGCACCGTCGAGACTCACCTGCTGGTGGAATTCCGGCCGGGCATGCTGAAACAGGAGTTCTCGGAAACAACCTTTGGCCTGGCCCGAGACGGCCGGCACCACCTGCGCGGCATCGGGAATACGCTGCAGTGGGCCGTCATCGCCGCGGCGTATCGCAGGGAAACCCGCTCGCTCGGGCGGCCGCTGTGGTTGCGACTCGGGCTCCCTGCGCTGGCCCCGGTTGGATGGATGCTGGGGTATCGTGCTCACTATCCGCGCTACTGCACCCGGGAAGCCAACCAACTCGCGAGCTGACGCGCTGAGCGTTGACTGACACCGTTTACGACCTCGCGGTCGTCGGCGCCGGGGTCATGGGTCAATTTACGGCCGACTTCGCGCGCCGGCGTGGGGCAAAGGTCCTGTTGTTGGACCAGTGGCGGATCGGCGATCCGCGGGCGGCCTCCTTCAGTCTGACACGGTCGATTCGGAACGACTATATGGATCCGGTTTACGCGCGCCTGGCCTTCGAAGCTCGGCAGCTGTGGCTCGATTTTCAGCGGCAAACCGGTGAGTCCATCCTGATCGAGTGCGGCTGCCTCAACCTCGCCAAGGCGAGCGTCACGCCCGCCCTGTCCGAAACCTACGCGGAGAGGAGCTACCGGGTTCTCGAAGGCCTGCATCTGAAGACCCAGGCCTTCGATCGCGAGGGCCTCGAGGCGCGCTTCCCTCAGTTCGACGCCGACCTCGGCCGCCTCGACGTCGAGGCCGGCGTTATGCGTGTCACCCCCGTCGTGAGCGCGTTGCGCGCTCGCCTCCAGGAGGCATCGGTCCTGATCGAGGAAAACACGGCAGTCCAGCGGATCAGCCGGCGTGGCGGCTTGATCGCCATCGATACCGCGGCCGGGGAGCGCGCGGCGGAGCGACTGGTCATCACCTCGGGCCTGGGCAGCAACGACCTTCTTTCGCGAATCGAGGGGTGCGATCTGCGGCTGCCGCTGCGTCCGGATCGGCCCAACGAGACCAAGTACCTGATCCCGCCGGCCGGAAAGCGCGCGATGTTCGCGCCGGACCGCCTTCCTGTCTTCGCCTACCTCGATGTGGGCATCTACGGCCACCCCTTCATCGAAGGCGAGACGCCAGGGGTCAAGATCGGCTATTACAACCCGCCGGACCTGAATGCTCGGCCGACCTCGATCACCAGCGTCCAGGGCTTCATCGATGAGTGCATGCCCGCGCTCAGGGACGCGCGCATGGTCGATGTCCAGAACGCGGACCAGTGCTCGTATGATCTGGTGGCAGATGACGATTTCATCCTTGGTGCCATTCCCGGCCTGCCCGGTGCAGCCGTCGGTGCCGGCTGGCGCGGCACCGGTTACAAGTTCGCGCCGCTCATCGGTAGGACTTTGACAGAACTTGTCTTCGAGGGCACAACGGTCGAGGATATCTCCCGGTTCGCCCCTTCCCGTTTCGAGGTCAGCCGTGCCCGCTAGAAGCTCTCGCGGCATCCTCGACCGGCTCAAATCCGGCGTGGTTCTGGGGGCCGAAGGCTACGTCTTCGAGCTGGAGCGGCGCGGCTATATCAAGGCCGGGCCCTACGTGCCAGAGGTCGTCCTCGATTTTCCGGACGCCCTGCGCGAGCTGCACCGCGAGTTCCTCCGTGCCGGCGCCGATGTCATGGTGGCGCTTACCTACTACGCGCATCGCGGAAAGCTCAAGGATGTCGGCCGCGAGAACGACCTCGAGGCCATGAACCGGCAGGCGGTACGAATCGCCAACGAGGTTGCGCGAGAAGGCGATGCTCTGGTCGCCGGCGATATCTGCAACACCTGGGCGTACGACCCGAAGGACAAGGAGGCGTCGTCCCGAGTCGTCCGCGCGATGTATGAGGAGCAGCTGTCGTGGGCGACGGACGAGGGCATCGATTTCGTCATCGCGGAGACCAATGACTATTTGGGCGAGGCGCTGATCGCGTTGCAGGTCATCAAGGAGCTCGGCTTACCGGCGATGGTGACGCTGGCCAGCACCCGACCGCACCAGACCTGGGATGGCTACGGCTACGTCGATGCCTGCAAGATCCTGGCAGACCACGGCGCCGATATCGTCGGGTTGAACTGCGATCGGGGCCCTTCGACCATGCTGCCGATCATCGCGGAGATTCGCAGCGCGGTCAGCGGCTACGTCGCGGCCCAGCCGGTGCCTTACAAGACCCAGGCGTTGATGCCGACGTTCGAATCCTTGAAGACCGCCGACGGGACCAATGTCTTTCCCATCGCGCTCGAGTCCTTCCTATGCACCCGCTTCGAGATGGCCGACTACGCCCGCACGGCGCAGGCATTGGGCGTCAACTACATCGGCATCTGCTGCGGCGGCGGTCCGCAGTATGTCCGCGCCATGGCCGAGGCGCTGGGGCGGACGGTTCCGGCCAGCAAGTACTCACCGGCGATCGAACTCCACCCCATGATCGGCGCCAGGGTGGAGGAGAAAGAGAAGGAATTCCTCGTCGACTGGAAGGGCTAGGACTGGCCCTGTCTCGGCGGCGTTGATAAGCCCGCCCGGATGATCCTGAACCGGGGCAACCTCTTTTCCTTCCTGGTAACGGCATTCGTCGGCGTGATCTTCCTGCTCCTGGTGTTCGAAACCTGGGCGTTGTTCACCGGCAACAAGCCAATCTCCGACTACTTTCGGGAAATGGTGCACGACGTTCCCGGCCTTGCCTTCGCGGTCGCGATCCTGGTGGGGATCGTGGTCGGCCACTTTCTCTGGGGGCCGGTCAGCGGGATCCTTGCGCCCGCCCCGCGCCGCATCCGCGACTTGATGAGCCGGCGTGTTTCAAATTAGTCCGGGCGCCGTCCTTTCGCTGATCGCGACTCTCTTCGTCGGGGTCATCTTCGTCATGATGCTCAGCGAGACGATTGCCCTGGGCCAGGGACGCGATCCGATCACGAACCTGGTCCGGTCGGTGGTGCGTGCCTATCCCAGGGTCAGCTATGTGGTGGCCGTGATCATCGGGCTGCTCCTCGGCCACCTCTTCTGGCCCTGATCCCCCTCCCCCTCTGGGGAGGGCGGGGGTTCAGGCGCTCTTTCGGCGGCGCGACGAAATCGTCCGGCTTCGCGTGGCCGGTTCTTTGTCATCCGCCTGACCGGACGACTTCTTCCGGGTCGCCTCGACGCTCGCCCGTAGGGCTTCCATCAAGTCGACGACCTTCTCCCCGTGCTCGGTCGGCGCCGCCGGTAGTGGCGCACCCTCCACCTTGGCATCGAGGAGCTGCTTCAGTGCCGCCTGGTACTCGTCGTGGTAACGCTGCGGATCGAAGCTGTCGCTCAGATTCTCGATCAACGAGACTGCCATCTGCAGTTCTTTGGGCGAGACGTCGGCCCCATTGACCGCGATGCCTTGGGTTGACCGGATCTCGTTCGCATAGAGCATTGTCTCCATGGTCAACACGTCCTGATATGGCCGTACCAGGCAGAGGTTCTCCTTGTCGCGGATCGCCACCTTGGCCACGGCCGCGCGCCCCGTCTGCTCCAGCGCCTCGCGCAGCAGAGCAAAGGCCTTGATGCCCGCCTCCTCAGGTGCGAGGTAGTAGGCCTTGTCGAAGTAGATCGGGTCGACCTCCTCGAGCTTGACGAAGTCGGAAATGTCGACGGTGTGGACGGTCTTCACGGGAAGATGTTCGAGGTCCTCGTCGGTGACCGGCACGTAACGTTCCTTGGCGTACTCGAATCCCCGCACGACGTCGTCCCATGGGACTTGCTTTTCGTCTTTGGGACACCAGCGAACATTCTTCAACCGGACGCCGTCCTTCTTGTGCAAGAGGTGAAACCGGACGTCGTGCGACTCGGTAGCGGTGTAAAGGTTGACCGGGATGCTGACCATCCCAAACGAGATCGTGCCACTCCAGATGGCGCGCGGGGCCCGTGCCGATTTTCCCTGGCGCTCGGATTCTCGCCCTCCCCTTCTGGGAGAGGGGAGGGTGCGGGCGGTTTTGCGCGCGGTCCTTGGCGCCATACCTAACATCAAGGGTATCACTATCGGCGCGGGATCCGGCGCAGATTGGGATCGCTAGACTCCGTTCGTGCCGTTGGCCGTTCTGCCGCTCGTCTTGTTGGCGGCCGTCTTCCACGCCGCGTGGAACGCGCTCCTGAAGGCTTCGGAGAATCCGTTGTCGCTGGCGACGCGGGCGGTGAGCTGGGGGACCGTCGTCTCACTGCCACCGGTCGCGGTCGCCTGGGTCCTGGCCGGCCGCCCAGGGCTCCCACTGGCGGGATGGCTGCTCGCGGTCGCCTCCGCATTCCTGGAACTCCTCTACTTCATCACGCTCTCGACCGCGTATCGGCGGGGTGAGCTCTCGGTCGTCTACCCGATCGCCCGCGGTACGGCCCCGCTCCTCGCCGTGCTGGTCGGCCTGACCCTCCTTGGCGAGCGCCTTCACGTCGCCGCGGTCTTCGGCATCGCGTGCCTGGTCGTCGGGATCTGGGTGGTGCGGCGGCCAGCCGGCGCCGGGTCGGCACTTGGGCCCGCGCTGCTGACGGGCGTCCTGATCGCGGCCTATACCTCGCTCGACCGGATCGGGGTCCGGCTTGGTCCACCCTGGATGTACGCTTGGCTCCTCTGGTTCTTTGGCGCGATTTTCCTGGTCGCCTTTACGACCATCCGTCGCGTCCCGGGCTCACGCCTTACCGACGAACCGGCCATTTCGCTGGTGGTCGCCCTCTTGATGACGGCTGCCTACTTCATGATCCTGTTCGCGTTGAGTGTGGCGCCGCTTGCGATCATCGCGCCGCTCCGCGAATCGGCCATCGTCCTGGTCACGGCCTGGGGCATCTGGCGGCTTGCGGAGCGTCGCGGCGCCTGGATCCGTGTTGCCGGTGCGTTCACGATCGTCGGCGGCATCGTCCTTCTCGCCATTTCGTGACAGTACCCGCTCCGGCCCCACCGGCGGATAGCCCGTGATTAGGGCAGGCTTGGCCGATAGGTCGTGAGGGCGGGCAGCACGAAGAACCACATCACGGCCCCAATCATGCCCGCGAACATCAGCATGGCGAAGAAGGTTCGGCCCGTCATGGATATGTCCCCCTAGTACATGCCTCGGGCGCGGCGATGCTTGCGAAATGGCTGTATCGGCAGTGTATCGTTACCTGATGCCCAGCGAGCCCATCCTTGACCCTCGGCCGGCCGACCGTTGCACCTTCCGCCGCCCCTTCGCCCCGGGCTTTAGCGAGTGTCCAACCTTCGAAGCCGTCGAATACGGGGTGGCGGATTTTGCTGGCCACCCCCTGGGAGCAATTATTTCGTGTACGCACCTGGAGCCGTACCAGTTGAGCAGGGGCGGCTCGTCCTATCCACGCTGCCAATTGGGAGGTCCCGCGCAGCGGGCTGCGGGTAACCACTAACGATTGAGAAGGGAGTCGGGGCGAGAAGATTTGAACTTCCGACCTCTCGGTCCCGAACCGAGCACTCTAACCTGGCTGAGCTACGCCCCGATCGGCGAATGTCAATGATAACCTCTCCTTGGCGCGCCGCCGGGAGCATGCCCTCGTAGCTCAGGGGACCAGAGCGCCGCCGTCCTAAGGCGGGCGTCGCAGGTTCGAGTCCTGCCGAGGGCATTTTCAGCCTCTAACATGAAGCCCATGCTCGCCACCGAGCTGAACCCGGCGCTCACGCCTGTCGCATTTCTGTTGGGTACCTGGCGCGGGGAGGGCGAGGGCCAGTACCCCAGTATCAAGCCCTTTCGCTATCGGGAAGAGATCCGCTTCGCCCATAACGGCAAGCCGTTCCTGATCTACACGCAACGGACGGAGTCGATCGACACTGGGCAACCGATGCATGGCGAGGCCGGCTACCTCCGGCTCGTCGGCGATGGTCGCGTCGAGTTCGTGATTGCGCAGCCGATCGGCTACACGGAGATCTCGCTCGGTCGAGTCGATGGCCAGCGAATCGATGTTGAGTGCTCCAGCGTCGGACGCACGCCGACCGCCAAACCAGTCACGTCGATCAGCCGATCGCTATGGATGGAAAACGAGACGCTTCGTTACGAGCTGAAGATGGGGCTGGGCGGCGCGCCGCTGGCACCGCACCTGGCCGCGAGCTTTCGTCGGGCCGAACTCGCCCATCAGCTTGTTGCTAAAGCCTGGGATAACGATTGTCTTGCCCGCCATCAGACCCCTGTAGCCGGCCAGCGCGACCGACGCTGCGTCGGCGATCTCGCCCTGCACCAGGCGTGAGTCTTCGAGCTGGCCGCGCTTCTGGAAACCGGTGCGGGTGGGACCCGGCGCCAGGGCGGTGACGGTGACGCCGCTGCCACGTAGCTCGTTCGCCAGCGCCTCGGAAAACGAGAGCACGTACGCCTTGCTCGCGTAGTAGACGGCCATCAGCGGCCCGGGTTCGAAGGCCGCGGTCGAGGCAAGGTTCAGGATGCGGCCGTACCGTCGCTCGGTCATGCCCTTGAGGAATAGCTTGGTCAGCGTCGTCAGTGCCGTGATGTTGACCTGCAACATCTCGAGCTCGGTTTCCAGGTTGGTCTCCGTGAACAGGCCGAAGACAGGGAAGCCTGCGTTGTTGACCAGCACGTCGACCTCCATCGATGCGGCGCCGACCTCTTCGTAGATCTCATCGACGGCCGCCGGTTTTGATAGGTCTTTGGGGAGGGCCAGCGTCTTGACCCGAAACTCGCTCTCCAGCCGGGCGGCCAGCGCGTTGAGTTTGTCGTGGCTGCGCGCCACCAGGATGCAATCGAAGCCGTCGCGCCCAAACAGCAATGCCAACTCGTAGCCGATGCCGCCCGAGGCGCCAGTGATCAAAGCCGTCTTGCTCATGGATACAGTTTCTCCCCGGCGCGGACCGGGACCGGCAGCCAGTTCTCGCGTGGCGCCAGCGGACAGGCCCAGCGCGCGTCGTAGACGCAGGACGGGTTGTAGGCGAAGTTGAAGTCGATCGTGATATCGGGCGATCCGGCTGTCAGCTCGAGCGCCAGGCCATCGGTGTTCTTCACGGTGTCGAAGAGGTAGCGCCCGCCACCATAGGTTTCGTGGCCCGAGGTCGCGTCGCGAAAGGGAAGAAAGAGGCCGCCGCCATAACCGACGAGGCTGAAGATGGTCAGCTGGCAGTCCTGCCCGCCCAGCCGGAAGCGCAACCGGCCGGCTCGCCGGTAGATGATCACGCCATCCTCGCCACCGGTATCGATCTCGAGCGGATCGCCGGCCTCAGCCGGTTCAACCCGTAGGCGGATTCGATAGGTTGGGTCGTGGTCGAAGTACCGTAACCCCTTGAATCGCGTCCGCGCCTCCTCGTTCAGTGGAGACTGAGGATGCGTGCGAAACAACGCATCACGAGCGTGGCGGAATCGCGCGAGGGCGTCGGGCCCGGAGATCCGGTAGAGGTCGCCCACACGCCGTCGCCAATCGGCGAGGTCGAGATAAGGCTGGACCGGCGTCTTGGCCATCGGCGCTGTGGCTTAGCGGGTCGTTAGCTACCGCGCTCGACGGCCTGCGCCGCGGGTTCCCGTTGCACCGGCTGGCTCGAGGCCGGCGCCTGGGAGGGCCCGCCATCCGACGGTGCCTCGCCGTTGGTCGTGCCGTTGGCGGGCGAGAAGGAGCTCCGGCGACGGCCGCGGCGACGACGGAACTTGCGCGGCGGGGCGGTCGCGCCGTCGGCCGGCGGCGCGTCGGGCGCCGGCGCCGGTGTCCCGTTGGTGGCCACGGCGGTTCCGGGTGTCACCGGCCTCGGGGTGAATCCGCGCCGCCGCCGCCGCGGTCGTCCGACCGGCGCCCCCGGTCGCTGGCGGCGACGGTCGCCCCGGCGGCCCCCCGCGGCTGCGTCCATGGCGTGCAGGGCGCCGATCCCGGCGACCCGACCCTCTCGTTCGACATGCTCCAGCAGCGGTCGGTACAGGTCCTGTCCCTCCCGACCGGTCATCGTTTCGATGTCGCCGACCACCACCAGCAGTTGCTTGGCGCGCGAGATCGCGACGTTGAGCCGCTGGGCCTTCTTCAAGAAGCCGATCCGCTCGGCCTCGTTGCTGCGAACCAGGCTGAGGATGACGACGTCGGCCTCCTCACCTTCGAAGGCGTCGACGGTGTCAACCGCGAGGCCCGGCAGCGCCACCATACGCAACTCGCGGCGCAGCTGGGTGACCTGGTCCTGGTACATGGCGATGACCGCGACCCGCAGCTGCTCGAGCCCGAGCCGTTGTAGGTGACGCACCACGCGACCAACGGCCTCGATCTCGGCACGGTTCGATATGCTGCCCGACCCACCTTTCTTTTCCCGGCCCCGGATCGTCAACCAGGTGAGGTTGCGGTTGAAGGGCCAGGGCAGGGGCGAGCGCAGGGCGGCCATCTCGGGCGAGTTGCGCAGCCGGCCATCGTATGAGGCGGTCGACACATAACTGCCGATGGGGGCGGCCATTCGGTACTGCTCATCGAGCATCACCACATTGGTCTCCGGAAGGACCGCCCAGCTCAATTCGAAGAAGCTGGCATCGCGGACCAGGGATTTCGCCTCGTCGTCGTCGACGGGAAAGGCCGCGGCGCTCTCGTCGAGGACGGGCGGGAGCTGACGGTGGTCACCGACCAGCAGCCAGCGCGGGGCCAGCCGGAGCAACGGCAGCGTCTCGGTAAAGCGCACCTTGTTCGCCTCGTCGAGGATCAACCAGTCGAACATCTCGGCTTCCTTGGCGGCGAGTGCAATGCGGTTGACCGTCCCGAAGACGACGTGGGCGTTCCGCACTCGCGGGTCGTCGGCTTCGACGATGCTGGAGCGGAACTTCGGGTCGACCTTCTCGGGCTCGGCGATGCGGACCATGCGCAACGAGTCGAGGCCTTGCAGCCGCTCCTGCGCGTTGTCCACCGCGGTGTTGGCGTGCGAGGTCATGAGGATCCGGACATTCGGGTCGCGCGCCACCAGCTGGCGCACCGTCTCGACGATCGAGGTGGTCTTACCGGTGCCGGGCGGGCCCTGCACCAGCTGCATGCTGCCCGGGAAAAGGTTGACGGCGCTTCGCACGGCTTGCTGCTGGCTGGGGTTGAGCCGTTCGTCGAAGGGCTGCAGGTCGCCCAGGCCCGGGGGCAGCACCTCGTCGGGCGCGATCAGGAGCGCGGCCACCCGCCGCAGGCTGATGTCGCCGGCCGGGAAGCCGTTCAAGGTTCGCTGCTGCACCTCGACGACCGCGGTGATCGGCTGGGGGCGAATCGTGCCCGGGCCGAGGGTGCCCTCTTCGCGGAGCTTGACCAGCCAGCGCCGGCCACCGCCTTCGCCCCGGATCAGGGTGCCCTCCCGCTCTGCTCCATGGGCGGTGCGGATAACGACCCGATCGCCTTCCTTGAAGCCGCCGCGGCGACTGAGGACGAGCATGGCGCCTGCGCTCCGATCGCCGTTGGTCGCCCCGCAGACAGTGCACTTGGCGCCGTTGACCTGGAGGCTCTCGCACTTGCTACAGATGACGCCTTCGGTCTCGACCTCGTACGGGCGAGCATCCTGCTCCGCCTGCCAGGTGAGCCACTGGCGCTCGTGGTTGGCAAAGGCCTGGCCCGCCAGCACGAGGGGCAGCTGCGCCGCCTCGTCGAGGGCGGTCAGCTGGCGCCGGACCCAGTCTTCCTCGGGCACGTAGGTAGCGGGCTCCATCACCACCTCCGAGACCTCGATGGTCAGCACGTCGCCGGCGTCCTTGGTCGGATCAGGATCGGGCTGAACTCGCTCGACGACGAAGGCCAGGTCGCGGCCGGGAAGGCCGAAGAGCTGGCCGACCAGGCCGAAGCGCTCGATGCGGGTCTCGGATCGTTTCTGAAGGTTCAGCGTGAAGCGGACGGGTGCGTGCTTGAGGTCGACGTAGCCGTCACCCTCGGTGCCTTCCGTGAGCAAGCCGATGACCGCCTCCTGACCCAGGTGGGAGAGGAGCGTTTCGGCCTGGCTCTCCGGCGCGGCGCAGACTTTGATCCGAATGGCCGTCACGTCCGGGGCCCGATGGGCGAACGGGGACCCCGCAGCAACAGGCGGTAACCGTAAGGTCAAGGGCGCTCCTTGTGGCGCATAAGATTGGGCCTGGCTTTCACAGGTGGGCCGACAGCTTGCCACCCCTTCGGCGGAGCGTCGGACAGGCGACAGCGACCGCCCGTCTAACCCGGCCCCCAGTATAACGCCAACAGGGGGCATTCGCCACTTTGGCCCAATACGAATACCGTTTGGGCGGTCGGCCAACGGCATCTACAATCAAGGCGCCCTGGTGGCGTTCCACTAGGGTAGGAAGCGGTGGCAAAGACGGCATCCCTGAGCAAGGGCCAGCGGCGCGTCCAGCGCGCCCTCGAGGTGGCCCCCGGAGCGCTTACCTGGACCATCCTGATCGCCCCCGTGGTGGCCTCCTTCGTCTTCGCGCCCTACATCGCGCTGGCGATCTTCGTGATCGACATCTATTGGTTCATCCGGACGGGCACGGTCGTGGTCGGGATCCGGCGCACCTACCGGCAGATGAAACGCGAGATGCAGGAGGATTGGTGGCAGCGCTGTCTGGCGCTCGCCCTCGGGCCCGGCACCCTCGATCCGCATCGCATCGTCCATGCCGTCCTGATCCCCACCTACACCGAGCCCTACGAGATCCTGCGAGAAACGGTCCGGGCGATCGCCGATGCGGAGTACCCCACCGAGAACAAGGTGGTGGCGGTCATCACCCGCGAGAGCGACCGTCTCGGCTGGGAAAACGTCCGCCACCTGCAGGAGGAATTCGGCGGCCGGCTACGCGCCTTCTTCCATATCAAGGACCCGCTCCTCCCCGGCATCGTGGTGGGCAAGTCAGCCGCTATGGCCTACGGCGGACCGGTGCTCCGACGGGAGCTCGATGCCATGGGCCTTGACCCCAGGGATGTGATCGTCACCGACCTCGATTCGGATTTCCGCGTGCACCGCCAGTACTTCGCCTACGTCACCCACCGCTATGTCCAGGAGCCCAAGCGCCTCGACTGCCTGTTCCAGCCGATCCCGATGTTTCACAACAACCTCTGGCGGGTGCCGTTTGCCGTGCGCATCATGGCCAGCGCCTGCACCCAATGGCAGATGTTCCTCTCCTCACGCCCCGACCGCCTGGTCGCCTTCAGCAGCTACTCGATGTCGCTGGACCTGGTGATCAGGGCCGATTACTGGGACGCCGACGTCATTCCCGAAGATTCGCGTTTCTACTGGAAGTCATTCTTTGCCACCAGCGGACAGCTGAAGATAGTCCCGGTTTTCTTGCCGATTTACGGTGACGCGCCGGAAGCCTCTGACCGCGGGATGCCCTGGGAGCGCGTCAAGACCCACGCCAACCAGTACAACCAGATCAAGCGATGGGCCTGGGGAGTCAGTGACATTCCGTACGTGACGGTCCGCCTGCTTCGCCATGCAGAGATCCCCCTCTGGCTACGGGCGCGCCGCTACGGCTACATGGTGTTCAACCACCTGACCTGGACGACGCTGCCGGTGCTGCTCCTCTTCGGGGCGGCGTTGCCTCGCCTGCTGCAGGAGGACTGGAACCTGGCGACGGCCGCCGACCGCCTGGCGCTCTACGCCTTCATCCTGATCAACATCGCGTTCCTCAACATCGCCGCGCTGATCCTGGTCGAGCGGCGCATCAATCCGCCGATGCCGCGAAGCTGGGGGTTCTTCCACCAGATGTGGGCGTACCTGCAGCTGGGCCTCTATCCGATCGTGGGCCTGCTGTTCAGCGTGCTGCCGGCGCTCGAGGCGCAGACGCGCCTGATGCTCGGGATGTATCTCGAGTACAAGGTGACGGAAAAGGTCGCGGAAGGCCCGCTGCAAGGCACCGCCTAGACACGCATGCCTGAGAGTGCGCCCGCAACCGCGCTGCCTTTTATCAGTCGTGAGCCTGCGCGCGGGGCCCAGTGGGATTCCACGGCGCTCCAGATGAGCGGGCTTGAAATCATGCGGGCGCAGTTGGAAGGTCGCCTCCCCGAGCCACCGATCACCGTGCTGACGGGACTGCGCGTCAGCGATGTCAGCCTTGGGAAAACCACGTTCGCCATGCCGGCCAGTCCCTGGTGGCAAACCGGCGCCGGCGTCTTCCTGGCGGGGACGCTGGCGTTCGTTGCCGACGCGCCCCTGGGCTGCGCCATCCTTACCGGCGCGCCCGCGGGTGTCGGATTGGCGACCTCTGAACTGTCCATCAGCTTTCTGCGACCCGGCACCATCCGCAGCCAGGTGCTTATCGGGCGCGGCAGTATCATCCACGCGACCCGATCGCTGGGGCTGTCCGAGGCGTACGTCGAGGACGGGCGGGGCCGCCTCCTGGCCCATGCGACATCCCGGTGCGTGCTCGCCCCGATCCCGCCGATGGCTCCTGATCGGCTCACCCCCGAGCGCCCATCCGTTGCGTCGTCCTCGGACCCCGCCCCCTATCTGATGCCAGCAGAAGGCGAGGTCGAGGGGCAGGGGTTCTGGGATTCGACCCCCGGCATCGAGGTCATGCGTCGCTATGTCAGCGGAGGCTTCGTGCCACCGGTCTTCCGTTTCTTCGGGATGCGCGGCGTCGCCGTATCGGATGGCGAGATGACGATCGCGATGCCCGCGTCGCCCTGGCTCACTACCGCCCTCGGCGTGATCTACGGCGGCGCCCTCGCCCTCCTGGCCGATGCCGCGATCACGACAGCGACGGCCACCACCCTCCCGCCGGCCACGGCGTTTTCGCCACTCGACCTGAAAGTCAATTTTCTGCGACCCGTGGTCCCCCATCGGGGCGAGCTGACGGCCCGTGCCCGTGTGGTGCATCGTGGGCGAACGATCGCGGTGGTGACGTGCGAGATCATCAACGCCGAGCGGAAGACCGTCGCGATGGCGACCGCCTCGGTGCTGATCCTTCCCGGGCGGCCATGGGATCGACCGGTTTACGTCGAAGACGAGGTGACCTCGACGGCCGCGTCGCCCTAGGCGACCTGGTCGGCCGCCAGCGTCAGGGCCCGATGAGCTGCCGGAAACCGCGCTAGCGTAGGCCGACTGCTTGCTGGACTCGCTGGAGGGTTTGGTTCGCGATCGGCGCCAGCCGGTCGGCCGCCTGGCGAAGGTGCTGGATCAGAGCGGCGTCGTCGGACCGGATCTCGCGATACCGGTGCTGGATCGGCGTGAGCACCTCGATGACGGCGTCGGCGACCGCACTCTTGAGCACGCTGTATGGCTTGCCGGCGAACTCGCGCTCGACGGCCGGCCAATCCTGATCCTTGATCGTCCGATAGATCTCCAGAAGGTTGCGGACGCCTGCGCCAGCCGGGAACGTCACGGCCGGCTGAGCATCCGTCTGCGCGCGAGCCAGCTTCTTTCGGATGACGTCGGGCGCATCCAGCATGAAGATGGCGTGACCGGCGTTGTCGCGAGCAATGCTCTTACTCATCTTCTTCTCCGGATCGTCGAGCCCCTTGATCTCGGCGCCGGCTTTCTCGATCAGCGGCTCGGGAATGACCAGGAGGTTGCCGAATCGTTGGTTCATCCGTTGCCCGATGTCGCGCGTGTACTCGAGGTGCTGCCGTTGGTCCTCCCCAACCGGTACGTACTTGGCGCCGTAGAGCATGATGTCGGCGGCCATCAGTGAGGGATAGGTGAGCACGCCCGCCCCGATCCGCTCGCTCCCGTGCCGGGCCGTTCGATCCTTGAATTGAGTCATTCGTTCCAGCCATCCGATCGGGGTGAAGCATTCGAAGATCCAGGCCAGCTCGGCGTGCGCCGGGACGTGCGATTGGACGAACAGCGCCTGGTCCTCTTTGATCCCCGCGGCCAGCAAGACGCCGGCAAGTTCGAGCGTGAACTCGCGGAGTTTCGCCGGATCCTGCGGAAGGGTGATGGCGTGGAGGTCAACGATGCAGAAGATGTTGTCGTAGCGATCCTGGTTGCGCACCCAGTTGCGGATCGCTCCCAGATAGTTCCCGAGGTGCGGGGTGGCATCCGGCTGGATGCCAGAAAACACACGCGGCTTCCCGCTCGACTGCATCCACAGATGTTAAGGAACGCGCGCTACAGCAACTGGATGGTGTAGACGAAGTCGGCAGTGACCGTCTTGCCGGCGGCGACAGCGACCTCGCGGGGGCCACCCAAACCGCCCGCCTGGTCGCCGGGCCCTGAGGCTCGGACGTTGTACGTCCCCGGCTTCAGGTCGATTCGATAGGAACCGCTCGAGTCCGTGGTGACCGCCTGATCCGATCCCGTCCCTGCCTGCGTAAAGGTCAACGTGACCCCGGCGTACGGATGCGTCGGGCAGCTGGTCTGCCCTGGCCGGTAGGCGCCCCCACAGGCACGGAGCTGGACGTGGCCCGTGACCGTGCCCGTGGATGGCCCGAACAATGACGGGGCGGCGCCGCAACCGGCGAGAACCGCGGCAAGCAGGCAGGCGATCAGCACGCGTGCAAACATCCCATCTATAAGACGCATGATCCGGTCGAAAGGTTCCGGCCAAGGCGCCGAGAGAGAATTAGGCCCCGAACTCAACTAGAATCCGCGCCGTGACCGAGCGCCTGGCCTCCCGCACTCTCCGCAACAGCGTGCTCGTGGTCGGGGCGCGGGCCCTGGCCAAACTGGCGGTCTTCATCGTCGTGGTGTTGCTCTGGCGCCATCTTGGTGCCGACAACTATGGCCGGTTCG
The DNA here is from genome assembly GCA_005880605.1 of Chloroflexota bacterium. GTDB lineage: Bacteria > Chloroflexota > Dormibacteria > CF-121 > CF-121 > CF-13. The sequence goes on from VBIS01000107.1 coordinate 16,591, forward strand.
CCACCATGATCGTCTACGTCACGCTGGTCGGGGTCGTCGCCGACCTCGGGTTGCAAACGGTATTCATCCGTGACACATCTCGAGACACCAGCGCGTTTGCTCGTTACCTGGCGAACCTGTTGAGTGCGCGGCTCCTGCTCTCGCTGCTCGCGCTCGTGATCCTGGCAGCGGCCTTGCGCCTGCTGAGCCCGGCCTTGTTTCCCTATACCCTGGCCGCCTTTGCCCTCCTGCTGACGACCAGCTACTCGAGCTTGCTTCGCGCCGTCTTCTACATCCGGGGGCGGCTGGGTTACGAGGCGATCGCCATCGTGGCCGAGTCGATCGTGCTGCTGGCGTTGACCCTCATCGCCATCAACCGCCGCGCGACCTGGGACGCCTTCCTGTGGGTCTACACGATCAGCTACCTGGTTACCTGTCTATTTGCATACGCGGTGTTGCGCTGGCGTTGGCATGAGCCGGTCGGCGTCCGGCTCGAGCCGGTGTTCGTCCGTCGGCTGCTGCTGGCCGGGTTGCCGCTCGCCCTCGGTTTCACCATCACCACGGTCTACGCTCAGCTCGACATCGTGCTCCTCCAGCTCTTCAAGAATTTCCAGATGGTCGGCTGGTACTCGGCGGCCAACAAGTACATCGACGCGGTCGCCTGGGTCCCGCAGTCCGCAATGGGCGTCGTCTTTCCCGCGCTCTCGCTCCTCGGGGCGAGTGATCGCCGGCGCCTTTTGTTTGCCTACGAGAAGTCCTTCAAGATGCTCGCCATCCTGGGCCTGCCATTGGCGGTCGGCCTGGGGGTGATGGCCGCTCCGATCGTCCATTTCACCCGAGGATTCGAACAATCCATCCCGGCATTGCAGATCCTGTCGCCTTCGGTCGTGCTGCTCTTCGTGAATAACGCTTTCATCTACACCTTGACCGCCATCAACCGGCAGCTCGATTTCACTCGCCTGGCCCTGTTCACGCTGGCGGTCAACCTGGTTCTCAACCTGGTCTTGATTCCGACATCCGGGTATCTCGGCGCCGCGGCCGCCTCGACGATCACCGAGGCGGCGCTGTTCGCGGGCGGCTGGTGGATGCTTCGCCGGCAGCGCCTGCCGCTCTCGGTCATCGGCAGCAGCGGCCGCGTCATCGCCAGCGCGTCGGTCATGGGGGTTGCGGTTTACCTGATTCGATCCTGGCCCCTTGCGCTTGTGATCATCGCCGGCGCGGCTGTCTACATCGCGGCTCTCCTGGCCCTGCGGACGTTCGATGCCGAGGAGTGGTCGATCGTCCGCTCCGGCCTCAAGGCCCGCTAGGCAGTCGCCGCAGCCAGCTGACGACGTTGACGCGGTAGTGCGTCGTTATCCAGTCGACCGTCGCGTCGTCAGCCACCACCACGAGCACGCCGACGGTCGCGCGGTCGCACCCGGCCGACTCGAGGACATCGACCCCGCGGCTTTGCAGGGCGTCGATCACCTCGATCTGGCGTGGCGTCGAGTCGGGCTCGGGTTGCGCACTGAAGTCCTGCGTGCAGAGCGGCGGCAGCCCTGGCGGCGTCTGCGCGACCTGTGGTGCTTCTGTCAGCGTCAGCGCCTGACCATCCCAGGTCCCAACCAGTCGCATCGGCTGCGACCACGGCGATCCGTGATCACCGCCACCGTCCCGCCCTCCAGTGGCCAGCAGGGGAGCATTGAGCTCATACCTGATCGCGGCCGGGCCACTGCTGCCGGCACCAAGCACGCCGAGCGCAGCCGCGAGGAGGCCGAAACCGAGGCTTGCCACAGCCGTCCGAGCGCCCAGCCGTCGCGTCACTGATAGAACAACGCCAAACTGGCCGTCTGCCGTCAGGCGGCTGGGGGTTACCTAAACTACACGCGTGCCGGATGATGGTGCGGTGGTGCGCGCGCTCGCGGAGAAGATCCGCGACGTACCCAACTTCCCCAAAGAGGGCATCCTCTTCAAGGACATCACGACGCTGCTGCAGGATGCCGGCGCCTTCCGCCAGGCGGTCGACATCATGGCGGAGACCTACCGTGGCAAGGCCGTGGAACTGGTGGTGGGAGTCGAGTCGCGCGGCTTCATCTTCGGTGGGGCGCTCGCCTACTTGCTGAACGCCGGCTTCGTTCCCGTCCGCAAGGAAGGCAAGCTCCCGGGGCAGAAGCTCTCTGAG
>VBIS01000264.1 GCA_005880605.1 Chloroflexota bacterium
GGTAGGCGGTGACGCGATTGGAGAACCGCAGAAGATTGATGTTCCAGTCGAACCACCAGCGCGGGTACTTCTGACGGAAGAGGATCATCAGCAACAGCGGCACGAAGAGGAGACCGGCTCCGCTGGCAAACGTGAAGGTCGAGTGATGGTCGCCCTGCACCGTGTCATTGGTCAAGGCAGCGAGCAGAAACACAATCGGGATTGCCACGATGATGCGGAACGCGGTCGTGAGCCGATCGAGTGGTCGGGCGGGGAAATCGACGTCGAACTGCACCGGGTAGCTGCTTACCATGTCTGCACCTCTCTGAATTCCGAATCTGACGACGGCGCCGGCGTCGACGTGAAGCTGATGACTTCGTGGCCCCGGAGGGCCTCGAGAAAGGGCTGAAAGCTGCCGGAGACCACGCACCGAAGGACGCCGTCCTCGACCTGTACCTCGCTGACTCCCGACGCTGACTTGACCTGTCGGGCCGGCGGCACACCGACGAAACGGACCTCCACCCGCTGGACCGGTAGCTCATTTGCCATGAACCTGAGCCTAGCGGCCAAACGGAGCAGCGGAATCCGTGGAATTACCGAATAAGCACCTAGCGACCAGCTCGGTCGCCGTGACGTACCGGCGTAGTAATTTCTTGGCACATGGCGAGGCCTGCCCGCCGCCTGGGCAATCTGCCGGCAGAGGCGACGAGCTTCATCGGTCGGCGGAACGAGCTGGCTGAATTAAGGGGAAAGCTGAGCACGGCGCGCCTGGTCAGCCTGGTGGGTCCGGGTGGCGTCGGCAAGACCCGCCTCGCGGTCCGGATCGGAACCGATCTCGAGCGCGGCTTCCGCGACGGGGCGTGGCTGGTTGAGCTCGCCGACATTCGTGATGCCGGCCTGGTGAGCAATGCCGTGATGCTGGCCCTCGACCTGCGGGATCAGGCGGCCACCGAGCCTCTCCCACTTCTGCTGGCCTACGTCAGAGACAAGCAGCTCTTGCTTGTCGTCGACAACTGCGAACACCTCCTGGATGCCGCAGGCAAGGTCATTGGCGAAATCATGAAGGCAGCTCCGGGAGTGCGGGTGATCGCCACCAGCCGCGAGCTGCTGTCGGTGGACGGTGAGCACATCATCCCGATTCCACCTCTCGCGCTGCCGTCGGGTCAGCAGGCTGAGCCCCTCGGTCAGCTGCGACAAAACGAAGCGGTGATGCTCTTCACGGAGCGGGCCGCTGCCGCATCGGGCAGGTTCGACCTGACGGAGTCGAACCGGACAGCGGTGGTTGAAATCTGCCGGCGGCTGGATGGACTCCCGCTGGCGATCGAGCTGGCGGCCGTGCGAACCCGCGTACTGACGGTGGAACAGATCCGCGATCGGTTGAACGACCGGTTCGGCCTCCTCACCGGCGGAGGGCGGGCCGCCCTGCCCCGCCATCAAACGCTGCGAACCACGATCGAATGGAGCCATGACCTTTTGAATGCCGCCGAGCGTTCGATGCTAAAGCGCTTGTGCGTGTTTGCCGGCCGCTTCACCCTGGAGGACGTGGAATCGGTTTGTACGTCCGACGCGCTGCCAGCCGCCCAGTCACTGGCGGTGTTGTCATCACTCGTCGACAAGTCCCTGCTCACCAAAGAAGACGTCGGTGCTGTCGCCTGCTATCGGCTGCACGAGACAATGCGCGAGTTTGCCCGCCTCAAATTGCGGGAGGCCGGCGAGGAAGAGCAACTCGAGGAGCGGGCCACCGAGTATTACCGATCGAGGTGCCGGCAATCGGTCGAGGAAAGCCGGTACCGGCTTTTCGAGTGGCTCCAATGGATGGATCTGGAGATGGACAACATCCGGGCTGTGCTCGGGCGGTGCCTGTCCCGGCGCGACTCGCTAAACGGACTGGATCTCGCGACCTCGGTTGGCTGGTACTGGATCACGCGGGCGACGACGGAGGGCGTTCGCTGGCTGGACGACCTACTGGCGTGCGGGAGCGGCAGTCCCGATGCGCAGTTCTGGGCGTACTTCCTCCGCGGCTTTCTGGCCGTTCTCAAGGCTGACCCGACCGCGGCTCGTCCAGTGCTGGAGCGAGCGGTTGGGACAGCCCGAGAGTTGAGTGAGCCGCTATTTCTGTCGCAGGCACTATGCATGGCGTCCATCGCAGGGAACATGGCGGGTGACCGTGCATCGGCGATGCGGCTACTCGATGAGGCGGTGATCGTCATCAGCCCACTGAAGGACTTCCCCGCTCGGATCTCGCTTCTCCAGGCGCAGGCTCTCAACGGTTTCTTCGGAGGCGACACCGAGGCGGTAAAGGCGGCGGCCACCGAAGGCGTTCGCCTCAGCCGAGACGCAGGTGATCTCTACAGCCTGGAGATGATGCTGCTCAACCGCGGCGGAACGGCCCTCATCGCTGGGGATCTCGAGCAGGCGCAGGGCTTCTATCGCGAAGGGCTGACGATCGCGCAGCGCCTCGACGACCGGGTCGCGCAGTATGCCCTCCTCGATGGTCTGGGCTGCGTGGCGGCCGGCTCCGCCCAGCCGCGAGTCGCCGCGCAGCTTCTTGGCGCGGCGGACACGGTCCGCACGCAGGCGGGCGCAAGCCTGATTCCGATCCTGGCGCCAATGATCGCCTACGCCGAGGAAGTGGCGGTTGCCGCGATCGGCCAATCGAAGTTCGACGCGGCGCTGAACGC
>VBIS01000265.1 GCA_005880605.1 Chloroflexota bacterium
GCCCTGATCATCGCCATTCCGGACATGAAGAAGTTCGTGGCGGACGCGGGCGCCGCGAAGGTCACCTCGCCGGCCGACGTCTTGACCGCCGTCCTGCCTGGGTGGATGGCCAACGTCTACCTCCTGGTCGTGCTCGCGGCGATCTACGTCTGCTGCCTGGCGATCCAGACCTCAACGATCCGGCTAGCATTCGGCATGGCGCGGGATGGGAAGCTGCCGCTGGCGCGCTACTACAACAAGGTCAGCCCGACCCTGCACACACCCGTTGTCACCTGCCTGGTGGTCGGCGCGCTGGCGGCGCTGCCCTTCATCTACTACGCCGGCGCCGGTCTGATCGCCATCGTCGCCACCGGCATGATCTATCTCTCCTACATGCTCGGCAACATCGCCATCCTGCTCGCCCGCCTACGCGGCTGGCCCACCCAGGGTGCCCCGTTCAAGCTTGGCGGTTGGGGCCTGATCATCAATCTGCTGGGCCTCGCCTGGGGCGCCTCGATGCTGGTCAACTTTCTCTGGCCCCGTCCGGCAAGTAACCCAAGCGTTAACGCCGTGTTGCTACCGGGCGGTGCGAGCCTGGGCGGGTTCGGAGACTCCGTTCCAATCTTCGAGTTGGTCGTGGTCCTGATCGTCGTCGTTGGCGCCGTCTACTACTTCGTCGCCCAGCGGGGCAAGATGGACCAGGTCGTTCGCGCGGCATAGTTTAAAGGCCCCCACCCTGCCCTCCCCCGTATACGGGGGAGGGTAAGGGCCGGGAGGGCCGGGCCTGCCGCCTTACCTACTTATAATGACCACCACATGGCGGTCAAGATTCGCGTCCCCGGCGCTCTGCGGCAGTTGACGCGCGGCGCGGCCATCGTCGAAGTCGATGCTGGCGACGTGTCGCAGGCGCTCGACGAACTGAACCAGAAATTCCCGGGTTTCAAGGAGCGCCTCTACGACGACAAGGGCGAGCTCCGCCAGTTCATCAACATCTACCGGAACGACGAGGACATTCGCTTCGGGTCGGGGCTGAAGACGACGCTCGAGGACAGCGACGACCTCTCCATCGTGCCGGCGGTCGCCGGAGGCTGACTCCGATGGCGCGGACGACAGTGCGCCTGACGTTCCGCGGCGAATCGCTGAACGACCCGATCATCTACCGGCTGGGTAAGGACTTCAAGGTGGTGACCAACATCCGGCGCGCCGACGTGGCGGAGGGTAGCGGCTGGGTCGAGCTCGACGTCGACGGCGCGAAAGCCGAAGTGGACCGCGCCCTCGAGTACTGCCGCAGTCGCGGCATTGGGGTCCAGGAGCTGGAGCCGCAATGAGGGTGGCCGTCGCCATGAGCGGCGGCGTTGACTCGTCGGTCGCCGCCGCAATCATGCGCGATGCGGGCCACGAAGTCTTCGGCCTTACGCTCCAACTCTGGCCCAAGGAAATGGCGGCCCGGGATTTCGACAAGCACCACGGCTGTTGCTCGCTTGATGCCGTCGAGGACGCACGGCGGGTCGCCAACCGGCTTGGCATCCCGTACTACGTCCTGAACTTCGAAGACGATTTCCGGGCCGCGGTGATCGATCCCTTCACTAAGTCCTACCTCGAGGGGCTTACGCCGAACCCGTGCATCCGCTGCAACGAGACGATCAAGTTCGGTCTCCTGCTCAAGAAGGCGCTGGCGCTGGGCGCCGACGTGCTGGCGACCGGCCACTACGCTCGGATCGCCGCTGGACCTGACGGCTACACCCTGCACACGGCCGTCGACGACCGCAAAGACCAGTCCTACGTGCTTTATCAGCTGGGCCAGGAGGAGCTGGGCGTGCTCGCGTTCCCGATCGGCGACTTCACCAAAACCCAGGTGCGGGAGAAGGCGTTCGCCCTCGGCCTGGTCACGGCCACCAAGCCGGAGAGCCAGGAAATCTGCTTCGTCGCCGACGGCAGCTACCGGACCTTACTGAAGGAACGCTTTCAGGAGCAGGTCCGGCCGGGCCCCGTCGTCGACGTCAGTGGTGCAGTCGTCGGCGAACACGATGGCATCGCGCTCTACACCGTCGGGCAGCGCTCCGGGCTGCGGCTGGCCGCCGGCGGCCCGCGCTCTGAGCCCATCTACGTGAGCGGCATCGACCCGGCCAGCAACACCCTGCGGGTTGGCGGCCGCGACCAGCTATTGCGCTCGAGCTGCCGGCTGGAGGATGTCCGCTACGTTGCCGGCCACGTCTCGGCTGCCGCCTTTGCCGCCCGCGTGAAGGTCCGCTCCCACGCGCCCCCGGCCGCGGCCGTGGTCACGCCCCTGGGTGACCAGGCGCGCGTCGACTTCGAGGAGCCGCAGCGGGCGCTCGCGCCCGGGCAGGCCGCGGTCTTTTACGACGGCGACCGGGTGATCGGCGGCGGGCCGATTGCCGCCGGCGAGGTGTGACGCTCCTCGACGCAGCGGCGCAACATCCCATTCTGCTGACCTTCGCCTTGATCGGCCTGGTGTACCTGATCTGTGTTGCTGGCGTCCTGGCGGCGCAGCTCGCGTGGCAGGGGCACCCCGCCTACTGGCTGGCCGTGCTTGGGACGT
>VBIS01000266.1 GCA_005880605.1 Chloroflexota bacterium
TACTACTCGATGGAAGTCACCAACGCGAGCCGCGAGGGCGCGCGGTTTGGCTCCGCCTACGACCCGGCCAACGGCAATGCCGCCGCCACCCACGCCGCCGTCATCGCCGCGGCCAAGCGCGAGGCGGCAGACCTGAACCTGCTCGAGCCCAACCCCACCCCTGCCCCGGCGAACTGCCAGTCCGGCCCGCCCTACACGGCCGCCTACTATCCGACGGCCGCGAACACCGGCTACCTCTTCGTCTGCTTCTCCGCCGCCGGATCGGAGAATGATTCCGCAACCAGCGGCGCCGCCGGCCAGACGGTTCGCGTCACGATCCTCTACAACTTCACGCCGTTGACGCCAATGGCCGAGAACATCGGCGGCGGATCCATCCACGTTCAGGCCACCACCACGATGGTTATCCAGGGCCAACCATGACGCGGCGGAAGAAGCGCGCGCAATCCCTGGTCGAGATGGCCATGATCGCGCCCATCCTCATCATGATGCTGATCAGCGTCGTCGACCTCGGGCGGGCGGCTTACGACTACGCGACGCTGGCCGCGGCGGTTCGCGAAGGCGCCCGGGTGGCGACCCTGACGGGTAGCACTCGCATGACGGACACGGACGTCGTGAACGCCATCAAGAACAACGCGTTCGGGCTACCGTTGAGCGCGGCGCCGTGCGTCAATGGGATCAATACCAACTGGCCGCCGTCGACACCGGTGGCCCCCGCCGCGCCGAACGGGGGCATCATCTATATCGTTTCAGGCTCGTCGAGCTCCCGCACCGTCAATGCCCCCGCCGGCCAGGCTCCCGCGGCGGCCGCCGGCGGCTGCGCGGCCGTCACCCCGGCTTACGCGGGTCGCTATCAGCTGACCATCAGGGTCGTCTATAACTTCCAGACGCTCACACCGTTCGTCCAGCAGTTTTTAGGGTCGGGCTCCGTCTACATGATCGTTACCAGCACGGTGACAACCGAGTACTGATGCACTGGCTTCACAAGCGTTCGCAAGCTGGCCAGGCCGTGGTGCTAGTCGCCATCGCGGTTCTGTTCCTCACTGCCATCCTGATGCTGGCAATTGACGGGGGTGGCATCTTTCTGGATCGGCGTCAAATCCAGAACGCCGCCGATGCCGGCGCCCTGGCGGCCGCTGAGCTGCTCTGGTCGGCCAACCCGCCGAACTATGTCGCGATGCACAACCAGGCCCTGACGACCATCGCCAAGAATCTGCCCGGTACCAGCGCCGGCGGCATCAGCCCGGTCAACAGTCCCAGCGGCGGTTCGCCCTGGACGATCGGCGCCTTCACGATCACGGTGCAAGCCACGAGCTACACCTACCAGGTCACGATCGCGCATTCGCATCCGGTCGCGTTGGCACCGGTGCACGGCTTCCAATCGACGATCACGCTGCAGGTCGAGGCCACCGCCCAGAACGCCAACCTGCCATACGCGGTCGTCTTGCTGCAGGACCAGTCCCCCTATTCGAACTTCAACATCAACGGCACGCCCGGCGGGATCACGCTGCAATACGCTGGCTCCAACCCGAACGGTCGCGGTGGGATCTTTTCCAACGAGAGCATCGCGCCAGGCAACGGGACACCGTCCATCACCTTCAGCCCCAGCGGCGCCGCGGGCGACCTCTGGGCCGTCCAGGAGATTAACAGCGACCGCATCGCGCTGAATGTTGCCGGGCGGGTCGTCGGCTACCAGAACGAGACTGCCGACAACCTGCCCTTGAGCGCTTCCCACATCGACTTCCCCAACTATCCGGAGCCGGCGCCACCGGCAGCGACCTACAACGGCAGTACGGTCGTTAATGGGCCGCCGACCTACCTGTGTCCCGGCCAATACACGAACCAGATCGTCGTTCAGAACGGTGGCACGGCCGTCCTTGCTCCAGGCGTATACCAGGTGCAGGCAAACGGAGTAAGCATCCAGGGAACGCTGCGGACCCTGAATAGCAGTGACATCGGCCAAAACGTTTGCGGATCGACGCTCATTGCCGTCCCGGCTGATCCGGGGGTGATCATCGAGGTGCGGCCAGACAACATGGCCGGCACCACGACCTGCAACAAGCATATTTTCTCGGCGGCCGCCACCTCGACCATCAACCTGACCCCCTCGCCGAAGTACTTCAATATCAGCCTCTACATCGAGGTCATGCCGAACTGGCAGACCGTCTGCACCACGCAGCCCCTGGGCACCAACGTCGTGCGCTTCTCGGGCGGCGCCTGCTACAGCATCGGCGGCGCCATCTACGGCCCGGCCGACAACATGGTGCTCACCGGGAGCGGCTGCGGCACCGGCGTCGGTCAGATCGTAGCCTGGACACTGCTCATCAACGGCAACGGCAACGTCGACGAGACCTTCGATCCGTCCAAGCTGCCCTACATGAAAGGCTTGATTCAGTAGTCCCGTCACCAGTGCGTTACCTGTGGAGCGATCGGGTAACAAGGGGATGCACTGGTTGAAGCGGGGCATGCCGTAAGACTCGGCGTAGGAACTCGTCACTAAGGTTGTGGCTGTGCTCAAGGGAGTTCACTCCTCGCGTGCGCGCGGAGACCACGGCCAATCGCTGGTCGAGTTCGCTCTGGTCGTCCCGCTGCTCACGCTTCTCTTCCTGATGGTGCTGGGCGCCTCGGACCTCTCGCGACTCTTCTACTACTCCACCGGGATCACGAACGCAGCGCGCGAAGGCGCCCGCCACGGCGCCTACTACGACCCACTCGCCACTACCCCAGGGAACACCTTCGCGACCGACGCGGCAATCCTTTCAGCGGTGAGCGCGGAAGGATCCTATCTAAGCCTGACCGAACCCT
>VBIS01000108.1 GCA_005880605.1 Chloroflexota bacterium
GGCAAAGTCCAGGCCGGTCAGGCGGGCTTCCATATAGGCACTGAATGGCGGTCCGAGGGCAAGGTAAACGGCCATCAGCACGACCGTCGCGGCCAGGAAGTGGGGCGTATCGCCGAACCCGACCAGCCGGAAGGTCGCGGCCCCGATCACCGCGGCCAGCACCCACTGCGCGGTGGCCGTCAGCTGGGTCATCCAGCTCTGGCCCTTGAGCAGGCTGCCCAGCGGCGCGGCGACAGCCGCGACCAGGACCGTGATCTCAGGATGGCGCCGGAACACGATGACCGCCGCCAGCAGCGCGACCTTCGGCACCTCGCCCCAGCTCGCCTCCTCGCGGGATCCGAGGAGGAAATCGTCGACGATGCACATGCCGATGAAGCTGATCCAGGCCCAGGGTGCCTGGTAGGGCTGAGCCGGCACGAACCAGGCGGCGATCGCGATCAGCAACGCGAGTAGTCCCGCAGCCCACAGACGGGCGCGGATCGATGGGGGGCCGATCACACGTTCATGGGCGTCCACGGCTGGCGAGAATGCAACGTGCCGCCGGGGTCCCCCTTTTGGGTGCTTTAGGCTACGGGGCGATGTTCCGCCGCAAACCGGCGCTGCCGCCAGCCTCGGATCGCTGGCTCGTGATCGGCCTGGGCAATCCCGGCCGGGAATATGAACGATCGCGGCACAACGTGGGCTTTCTGGTTGTCGACGAGCTGGCGCGGCGCCATGGCGCTCGGGTGACAGACAAAGCGGCCAAATCGCTGACCGGACGGATCCGTATCGGCGACCGCGAGTTGGTGTTGGCCAAGCCGCAGACCATGATGAACCTGTCGGGTCTTGCGGCCAAGGCGCTGCGCGCGAAATATGACGTGCCCCTGGAGCGCACCCTCGTCATCCACGATGACCTGGACCATCCCTTCGGCCGGCTGCGCCTCCGCAAGAGCGGCAGTTCCGCGGGCAACCACGGGATCGACTCGCTCATCGGCTCCTTCGGCACCCCGGACTTCATCCGATTCCGGGTCGGCATCGGCCGTCCGCCGGGCGACGGCGTCGACTACGTCTTGAGCCCGTTTACGGCCGATGAGCAAAGCCAGCTGGCGGCGATCATCGGCCGCACCGCCGACGCCGTCCTCTACACCGCCGAGCACGGCATCGACCGCGCCATGACCGAATTCAATCGGGTCTCGTGAGGAAGTAGGCGAGCACGGCCACGGCGCCCACGCCAGTGAGCGCGCCCCCGAGCCAGACGGCCGCCGACGGTCCGAGGAAATGCGCCACGACGGCGGCGAACACGTTGCCAATGGGCGTCACCCCGATGAAGAGCATGGAGTAGAGGCTGACCATGCGGCCCTGCATCCGGTCGGGCGCGCGCAGCTGCACCAGGGTATTGGTGCCGATCGAGTAGACGGCGAACGACCAGCCGACGACGAGCAACAGGATGACCGCCTGCGTGAAGCCAGGCACGATCAAAAAGATCAGCTCCATCGCCGCGAAGAGCAACGCACCGAGAACGATGCGGCGCCGCTCGAGCAGGAAGCCGCCGGCGAGCGTCACCGTAATGGCGCCGACCAACGACCCGATGCCCTGCGCGGCGAAGAGGTAGCCGAGGGTGTCGGCATTAGCGTGCAGGACGACGCGCGTGAAGAGCGGCAGCACCAGGTTGAAATTCGCGCCAAAGGTGCCGGCGATGAAGAGCAGCAGGAACAACCCCGTCAGCGTCGGCGTGCGCACCACGTAGCCCAGCGCCTCGCCGATCAGTTGGATCGCGGTCTGCGGCGGTCCGGCGGTCAGCGGGCGGCGACGAATCGTGAGCAAGGCCACGATCACGCCGAGGTAGCTCAGCGCATTGAGCCAGAAGCAGGCCGACACGCCGAGGGTCGCGATCACGATGCCGCCCAGCGCCGGACCGATGACACGCGCCAGGTTGAATGCGATCGAATTGAGCGCAACCGCGCTCGCGAGCTCGCCGCGACCCACCATCTCCAGGACCGTCGCCTGTCGCGCGGGAAAATAGAGGGCCTGGTTGACGCCAAGCACCGCGGCCAGCGTCATGACGATGGGAAGCGTGATGCTGTGCGCCCCCGTCAGTACCGCATAGAGGACGGCACCGATCAGTGAGATCGCTTGCGTGAGCAGGAGAACGTCTCGATGCGCGAAACGGTCGACGATGGTGCCCGCGTAGAGGCCGAAGAGCAGCACCGGACCGTAGCTGAAGGCGCCGAATAGGGCAAGGGCCAACGCCGAGTTGTGCGAGAGCTGCAGTACCAGCCAGGCGGCCGCCACCGATTGCATCCAGGTGCCGACAACCGACACCGCCTGGCCGACGTAATAGCGCCGGAATTCGGGGTACTGGAGAGCGGAGACCTGTAGAACGGCGCGACGGCGCGGTTCTACGGCAGAAGAGACTGGAATGCGGTCATTTTACTTCGACGCCGCCCGACTTCATCCTCAGACGGCGGCCAACGCTTGCGTCAACTCTTTGAACTGCACGGCGGCGGGACCTTGCGGCTGCTGGACGACGATGGGCAGGCGTCGCTTGCTCGCCGCCGAGAACTCATCGCGCTGGTAGAGGATCATCGCCGCCGCCTCCATCTTCAGGGTCGCCGCCACCTCGGTGCGGCTCAGCTGCAGGCTGCCGTGCGGATTCGAAATCGCCAGCCGGATGCGATGGCTGAGGATTCCGGTCGCCCGCAGCCGGTCCAGGAACGAGCCGGTGAGCTCGACGCAGATCACCTCGGGCTCGACCACGATGCAAATCACGTCGGCCTCGCGCAGCAGCGACGGCGCGAACGGTGACGGCTGATTGCCGAGGTCGACCACGATCACTTCTCCCAGCCCGCGCAGCGAGGTCGCGAAGTCGCTAATGGCATCGGGCGAGACCTCGCGGTACGCGGATCCGCGACGTACGCCGGGAAGCAGTTGAAACGGAACCTGCGGACTGTGCATCAGATAGCTCGAGAGACGATGGGCGCTGGCGCCGCCGGCAAGGGCCTCTCCCCACGCCCATCGCTCGGGCGCCTGGATATTGAGCATGCTGCCCAGGGTCCCAACCGGAACGGCGAGGTCGGCCAGCACCACCGCCTCGGCGCCCTTCCCAATCGCCTCCGAAGCGGCGAGGTTGATGGCGATGGTGCTGGTGCCGATGCCGCCCTTGGCGCCGGCGACGACGGTCAGCCGGCCGCGCGCCTGCGACCCCTGCTGGCGCAAGCGGCCGGCGCGATCGATCATCCCCTTGATCCGGGTGACGAGTTCGCGCGACTCGACCGGCTTCACTAGATAATCGTCGGCGCCGAGCTCGAGCGCCCGAATCTTCCCATCGACCGCGTCCAGGGCGGACAGCACCACGATCTGTGTCCAGGCGCCCGCCGGCCCTTTCCGGATGCGCTCGCACACTGAGAAACCATCGACCTCCGGCATCATCAGGTCGAGGAGCACCAGGTCGGGGCGCTCTTTCTCGACCAGGGCGATGCCTTCGTTCCCGCCCGCGGCCACCTGCACCTCGAAGCCCGCGGTGCCGAGCAGGGTCTGGAGGTACATGCGATTGGGCGCCTCGTCGTCGATCACGGCGATTCGCGCGGTCACTGGGATGTAACCGCCTCGTTCCCTCCCCCCTTGCGGGGGAGGGCAGTTGCCCAGTCCGCTCCCCCGCTTGCGGGGGAGGATAGGGTGGGGGCTTCAGGTTGCCAGGCCGAGATACTCCAAATCCCGCCAGATCAGCCCATCCTGAAGATCGATCACGCTGACGGACGGCTGGCGGACTCTGCCGTCCGCACCGGTAAAGGTCCATTCCCCGATCACGACCACGGTGTCGCCCTCCGTGACCAGCCGCTCGATTTCGAAGCTGACGTCGGGCGCCCGCGCCACCGCCTGCTGGCTGATCATGATGAAGGCATCGCGTCCCAGGATGGGCTCGGGGACCCCCGGCGTCCGATGCACGACATCAGGGTGCAGCCGGCTGGCGAACCCGTCCCAGTCCCTCGCCTCGAGTGCGTCCAGGGCGGCCTTCACGACCTCCGCGGCGGAGGTCACGACAGGCGAAAGATGTGGCGCGCGAATAGGAGGATCCCAACCACCGCGGCGCCGGCGGCGGCCATCAGGACCGCGGCAGCCGCGACATCCTTGGCACGGCCGATCATCGGGTGGTGCTCAGGCCAGGCGTAATCGATCAGCACTTCGAGTGCGGTATTGAAGAGTTCGGCGGCGATCACAACGGCAAAGCAGAGGACGAGGCCGACGAACTCGATCGCCGAAAAGCGCAGCACCAGGGCCCCGATCAGCACGACCACTGCCGCGATGAAGTGCACGCGCAGGTTTGCCTGGGTCGAGAGCGCCCAGGCGATGCCGCGGCCGGCATGACGGAAGCTGTAGAGCGTCCGCCGCAGGTCGACGCGGCGCGCCCGGCTCGGGCTGCCAATCCGCTCCGCTTCGAACTCGGCGTCGGATCGCGGGGTCACGGTGCGGCCTTCAGGATCTTGTTGGTGAGGGCCGTCATCGCGGTTTCCTCGTCCGGTTCCGCATGGTCATAGCCAAGCAGGTGCAGGAACCCGTGCACCGCGAGTAGTCGAACCTCATCGTTGACCGGGTGGTGGGCCTCGCGCGCCTGCTGCCGGGCGCGCGGCAAGGAGATCACGATGTCACCCAGCCAGAGCTCGGTGCCAGGCGGCGCCTGGAAGCGCTGGTCGGCGGGCTTTTCCTGCGCGGCAAAGGCGAGCACATCCGTCGGCTCATCGAGTCCCCGGTAGCGTCGGTTGTATTCCTGAAGATGGGCATCACCCGTGAGCGTCAACACCGTCACCGTCTGGTCAGGGACCTTGAGCATCCGCGCCCCCGCTTGCAGCACCGTCTCGAGCCTGGCCAGATCCACGCCGGCGGCAAGTGATGCCGGACCCCAACGGCTCATCTGGATGAGCACGCGAGTATCGTAACCGGGCTGCGGGGCGGTTACGCGGTGGGTTTGGTGCCGGAGCCGGAGCGGCCGGCCAGGTAGCGGATCCCGATCAGGCCCCCGGCCAGCAGGACCCAGACCAGCAGGATCCAGTCCTGCGGAACCTCTGACCGCCGGCCGAGATCGGCAGCCAGCGCATCGGTCAGGATGAAGGCGCCGATCAACAAGAGGCCGCCACCCTCCATCCGGGTCCGCGCCTTGCCCGGGTCCGCACCCCGGCGAAGAAACCGCGGCACCCGGCCGAAGCCCATCATCGAGATGGCGGGGATGATCACGGCAGCCGCCGCGACGTAGGCAAGCACGATCACCGATCCTGAAAGGAACACTGCTTACACATCGGAACCAGGCGCCCAAAATTGCGCATGCAGGATCCTCTCCCCCCGCATCGTATTCCCCCTCCCCCGCTCGCGGGGGACGGCAGGGTGGAGCTTACGACGGACTAGGCCGTGGGCGTGCGGACGGCCGAGGCAACGGGATCGTCTTGTCTTCGGCGTCGAGGGTGCCGTCGTGACCGCCCCCCGTGGTGTCGACGGCCTCGCCGGACCTCGCCGCCTCCTGGACCGGGGCGGGGTACTCGATCCGGGCGTGGTAGATGCTGACCACCATGTTTGACATCGCCTCCTCGACCAGGTGCAGGTCGCGGAAGGAGAGGTCGCATTCGTCCAGCTGGGCGTCCCGGATGAATCCCTGGATCATCCGGTGCACATGGTCGCGGATGCCTTCGGTGCTGCGATCCTTCAGGGTGCGGGCCGAGGCCTCGATGGTGTCGGCGATCATGACGATGGCCGCCTCCTTGGACCGCGGCCGCGGACCCGGATAGCGGAAGTCGTCCTCCCGGACGTCGAGTCCCTGCTCGAGCGCTTGTCGGTAGAAGTAGCGCTTGACCGTGGTGCCCTGGTGCTGCTGCACGATTTCCCGGATCGCCATCGGGAAGCGGTACTGCTTGAGCAGCTCAACACCTTCGGTGACGTGGGCATTGAGGATGTCGGAGCTCGTGGTCGGCGACAGGTTCTCGTGGATGTTGCCGATGTCCGCCTGGTTCTCGACGAAGAAGTGCGGCCGGCGAATCTTGCCGATGTCGTGGAAATAGCAGCCGACCCGCGCCAGCACCGGGTTCGCGCCGACCGCTTCGGCCGCCGCTTCCGCCAGGTTGGCCGCCACGATCGAGTGGTTGTAAGTGCCCGGCGCGCTCACCATCAGTCGCTTCAACAGCGGGTTGTTGGGCGTCATCAGCTCGAGCAGTTTCATCGGCGTGATGACCTGCGTGATCTCTCCGAGGAAGGGCAGCAATCCGGCCGCGATCAGGGCCGAGACCAGGCCGTTGACGAGCGCGAGGGTGCCGATCGCCAGGATCTCATCGAGCGACTGGTGACGCTCGATCAGGGAGAGCGAGACCAGCGTCACGAACTGGGCCCCGGCCACCAGGATGCCGGCGGTGACCCACTGACCGAGCCGTTCCAGCCGGTGGACGTAGATTGACCCAATGGCGCCACCCAGGAAGCCGACGAGGGTGAGCGGCAGGACGTTGTCGGCGATGATGCCGGTCAGCAAGCCCACAGCGAGGGCCACGATGATGCCGAGGCCGGTGTCCATCAAGGCAGCCACCAGCAGCGCGACCGCCGCCATTGGCACCATGTACTGCGCGTTGGGATTGAGCGGCACCACAACCTTGGCGACGATTAGCAGCACCAGCATCAGCCCGCCGAGTGTCGCCAGTTGTCGTGGATCGCGCAGAATGGCGGGCCGAAACTGCCCCAGGTAGCCCAACGCGACGGCGAACAGGATGATGACCAGCATGAAGACAGCCAGGATGCGAGCCCAGTCGGTCGTGGGCGCGAGCAGCCCGACCGCCTGCGCCTCTTCCAACTGGAAGGGTGTGACCTGATCGCCGTAGCGGATGATCGTCTGCCCCTGGCCGACGGTTAGGAAGGCCGCGGGCACGGCATCTCGCGCCTGCTGCCGCTTCAGCTCGGTTTCGGCCTGCAGGAAGTTCACCTTCAGATGGGCGCGGACCAGCGTCGTCACCACCGAGGCACCGGTGGCGTCAAGGTGGAGCGCGGCCGCTCGCGTCTGGGCTGAGTCGCGCGCGCTGTTCAGGGTGTCGGCTTTGATGCCATTGCTCTCCAGCGCCTGCAGGATGTCGCCCCCACTCTTGAAGATCGTGGCCACCGTGCCCTCGTCCGCCTGGAGAAGGTACTGGCGCTGGGCATCGCTCAGCTGCGGTTCCAGCAGGCTCAGCTGGGCCGACCGGTCCGGCCCCGAGCTCGAGGATGCGCGCAGCTCGGCAACTTTGGTTGCGAGCGAATCGATCGCCTGTCGCTGCTGGCTGGCGATCGATCCGTCGAACTGGTCGGATACCTGCGTTGCCGCGGCGGTCCTCGCCTCCTCCCGCTTGGTCTGGCTTTCAAACCGAACTGAGCGTGGCGCTACCACGTCCTGGGTCGCCACGTCACCGGCGCGAAGGTTGAGGCGGTTGGGCAGGAAGTTCTGGGCCACCACGAGCGCGGTGGCAAGCGCCAGCACCAGCGTGATCGCCGCCGACCGCACATACGGCGGCCAGCGACGACCGGCGCCGATGTGCCCGAGCCGAAGATCGCGAGCGAACAGGCGCCCGCGCCGGCGGAGTTGATCGAGCGCTGAGGAGCCGCGCTGCCTCATGTGTTCACCAGGATCGCCTCGGCCTTTCGGCGGGTCGGATTACGTGGTACGAGCCCGCCGCTTGCGCGCCGCCGCGATCTTCTTTTTGCGCTTTACGCTGGGCTTTTCGTAGTGCTCACGCCGGCGGACTTCCGAGAGCACACCGTTCTGCTTGATCTTTTTGTTGAAGCGGCGAAGGGCGGCCTCAAAGGTCTCATTCTCGCGAACCTTGATCTCCGACAACTGGATTGCACCCCCTCTGCCTGGAGCCCATATTGCGCAGAAGTATAGCCGCGCTCAAGTTTAGGCGTCAACACAAAGCCGGCACCGCCGGGACGCCCTGAAGTGACGGGCCACCCACGGTGGCGTCGCGCCGCTTGACCACCCCGGTACGAGCCGGTAACGGGCGCCTTCGGGCGTCGATGGCGGGCTTTTATCCGACGTTCATCCTTCCAGAGGACTGGATCCTCAAGGAGGCCTTACGTAATGTTCACCATCCTGACCACGTGGATCAGCGAACGGATCATCACCGTCACCGCGGTGAGCGTGCTGACCGTTGCGGCTGTCCCCACGACCCTGATCATCGTTTCGCACGACGACCACAACACGGTTGCCGTGATCCAGCCCGCCGACGAGCACTCGAAAATCGTGCTGGTCAGCGCCGTCAAGAAAGCCGGTGATGACCTGATCACCAAGCTGAATGCGACCGAGTCCTCATGCACCACGCAGGTGACGCAGGCCGTCACCACTTCGAAGGTCGCCGCCAAGGTCCAGCCGCAGCTGGCGACGGCGAAGTCGCAGATTCACGGCAGCGTCGCGCCGATCGTCGCCGCGATCAAGAGCGACCAGGCTCGCTTCGCCAAACTCAAGTTCATGACGCCGCAGGACGAAGAGAACGAGCTCGCCGAGTTCAACACCATCGCGATCATCGCCCTGGGCGACGGGCACTCGACCGGCACCATCACGGTGACCTGCCAGACCGTGCTGATCACGATCACAGAGACGATCCAGATCACAGTTATCCAGACGACGCCGGCGCCCTGTAAAACCGAAGCTGATGCCGACTAACGACTGATTATGCTGAGGGGCGGGAGCTCGGCTCCCGCCCTTTTTATTTGGACGAGCGAGCCGCCAAGGACCTCTACCCCAGCACCTTCAGCCGCGTTGCGGCCGCCTATAAACAACGCCTTGACGAGGTGATGGCGCGCGGCGAGGCCCATGGCCGCACCGCGGTGATCGAGTGGGTTGAGCCAACGCCCGGCAAGCGGATCCTCGATCTGGCCTGCGGCCCAGGAACTCTTACCTACCCCATCGCCGAGTCGGTCTCGCCCGGCGGCGAGGTCGTCGGGATCGATCTCGCGACGGGAATGATCGACCTGGCCAGGCAGGGTGCGCCGCCCGGCCTCCCCATGCGGTTCGAGCTGATGGACATGGAGGACCTTCGTTTCCCCGACCGCAGCTTCGATGCCGCTGTTTGCGGGCATGGCTTTCAGTTCGTTCCCGACCTCCGCCGTGCACTCGCTGAAACCCGGCGCGTCCTCAAGCCCGGCGCACGGATGGCAGCCAGCGTCCCTGTCGATCCGTCGCAGCCCAGCCGGGCGCAAGCCATCCTCGAGCGGGCTATCGGCGGCGCGCTGCCGCCGGCGCCGAAGGCGCGCGACCAGTTCGCGACGCGACGGATGGTTGAGGATGAAGAGACCTTTGCCGCCATCGCGAAGCAGGCCGGCTTCAGTGCGGCCGACGTCGTGCGCTACGAGGAATCGACGACCTGGGCGAGTCCGCAGCACTTTATCGACATGTCTGCCGGCTGGTGGTCGATGGCAATCCGGCTCGAGCGCCTCTCGCGCGACGACAGAGCCAGGTTGCTCGAACGCGCCACGCGCGCGATTGAAGCGGAGCTTGGCTTGGGTCCCCTGCAGATCGCGGGCGCCACCAACGTGCTGCGCGCGATCGTCTGATCGATTACCAGAGCTCGCCGCCGCCAACCAGGAAGTAAAGGATCGGGCCGATGCCCCAGAGAATGCAGACAATCGCCCAGAGCACCTTCTGGCCTCCGGTGAGATCGTCGCGCCCCATGATATTGATCAGCGCCAGGACAAAGGCGAGGGGGTGGAGGAAGATCGAAATCAGGATTTCGAGAAGAACCTT
>VBIS01000251.1 GCA_005880605.1 Chloroflexota bacterium
CGCTCGACTGGAAGCTAACGATCGCGGCGCTCGTCGTCCTGCCCGCCTTCCTGCTCCCCACCCTCCGGGTCGGCAAGGCGACCTTTCAGGCTCGCAAGGCGACGCAGGGAAAACTCTCGGAAATGACCGCTTACATGCAGGAGACGCTCGGGATTTCAGGCATGCAGCTGGTCAAGGCGTTCGTCCGGCAGGCCGCCGAGACTTTCCGCTTCCGCCAGCTCAACGACGACCTGCGCGTGCTCAACATCCGGCAGTCGATGATCGGCCGCTGGTTCTTCATGTTGATGGGCGTGCTCGGGACGGCCGGCCCGGCCGTCCTCTGGCTGTTCGGCGGCTACCTCGTCGTGACCGGCCAGGAATCGCTGGGCACCGTGGTCACCTTTGCCACCGTCTTGCTGGCGCGCCTCTATGGCCCGGTCGGCTCGCTGGCCAACATGCAAGTCAACGTTGTGGGATCACTCGCTCTCTTCCAGCGCATCTTTGAGTACATGGACCTGCCGGTCACCATCGGCCAGAAGCCCCAGGCGCTCCATCTCGAGCAGGCGCACGGACAGGTTCAGTTCGATCAGGTGACATTCCGCTACGGCAGCAGCGATCGGCCGGCGATCAAGGACGTGTCCTTTACGATCGAGCCCGGTCAGCTTGCCGCGCTGGTTGGACCGACCGGCGCTGGCAAGACCACGATCACGAGCCTGCTGCCTCGCTTCTACGACCCGCAACTGGGGGCGGTTCGGCTGGACGGCCAGGATGTCCGCGACCTCACACTCGAGTCGCTGGGGCGCCAGATGGGCATGGTCTTCCAGGACACGTTTCTCTTCCATGCCTCAATCCGCGAGAACCTGATGTATGCCAGGCCGGATGCGACGGAGGCCGAGATGGTCGCCGCGGCCAGGGCCGCGTACATCCACGATTTCATTCAGTCACTGCCGGAGGGCTACGACACCGTCGTCGGGGAACGCGGCCACCGGCTGAGCGGCGGCGAGAAGCAACGGGTTGCCATTGCCCGCGTCATTCTCAAGAATCCGCGCGTGCTGATCCTGGACGAGGCGACCTCCAACCTCGACTCCGAGTCCGAGCACTTGATCCAGGTGGCGTTGCGCCCGCTCTTTATGGGTCGGACCTCGCTCGTCATCGCGCACCGGCTCTCGACGATTCTTGCCGCCGACATCATCCTGGTGATGGATCATGGCGAGCTGGTGGAGCAGGGGCGGCATGCCGACCTGCTCAAGCAGAATGGGTTGTACGCGCGACTGTACTCGCGGCAGTTTGAGACCGCCGACCAGCTGGCGACCCCGGCTTAGCCGGAAAGGAGGCATCGACGTTGGCTACAACACAGGTCTGCACGCACCTCGAGCTGATTCGCAATCCAAAGCCGAAAACCAAGGGCTGCGAGGAGTGTCTGAAGATGGGGGACACCTGGGTTCACCTGCGCTTGTGCGAGGTCTGCGGCCATGTCGGCTGCTGCGACTCGTCCAAGAACAAGCACGCGACCAAGCACTTTCGCGCCACCAGCCATCCGATCGTCAAGTCGCTCGAGCGCGGTGAGAACTGGATGTACTGCTACGTCGACGACGTCATGTTCGAGGTCGACTAGGGCTGACCGACGGCGACGACCGTACGAGCCTTAGCGTTTCTCGAGCGCTAGCCGCGCGGCGAGCCCGATAAAGATCGAACCGGTCGCTACCTCAAGCCCACGGCGGGCCTTCCGTTGCTCGAGCAGGCGGCCGATTCGGCCGGCGAAAATGCCAACGGTACCGTCGACTGCGAACTCGAACACGAGGAAGATCGCGCCCAGAACCAGGAACTGCACCCACACATGGCCAAGCTGTGCGTCGACGAACTGCGGCAAGAAGGCGATCGTGAACGTGATCATCTTGGGATTGCCCAGGTTAGTGAGGAGGCCCTGCAGGTAGGTTCGGCCCGCCTGTGCTCGCGGAGGAGTTCTTTCGCCGGCGCGGAGCCCCCCGCGTCCCCTGATGCTCTGGATGCCGAGGTAAAGGAGATAGATAGCGCCTGCGATTCGCACGGCAGTGAAGGCTGACGGGAAGGTTAGGAAGAGCGCGGAGAGACCGGCGGCGGCGAGGGTTATGTGAATGGCCTCGCCAGTGGCGACACCCGAGGTTGCGAGCAGTGCGAGCCGTGGACCGCCGCGGAATCCGATGGCGAGCACGAAAAGCATGTCAGGCCCAGGCACAACCATTGCGATCGTGGTGGTCACAAGGAAAGCAACGAGAAGACTCGTGTTCATTCGGCTGAACCAAGACTAATAAATGAGGCCGAGAACTGGTTGCTGGTCAGGTTGAGGGACGCCGGCCAATCAGCATCCCGCGATCGCCGCGCACGTCGAGCGCGGCGGCCTGAAATCCAGCGGCCTCGAGCAGCCGCAAGATGCCCTGCACCGGCAACGGGCGATCGCCATTGACCGCGAGCCATTCCAGGTAGCCCGGCCAATCGGGCGGGTTCGGAGCCTGCCCCTGCCGCTCGCGAAGCCCGTAGAAGGGCGAGTAGAGCGTCTCCGACGGGATCGCCAGCCGATCGATGATGAAGAACCATCCGCCGGGTCCCAGGTGCTCGAAGGTCCACCCAACCGTGCCGCGATACTGGGCTTCATCGAGGTGGTGTAGCGACTGCACGGCGATCGCCGCGGCGACTTTGGTGGGCGCTTCGACGCGATCCAGCGAAATCAGGTCGCCCTCTACAAGCTTGACGCGTTCCCCGAAGCGGGCGAGGCGGTCTCTGGCAAGGCTCAACATGGCCGCCGACGAATCCAGGCCGAAGAGGCTCATCGCGGGA
>VBIS01000252.1:0-2674 GCA_005880605.1 Chloroflexota bacterium
AAGCTTGCGTCGCTGCGCGTCCTCCAGATAGATCTGCGTCCGCCTCATCACGATGTATGCAGTATACATCGCGCAGCGCTGGGGGGGAATCGCGGTTAGAGGGAGAAATGTCGGGTTGCTAGGGACCCTGGAAGCTTGGCAATGCCAAAGGCTTGGCGCAAGACTTGGACAGGCGAGCCGCAACCCGATTGGGTTCGGATCCTCAGGCGGTCCCGGAGATCTAAGGCGGGTTAGGGCCCTGGCGCAGGGCGGCCGCCAGCACGTCGACGCCCTCGTCGAGCTGGGCATCCTCGATCAGGATCGAGGGAAGGAACCGGATCACGGTGCCCCCAGCCGGTAACACCAGCACGCCGCGCTCCTGCATTGTCTTGATGACCGGCGTCGCGGGTTTCTTCAGCTCGACGGCCAGCAACAGACCCCGCCCGCGCACCTCGCGGATCTGACTGAGTCCGAGTTTGCCGACGCGCTCCTTGAAGCGCTGGCCCTTCTCGGCCGCCCGGGAGTGAAGGCGTTCATCGGCGAGAACCTCAAGCGTGGCCGCGCCCGCCGCACAGACCAGCGGATTGCCGGAGAAGGTGCCGCCGTGGCTGCCTTTGGGAACCCGTTCGCTGATCGCTTCGGTCACGATCGTCACCCCGATTGGCAGGCCATTGGCGATGGACTTGGAAAGGCACAGGATGTCGGGCACGATGCCTTCTCGGGTGAACGCAAGCGGCGCTCCCGTCCGAAAGCCGGTTTGAATCTCGTCGCAGATCAGCAGGGCGCCGTGTGCCGTGCAGAGTTCGCGCAGTCCCTTGAGATAACCGTCGGCGGGTACGCGGATTCCCCCTTCTCCCTGGATCGGTTCGATGATGACGGCGGCGATCGAGTCGTTCATGACCTCGGCCATCGCCGGGAGATTGTCGAAGGGGACGTGCTGGGCGCCCCCCAGCATTGGCATGAAGGGATCGCGGTACTTCGCATCGGACGTCGCCGACAGCGCGCCGAAGGTCCGGCCATGATAGGCGCGATGGGTGGCAATGATCCCCGTTCGGCCGGTTGCGACCCGGGTGTACTTCATCGCCGCCTCGACTGCTTCCGCGCCGGAGTTTGCGAACGAGATCCGGCTCAACGAGGGCGGCAGAAATCCGGCGAGCACCTCGAGAAACGCCTGGCGGGCCGGTGTGTCGAAGCTCTGGTGCGCGTTGGTCAGCAAGGCGGCCTGCCGGTCGATGGCCGCGGTCACCTGTGGATGGGCGTGTCCCAGAAGATTGACACCGTAATTCGTCATCAGATCGAGATAGCGCCGGCCGCGGTCGTCCCACAAATAGCGGCCTTCACCCCGGGCTAGGCTGATGCCGCGATCCGCATGCAACGGAATCGATTGCAGTCGGGTCTCGAGCTTCACGCGGTCACCCATGTCCCAGCTCCTTCGAAGGCGCGCGTCAGGGGATGCTCGCCACGACCGTCGAGCAGGCCGACCGCCTGGATGCCGCGACGGATCGCCTGGGCGGCGGCCAGCAGCTTGACGCGTGCACGGCCTTTGCCGTACTCGGCGACCTTCTCGACCTCGTCGAGATGGATCAGCGGGATCACGCTCCGCTCATCGCTGATGTCGCGCATGAACCCTGGCGTGTCGGCAAAGATCAGCAAACGCTCGGCCTTGAGCGCGGTCGCGATCTCCATCGCCAGCCGGTCGCCGTCGACATTGATCGCAACGCCGTCGTGGCTGATCGCGGGCGGGGTGATTACCGGCAGGTAGCCGTTCTCCAGCAGCAGTCGCAGGAGCTTCGGCTCGATTCGTTCGATGCTGCCACTGTGGTCACCGTGCAGGAGCTTGATCTTGTCGCCCTCCTTGATGCGCAGATCGGGCTTGCGCCGTCCGATCGCGATGCCGCCGTCCATCGCCGTAAGGCCGACCGCGCTCGCGCCGAGCGCCCGGAGCCGCTCCACGATGCGCTTGTTCTGCTTGCCGGCGTAGGCCATCAGGAAATGATCCATCGTGATCGCGTCGGTGAATCGGCTGATCTCACCCCGTTCGGAGGTGACCATCCGGGGTGGATGGTTGAGCCGGGCGGAAAGCTCGTTCAGTTCCTTGTTGGCGCCGTGGACCAGGACCAGCGACTCCTGGCAGGCGGCGACATCGCGGAGCAATGGATCGAACTCGGTCAGGCTGCCGCCGATCTTGATGACCAGCACGGCTAAATGGGGTACAGGCCTGGGAAATCGAGGCCGGTCCGCTCGTCCCACCCGAATCGGACGTTGAGCGCCTGCACTGCCTGGCCAGCGGCGCCCTTCATCAGGTTGTCGAGGGCGCTCATCACGACCACGCGACGCGAGTGCGGGTCGCGCTCGAAGCCGACATCGGTGTAGTTGGTGCCGGACAGAATCTTCGGATTTGGATAGCGATGGATGCCCTGCGATTCCTTGATGATCCGCATGAACGGCTCATCGGCGTAGGCCGCCCGGTAGATCTTCCAGAGGTCCTTCTCGGACAGGTCGTCTTTGAGGAAGACGTGGGCGGTGACCAGGATGCCACGGACGGCCTCCACCGCGGTCGCCGAGAAGGCGATATTGGGCCCGTGTCCGTTGGGCGACTGGAGGTCAAGCTCCTGGATGATCTCGGCGGTGTGCCGATGTGAGGTTGGAGCGAAGGAGCGCATCTCGCCGCTGCGATGAGGATGGTGCGATGCTG
>VBIS01000252.1:2856-3917 GCA_005880605.1 Chloroflexota bacterium
GGCCGAGAGATCGATGATGGTGGGTGCGAACGACTGCAGCTGGTCGATCTCGCGGCTGGTCTGGCCATGTGGCATCGCCAGGAAGAGGACGTCGACCGGCTGCAGGGCAGCCCGCGCCTGGAATTTCAACTCGGTCCGCCGCCGCAGGTGCGGGTGCACGGTATGGACGAACTTCCCACCAAGTCGCTCCGAGGTGACCTGCGTGACCTCGATCTCAGGATGTGAGAGGAGGAGACGGAGCAGCTCACCGCCGGCGTATCCGGCGCCGCCGATGACCGCC
The DNA here is from genome assembly GCA_005880605.1 of Chloroflexota bacterium. Lineage (GTDB taxonomy): Bacteria > Chloroflexota > Dormibacteria > CF-121 > CF-121 > CF-13. The sequence continues at coordinate 3,137 of VBIS01000252.1, forward strand.
GCTTTCATCGCGCCAGCTGGCCGAGCGCTGAGGTCAGCACGTCGACCCCACGCGCGAAGTCCTCGAGGTCCATCGCCTCGTCCGGCGTGTGGTCGAGCTTCGAATCGCCGGGTCCGTAGGCGAGCGTCGGGCAGCCCCAGACCGGGGCCAGGATGTTCATATCGGAGGTTCCTGTCTTCATCTTGAACCTCGGCATGCCGCCCGTGTCGCGGATGCCCTTGAGAAAGGCCCGTACCACCTGGGTGTTCTTCTCCGCCCGCACGGCGGCATCGGCGTATTCGAAGCGCAGCTCCGCGCCCTCGGCCCATTTTCCCAACTCTTCCTGAAACGACGGCACATCGAAATTGGGCGGCAGCCGAAAGCCGACCGTCATGGCGGCGGTGTCTTTGAAGCCGTCATGATCGGCATGGAAGCGAAGGATGCGGGCGTCAAGCCGCTCGAAGGCATCCAGGCTCTTTTTCCCTCCCCCGCTTGCGGTCGAGGCGGTCTCTTTCCCTCCCCCGCTTGCGGGGGAGGGTAGGGTGGGGGCCCCCGCATAGTCCTGAACCCTCCGAACGAACGCGATTGCCTGGTCGGCCGCGCTCTCGTTGGGTCCAGCTCCGTGGCCCATTGGCTTCGACAGGCGGTAGCGCACCTTGAGGCTGCCCTTGTAGCCGAGCGTGACCGCGTCCCAGCCGCTCGGTTCCAGGATCACGAGCTGGTCCGGTGCTTTGCGATTCACGAGGTGACGCGCGCCACGCGAGCTGCCCTCTTCCTCGACCGCGCCGATGATGGTGAAGCG
>VBIS01000109.1 GCA_005880605.1 Chloroflexota bacterium
GAAGATCTCGATCTGCTTGAGGCCGTGTTCCATGGCGCGCCGCGCGGTTGCTTCAGCCGTCATCTGCGCGGCAAAGGGCGTGCTCTTGCGCGAGCCCTTGAAGCCCTGGCTGCCGGCGCTGCCCCAGGCGAGCACGTTGCCCTGCGCGTCGGTCAACGAAACGACCGTGTTATTGAACGTGGACTGGATATGCGCCTGGCCCACCGTGACGTGCTTCTTTTCGCGACGCCGGGTGCGGACGACTTTCTTCTTTGGCATGCCTTACTTCTTTGCCTCGGCCTTCTTACGAACGCCGACGGTCTTGCGGGGGCCACGACGGGTGCGCGCATTGGTGCGGGTGCGCTGGCCGCGAACCGGAAGGCCACGCCGGTGACGCAGGCCGCGGTAGGTGCCAATTTCAATCAGCCGCTTGATGTTGAGCGCGATCTCGCGACGCAGCTCGCCTTCCACTTTGGCTTCTTTGTCGATGACGTCGCGCAGGCGGCCCACCTGCTCGTCATTGAGATTCTTGACGCGCAAGTTCGGGTCGATGTTGGCGATCGTCAGGACGCGCCGGGCGGTATGGGGGCCGACACCAAAGATGTAGGTCAGCGCAATCTCGACACGCTTTTCGCGAGGAATGTCAACGCCGGCGATCCGCGCCATTTACCCTCCTAGCCCTGTCTCTGGTTGTGTTTCGGCGTCACGCAGATGACCCGCACTGCGCCGCCACGCTTGATGACCTTGCACTTCGAACATATTTTCTTGACCGACGCACGAACTTTCATTGCTGCTCACTCTCTCGATTGACTTACGATTCTTTTCGCGTAATTCGACCACGGCCCGGATCGAGCGCTGACACCTCGACGCGGACGCGGTCACCCGGGATCACCCGGAGAAACCGAAGCCGCGCGGCCGGCGCCACGTGTGCCACGATCCTGTGGCCGGTCTCGAGCTCGACACGGTAGAGCGCGTTGGGCATCGGCTCTACCACTCGTCCGACGACAATACTCACCACTGGCAATTGCCCATGGTGAAATCGCCGGATTTCCGGCGCACGAACAAATAGCATACCACAGGAGATGCGAGGCTAATCATGAGCGTGCCGGGAGGGCCTTCTTCGAGACCGTCAGGATCTCGGGGCCCTCCGCGGTAATTGCCACGGAGTGTTCAAAGTAGGCAGACAGAGAGTGATCGACCGTCACGACCGTCCAGCCGTCCCCCAAGAGGGCCACCTCGGGGCTGCCGGCGTTGACCATGGGCTCGATCGCCAGCACCATCCCGGGTTTGAGCATGGGTCCCCGGCCAGCAATGCCGAAATTGGGGACCTGGGGGTCCTCATGCATGTCCCGGCCGATCCCGTGCCCGACGAACTGGCGGACCACGGAGAAGCCGGCGGCTTCGACGTGGCGCTGCACCGCGGCGCTGATGTCGCCGATCCGGTTGCCATCGCGTGCCTGGTCGATGCCGATCGCCAGTGACTCCCGGGTGACGTCCATCAGCCGCTGGGCCTCGGGCGAGACTTTCCCGACCCCGACACTCAGGCCGGCATCGGCCCAGAAGCCCCGGTAGATCAGGCCCGCGTCCAGGCTCAGTAAATCGCCTTCGCGAAGTTTGCGATTGGTCGGAATGCCGTGGACCACCTGATCATTGACCGAGGTGCAGATGGCGTTCTTGTACCCGTCGTAGCCAACGAACCCGGGGATGCAGTCACGAGCCCGAATCACCTTATCGGCCTCACGGTCGAGATCGAGCAGGGTCACACCCGGGCGGGCGAGTGACTGCAGATGGCTCAGCGTTTCGGCCAGGATCGCGCCCGCCTCGCGCATCAACTCGATCTCGTCCTGCGATTTGTAAATGATCATCGGGAACCGGCCCCTTTTTTGAGCGCGCTCAGGCGGCGCGTGATGTCGGCACGGACCTCCTCGACGCTCATCTGGCCGTCGATGTTCTCGAGCTTGTGTTGCCCGGTGTAGTAATCGATCAGCGGTGCGGTGTGCTTCAGGAAAACGTCGATCCGGTGCGCCACGATCTCGGGCCGGTCGTCAGGCCGCTGGTAGAGCTCGCCGCCGTCGACGGTGCAGCGCGACACCTCGAGAGCCTGTTTGGGCGTGAAGTTGTAGACCGCGTCGCAGGTCCGGCAGCTGTACCGGTGCGAGAGCCGGTCGATCAGCACCTGCCGGCTGACGCGTAAGTAGATCACCGCGTCAACCCGGCGGCGGAGCTGGTCGAGCGTCGCATCGAGGGCTTCGGCCTGGGCGACCGTGCGCGGAAAGCCATCGAGGATGAAGCCAGTCCTGGCGTCGGGCTCTTGCAGACGCTCTTTGATCATGTCGATCATCAGCGCGTCCGGCACCAGCTCGCCTCGGTCCATATAGCTCTTGACTTGATCGCCGAGCGCCGTGCCAGCGCGCCGCTGGGCGCGGAGCATGTCGCCGGTCGCGATCGCCGGGATCTGGTAGGTATCGATCAGCGATCCGCGCTGCGTTCCCTTCCCTGCGCCGGGCGCGCCAAAAAGAATGAGGTTCATAGGTAAGGGATGCGACTTGAAGTCGCTACTTGATGAACCCCTTGTACTGACGCATGATCAGCTGGGTTTCGATCTGCTTCATGGTATCGAGCGCGACGCCGACCACAATCAAGATCGCGGTCCCGCCAAGGTACATGTTCTGTGTCGGTATTCGGGTGAGCGCTGTGGCCAGAAGCGGGATCAGGACGGTCACGCCGCCCAGGAAGAGCGCGCCCGCGAACGTGATGCGGGTCATGGTCCGATCCAGATACTGCGCCGTCGCCACGCCGGGCCGGATGCCCGGGATGAAGGCGGCGTGCTTCTTGAGATAGTCCGCCGTATCGACCGGGTCGAAGGTGACCGCGGTATAAAAGTACGTAAACCCGAAGATCAGAATGAAGTAGACGAAGTTATACAGAATGTCGGTCGGAATATTGGGACCGGCCGGCACCCAGTAGGTGCGGAGCGCCCGAGAGATATCGCCCCAGGGCGAGGCCGCGGTCGCCAGGAAGTTGCCGATGATCACCGGGAAGAACATGATCGAGATCGCGAAGATGATCGGGATGACGCCCGCCTGGTTGACGCGCAAGGGCAGGTGCGAACTTCGTCCCTGGTAGACCTTGCGGCCAACCACCCGTTGCGCCGACTGGATCGGGATCTTTCGCTGCGCCTGCTGCACCTCGATGATGAAGGCGGTCACCACGATCGCCAGCGCCGCGAAGAGTAGCAGCGGCGCCAGGTTCTGCGAGGCGCCACCACCGGTCAGCAGGTTGTAGATGGTGTTCGGAATCCGGCCGACGATGCCGGCGAAGATGACCAGCGAGATGCCGTTGCCGATGCCGTACTCCGTGATCAGCTCGCCGAACCACATCAGCATCACCGTGCCTGCCGTGAGGGTCACCATGATCTCGATGATCCCGAACCAATTCAGGTTGGTCAGCACGCCCTGGCGGCTGAAGACCAGCGTCAGGCCCCACGCCTGCAACAGGCCCAGGGCGACCGTCAACCATCGCGTCCAGCGGGTGATCTTCCGCCGACCGAACTCGCCTTCCTTGCTGAGTTCTTTCATTCGGCTCGAGACGACCGTCATCAGCTGCATGATGATCGAGGCGTTGATGTAGGGGTTCACACCCATGGCGATGATCGAGAAGGTCGAGAGCCCGCCTCCCGAGAACAGATCGAGCAGGCCCAGGAAGGCATTGCTGTTGAACAGCTTGTCGAGGGCGGCCTTGTCGGCGCCGGGCACGGCGATGTGCGCCAGGATCCGGAACACGAGAAAGAGCCCCAGCGTGAACAAAATCTTGCGGCGCAGCTCCGGGATGCGGAGCGCGTTGCCGATCGCTTCTAGCATGGCCTAGCTCTTCTTTTTACCCTTATCCGCTTTCGGGGAATCCTCCGAACCTGTGGCGCGGATCGGCTGGTCTTTCTCGCCCTTCTCGTTCGGCTCGGCTTTCGCTTTCTTGGAGGCCTTGGGCGGGGCGGCCTGGTCCGACTCGACTTTCTCGACGGCTTCGGGGAGCTCTGTCGTCTCCGCCGGGCGCGCGGGCTTCGGCTGGTTCTTGGCCCGCTTCGTCTTCTCACGGATTGGCGCCGGCACCTCGATCACGGCAGTCGTCCCACCGGCGGCCTCGATCTTGCGCTTGGCCCCGGCCGAGAACCGGTGTGCGTGTATCGTCAGCTTGCGGCGGAGGTCGCCGCTGCCGAGGACCTTGATTCCGGCGCCGACGTCTTTGATGATGCCGGCCTCCAGGAGCGTCTCAGGCCGGACCTCGGTGCCGTCCTCGAAGCGGTTCAGGCGGGTCAGGTTGAGCACCGCGAAGTGCTTGCGCCACTTGTTGTGGAACCCACGCAGCTTCGGGATGCGCATGGTGAGCCGCGTCTGGCCACCCTCGAAGGTCTTGGGCAGGTTGACCGAGGTGCGAGCACCCTGACCCTTCTGGCCGCGGGTCGCCGTCTTGCCGTGGCCGGAGCCGGGACCGCGGCCCACGCGCTTCCGCGCGTGGTGCGAGCCAGGCGACGGCTGGAGCTCGTGCAGTTTCATTACGAGATCTCCTCGACTCGGACCAGGTGCCGGACCTTGTGGACCATGCCGCGCAGCTGCGGGCTGTCCTCGTGCTCGACTACCTGATGCAACCGGCGCAGGCCGAGCGCCTGCACGGTCCGCTCCTGATCGGGCTTCTGCCCGATCACACTGCGCACATACGTCACTTTCAGGCGCGCCATGGCTCAGGCGACCGGCTCCGGTTCGGGCTCCGGGGTCTCCACGACCGGCGCGACGGCTGGCGCGGGTCCGCGGCGGCTGAGGCGGGCCATCTCGTCGGCCGGCTTGCCGCGGGCCTGCGCGATCGAGTCGGCCGTCTGCAATGCCTGCAGCGCGGCGATCGTCGCGCGGACGGTGTTGACCGGGTTGTTGGTCCCGAGCGACTTGGTGATCATGTCCTTGACCCCCGACAGCTCGACCACGGCGCGCATCGCGCCACCGGAACGGATGCCGGTCCCGGGTGCCGCCGGCTTGAGGAGGACTTTCGCCGCGCCTTTCTTGAGACGGATCTCGTGTGGAATCGTGGTCCCGACCATCGGGACGGTCACCAGGTGCTTCTTGGCCGACTCGACCGCCTTGCGAATGGCCTCGGGTACCTCGCCGGCCTTGCCCAGGCCAGCGCCGACGCGCCCGTTCTGGTCGCCGACGACGACCAGCGCGCTGAACGAGAAGCGACGCCCACCCTTGACGACTTTCGCGACGCGGTTCAGGTGGACAACTTTCTCTGTGAACTCGGATTGGCCTCTTCCGTACTGGTAACTCATGTGTTTCTCTCTTTTCTCACTTAAAACTTCAATCCGGCGCTGCGCGCGGCTTCGGCCAGCGCCTTGACTCGACCGTGGTACGGGAAACCGCCACGGTCGAAGACCACATTCTCGATGCCCGCCTTGCGGGCACGCTCGGCGATGGACTTGCCGACCGCGGCGGCGCCTTCCGAGTTCGATGGCGACTTGAGCGACTTGCGCAGGTCGGCATCGGTACTGGAGGCAGCCGCCAGCGTCCGGCCCGAGGCATCATCGATCACCTGCGCGTAGACATGGTGCAGGCTGCGAAAGACTGCCAGCCGCGGCCGGGTCGGCCCACCCTCGAGGTGGCCCCGCAACCGGCTGTGCCGGCGGATCCGCGTCGCGCGACGATCAGGGATCTTGTTCATTATTTCGCGGCTCCGGCGCCGGTCTTCCCGGTCTTACCCGCCTTCCGTCGGACGCGCTCACCGCGGTAGAGGATGCCCTTGCCCTTGTAGGGTTCGGGCGGGCGGATTTTCCGCACCTCGGCCGCGACCTGACCGACGTCTTCTTTACTCGCGCCTTTGATATTGATCCGCGTCGGCTCGGGGACATCGATCGTGATGCCCGCCGGTACCGGGTAGCGGACCGGGTGCGAGTATCCGACGTTGAGCACCAGCGCCTCGCCCTGACGGCTGGCGCGATACCCCACGCCGACCAGCTCGAGCTGCTTCTCGTAGCCCTTGCTGACGCCCTCAATCATGTTCCAGACGAGCGTCCGGGTCAGGCCGTGCAGCGAGCGGTGCTCTTTCGACTCGCTCGGCCGCTCGACGAGGACGCTGCCATCCTTGACCGAGACGCGCATCGCCGAATTCAGCACCCGGGTCAGCTCCGACTTGCCGCTCTTGACCGAGACGGTGTGCTCCGAGACAGTGACCGTCACGCCCGTGGGAATCTTGACCGGGAGCTTGCCAATCCTACTCATGGGGTCACCAAACGTAACACACGACCTCGCCGCCGAGGCCTGCCCTGGTTGCTTTCTGACCGGACATGACGCCATGCGACGTCGAGAGAATGACGATTCCCAGGCCGCCCAGGACACGAGGGATCTCGGTCTTGCGGGCGTAGACGCGCAGCCCGGGCTTGCTGATGCGGCGCAGCCCGGCGAGGGACTTGCCCCGCGGGCTCTTCGGCTTGAAGGTGATGTCGAGCTTCTGACCTTGCTCGACGGTCGCGACGTCGTACGACGCGATATAGCCTTCTTCTTTGAGAACGCGCGCAATCTCGACGCCGACCCGCGACGCGGGGATCGCCACCCGCCCGTGTCCGGCGGTGTTCGCGTTGCGGATCCTGGTCAGCATGTCGGCGATGCTATCGGTGCTCATGACTCACTCCTCACCATGACGACTTCTTCACGCCCGGCACCTGCCCCTGCGAGGACAGGCTGCGGAAGCAGATACGGCAGATACCGAACTTCCGCATGTACGCACGCGGGCGTCCACAGAGATTGCAGCGGTTGTGCTGCGAGACGGCGTGCTTGTGGGGGCGTAGCCCGCGGTTGACGGTTGATTTCTTAGCCACTCAGTCCTGATACCTCACTTCCTGAACGGGAACCCGACCTCGGTCAGCAGGGCGCGCGCCTCCTCATCGGTGCGTGCCGTGGTGACGAAGGTGACCTCGAGGCCCCGCAATTTGTCGATCTTGTCGTACTCGATTTCCGGAAAAATCAGTTGTTCGCGCAGTCCAAGCGTGTAGTTGCCGTGGCCGTCGAAACCGGACGGCGAGATGCCGCGGAAGTCGCGGATTCGAGGCAGCCCGACCGAGATCAGCTTGTCGACGAACTGGTACATGCGGGCGCCGCGCAGCGTGACCTTGATGCCGATCGGCAGGCCGGCACGCAGCTTGAAGTTCGCGATCGCCTTGCGCGACTTCATCACCACCGGCTGCTGGCCGGTGATCTTCTTCAGATCGGCAGTGGCCGCATCGAGCGCCTTGGGGTTCGAGATCGACTCGCCGATCCCGATGTTCGCCACCACCTTGACCAGGCGCGGCACTTGCAGCGCGTTGGTATAGGCGAAGCGCTGGATCAGGGTCGGAACGATCTTGTCCTGGTAGCGCTGCTTCAGCCGCAGCTCCGCCCCCGCCGGGCTGGCGACGACGCTCGGACCCTTCGGGCTGGGGGCGGCCTTCACGGCTTTCGACTTGGCGGCGACGTTCATACCTTGTCCCTCACGCGCTCGTAGATCTCGCCGCAGTTCACGCAGACGATTGCCTTCTTCCCGTTCGGCAGCACCGTCTTGCGGATGCGGGTGGGCTTGTCGCACTTGTTGCAGACGAGCATCACGTTCGAGTAGGAGAGCGGCGACTCGAAGTCGACGATGCCGCCCTGGATCACCTTGGTGCCACCCTTCTCCTGGTTGGCCTTCCGGTGACGCTTCAGCACGTTGACCCCCTTGACCACGATCTTGCCCGAGGCGGGCACGGTGCGAACGACAACGCCGCGCTTGCCACGGTCCTTCCCGGACATGACCTGCACGGTGTCGTCGCGATGAATGTCGAGATGAAGCCGGGACATGATCTAGAGCACCTCCGGTGCCAGGGAAACGATTTTCATGAAGTTCTTGTCGCGTAGCTCGCGGGCCACCGGCCCGAAGATGCGGGTACCGCGCGGATTGTTCTGCGGGCCGAGGATGACGGCGGCGTTCTCATCGAATCGGATCGTCGAGCCGTCCGTGCGGCGGAATTCTCGTGAGGTGCGCACGACGACCGCTTTCACCACTTCGGATTTCTTGACTTGCCCGCCGGGGGTCGCGACCGTGACCGCGGCGGTGATGACGTCGCCGATGGCGGCGTACTTCCGGTAGTGGCCACCCATGACGCGGATCAACAGGATCTCACGCGCACCCGTGTTGTCCGCTACCTTCAACCGCGATTCTTGCTGCACCATGACGACTGCTATTTCGCCTTCTCCACGATGGCCACGACCCGCCAGCGCTTGTCGTGCGACAGCGGCCGGGTCTCCATGATCCGAACCTGGTCGCCGACCTTGCACTGGTTCTGCTCGTCGTGCGCCTTGAACCTGGTCGATTGCCGAATGTGCTTCTTGTACTTGGAGTGCTCCTTGAGGGTCTGCACGCGGACGATCACCGTCTTGTCCATCTTGTCGCTGATGACGGTGCCGGTCCGCGTTTTGCGCATGGCGCGCTCGATCGCTTCCTGTTCGTCCGTCATGCCTTCTCCTCAGTGGCAGCGCCGCGCCGTCGCCGTGGCTTGGGCGCGGGCGCCTCGGGTGCGGCGGCCGACTCGGGGTTGCGCTCGGTCAGATGAATCGTGGTCAGGATCTGCGCCAGGTCCTCGCGCACGTGGCGGATCTGGCGGTGGTTCTGCAGCTGACCGGTCGCCATCTGGAAGCGCAGGTTGAACAGTTCCTGGCGTGAGTCCTTGAGCTTTTTCTGCAGGTCAAGCATCGACAGGCCCTGGAGGTCTTTCATCTTCATTTCTTGCCACCACCCTTGGCCGGCTTGGCCGGTGCCGCGGCGGCCTTGCCAGCCGGAGCCGCCGCGCGTGGTGCGGCACCGGGTGCTGCTTTCATCGTCGGTGCGGCGCCCGGGGCGGCCTTCGGGCCTTTCGCTGCAGCGGCGGTAGGCGCAGCGGCACCCGGGACGGCGGCGGCGCCGGCGATCCCCTCGCCCACCTCGCCGGGCTTCAGCTCGGCCGGGCCCTTGATCTTGACGTCGGCGGCCGCCTTCACCCCCGACTTGATCCCGAGCGTCCGGGTCTTCATCGGCAGTTTGTAGGCCGCCAGCTGGAAGGCGCGCTTGGCCATCTCCGGAGTAACGCCACCCATCTCGAAGAGGACGCGGCCCGGCTTGATGACGACCACCCAGCCTTCGGGGGCGCCCTTGCCGCTCCCCATGCGGGTCTCGGCCGGTTTCTTGGTGACCGACTTGTCGGGGAAGACGCGAATGAAGACCTTGCCACCGCGACGGACGAAGCGCGTCATCACGCGGCGGGCCGCCTCGATCTGGCGGTTTGTCATCCAGGCCGCTTCCGAGGCTTGCAGGCCGAACTCGCCGAAGGCCAGGTCGGCGCCCTGGGTGGCAACGCCGGTCCGGCGGCCTCGATGGAGCTTGCGATATTTGACGCGGGCTGGGAGCAACATGACTTATTCCTTCTTTTTCGTCGCCCGCGGGGCACGCGGGGCCTTCGGGGTAGCCGTGGTGTCGGTGGTCGCCGCCTTGGCACGGGTGGCGCGCTTGGGCTTCTCGGTACCCTCGCCGTCCGCAGTCGCCGCCTTCGTCGTGCGGGTGGCGCGCTTCGGCTTGGCGGCCGGGGCCACCGCGGTCGCGACGGGCGCGGGTACCGGGGCGGGCTCGACGGCGGCGGGTGGCGGCGCCGGTGCGACGGCCTGCGCCAGCTCCGCCAGCGGTGAGGGCGCGTCGCCGATGGCGGCGCCCACTGGGATGCCCGCCTCAACGGGCTCCTCGACGGCGGCCGCCGGCTTGGGCGGCGCCTCGGTCGGGAAGTTCCCGGTGTAGACCCAGGCGGAGACACCGATCCGGCCGAAGGTGGTCTTGGCTTCGGTCTGGCCGAAATCGATGTCGGCCTTTAGCGTGTGCAGCGGGACGCGACCTTCGCGGTTCCACTCGACGCGGGCCATCTCCGACCCGCCGAGACGACCTCGTACCCGGATCTTCACGCCCTGCGCGCCGGCGCGCATCGTCTTCATCAGCGACTGCTTGATGGCGCGCCGGAAGGCGATACGCTTCTCGAG
>VBIS01000259.1 GCA_005880605.1 Chloroflexota bacterium
CGGCGCCAGGCTGGCCATCGGATCTCCGACCTCCTTTCATCTGAGTGGCTTCCTCTTTAAAGGCCGCGGGAACGGCCATGGACTCGGGATGAGCCAGTGGGGCGCGCGCGGCCGAGCCGCCGGTGGCCAGGACTACAAAAAGATCCTCTCGACCTATTACACGGGCACGCGGATCGACACGCGCGACACCTCCGGGATGGTGCGGATTGCGCTCACCGACGATCCGGTCGACCTGGCGCGGCCGTGGCCACGGCTCTTTGGTCCGCTGGCCTTCGTCGGCGGGCCGCTCACGGTCGACGGCCTGCCCCAGCTCCAGGCGGCCGCGGGTTCGTCACTCGGCTTTGATGCCAACAGCGCCGGCCAGCCGACCGCCTTCGTCATCACGGCGGATGGATCGCGCGGGGCGCCGGTCGTGATCACCAGCACGCTGACGATTCACAGCAGTAGCCCGGCCGGCATTCGCACCAACATCATGCAGATCATGGGCGGCGATTTTCGGAGCGGCGCCGAGCAGCGGCGCTACGCGGGGCTGCTGCAGATCGTTCCCAAGGGCGGCGCGACGGTGCTCCCGGTCAACGTGCTGCCGATGGAGGACTACCTGAAGGGCGTGGTGCCCGCCGAGATGCCGCCTTACTGGGGCGTGGAGGCGCTCAAGGCGCAGGCGATCGCCGCGCGCACGTTTGCGATCGGCCGCGTGGGTCGCGCCGGTGACTTCGACCTCCGCGCCAGTGAATCCGACCAGGCCTACAGCGGGCTGACCGACCAGCGTGCCGAATCCAATGCCGCGGTGGACGGGACCCGCGGCCAGGTCCTGAGCTACCAGGGCCAATTGATCACCGCCTTCTACATGGCCTCCGACGGCGGGCACACGGTGAGCAGCGAGTATCGGTTCGTGCAGTGGGATCACGGACCGCAGCTCCGCTCGCACCTCGGGTACCTGACCGGCATCAGCGACCCCTTCGACCGGGCGCCGTCGTGGCAGGTCGGCCCCTTCTCAGCCGACGGTGCGGCCGTGCTGCTGAAGGACAACGGCTTGGACCTTGGCGACCGCCTGGTCGGGATCGACGTGCTGCAGAAGGAGCCATCCGGACGCGTGGTCGGCGTGCGGCTGCGCGGCAGCAGTAAGACGGTCGAGATCAGCGGGCCGACCCTCCGCTTCTATTTTGGTTTTCCCGACACCCTGGTCGAGATCGTCGGCGGGAGTTAGGGCCGGTTACGCCTGCGGCCGCGCCGCTACCAATTGCTCACCACGTAGGTGCCGGCAATCTTGTCGTGCCAACCCTGTTTCCTGGCGTCGATCCCAACCCAGATGAGACCGAGGCAGAAGGGAATCGTCGCAAGGTACAAACCGACGAAGCGGAGCAGCGCGCCGGTCACCGACAGGAGAGAGCCGTCCGTCTTCACGACCTTCATGTGGAGCAGCTGCATCCCAATGGTTTGCCCCTTTCCGTAGCTCGACCAGAAATACCCGAAGTACGTGAGCTCGATCACGAGGTTGATCCCGGCCCGAGTCGCGTACCCCGCGTGCAGGACGACCACCCCCAGCGCGAACGCTGGAAGCCCGATAAGGATCCCGTCGATGAAGTAGGCGATCACGCGCATCCAGAATCCTGCCTTGGGAGAAAGCTCGGCGGTAACGGCTTGGCCGGTGCCGGGCGCCGTTGCCCAGGTCGCGGCGCTGGAGGCGAGTTGGGAAGCCGGCACCGCATCGGTCGGTGGGACCCATGCCTGGGGCGCCGGCATCGCGGGCAAAGCCGGGCCACAGACGTCGCAGGATCTACGGCCGAGCGGGATGGCGGCACCGCACCGCTTGCACACAGCCACAGGCGTATATCGAGCCCGCTGAACCAAACTCCCGTGACGGTCGTGCAACAAAAGCGGCTCCGCGAGGGAGCCGCTTAGTTCAGCCCTGGACCGCCTTCGCGGCCATCTCGGTGTCTGCGATGATCCAGCCCTCGGTTGCCTTGCTCTGATCGTTGATGTGGAAGATGTACACGAGCTGGTCCTGATAGGTCTTGCCGCCGCGCTTGAATGAGGTGTTCGCCAGGGCGACGACATGCTTGTCGTTGGCAACGATGTCGTGGAAGTCGATTGTGATGTCCTCCAGCGTCTGCGGGTATCTGGCAACGGCTGCGAGTGCCGCCTCTTTGCCCTTGAAGTCCCCTCCGAATACGCTGCCGCGCGCGTGCCAGGTGAAGTCATCGCTCCATGTATCGCTCAGTGCTTTCATGTCGCCCCGCTTGAATGCCTCGAAAGCATCGCGAACCACCTGGATCTTCTGGTCGAGGCTGAGCTTCGTACCGGCTTCTGCCATTTCGCCCTCCTTGAGCCCATCGGGCTCGACCCGGCTCGCGCCGGGATGACCACTCTCGGGTCCGACTATAGACCGGCTCGCGACCTTGTCAAGTGATGGTAAATACAAGCCGCCAGACGATGAGACCAGCGTAGGTTGAGGCGAGAGCGATGAATAATCCGGTCAGCATCACATGCCCGATGACGAACGATCTGCCGGACGGCCAATCGCCGTGCTTGAAATAGACGGCATCGACGACGATCCGCGACGTCCAGTACGCCGCGATAAAGGCGGCCAAACCGATCGCGGCCCGATCGCCACGCAAGAAGTCGTCGTGCAGGACGAGCGTCAAGCTCCCAAAGGCAACAATGGTCAGCACCGTGAACGCGCCGTAGGTCCACATCAGCTTGCGGTTAAAGGGCCGCAGCTGCGCCAGGTCCTCCTTCCAACCGAGTCGCGCTGGAACCTGGAAGCTGGCCCCCAGCAGAACGAAGTGGCCGATGCCGGCGAGCCAGAGTGCGAGGCCGAAGAGTGCAGCCATTTCAGTGCAGGGCCGCCGTCAGGAAGATCCCGGTCAGCAGGGTGAGGCGGCGAGCCCCCCGGTGAGGAACCGGGCGAGCGGGTCACCACTCACCAGCCGAGCGGCAAACAGCAGGCAGAGCGCGCCGAACCACAGAATCATTAACACGATGTAGACCGCGTGAACGAGGAAGATCTGACTCACCATTGGCGTCAACCTCGCAAGATTGGAGCGGTAGTCGAGCTTTCGAGCCACCTCCAGGTTTGCGGCGGCGATCGCCAGTTGGACCCCGCCGGCAACCCAGATGGCGACAATCAGTGGCGTCATCGCGCACCCAGAACCCGGAGGAACGGGACGACCACATTCACCACAAATGCCGGATGGAAAAGCCAGAAGGCTGGAAGCGCCGTGACGGCGATTGCGAACAGGCGACCGCGGAGCCCGCGGCCGAGTCCGAGACGGCGACCCACCGGAGCTCGCTCCAGCAGCAGGGCCAGACCTTGGAGGGAGAAGTAGGCCGTCGGTAGGCCGTAGCCCGCGCCGGCCGGAACAGAGATAACCAGGTCATGGACCAGCCCGGACCCGACGAAGGCGACGAGCATCGCGGCGGGCACACCGATTCGGCGCCGAAGCGGCCGGACCATATAGTCCC
>VBIS01000260.1 GCA_005880605.1 Chloroflexota bacterium
GAGATAAAGCCGGCAGGCCGGCGCACCATCGTGATCCTGTCGTGTCAGCAGTTGTTCAATCGCCATCGCTCACACCTCCCCATGAATTGCCGTCGCTTCCTGTTCCCGTTCCGAAGTCACCGGTTGGTTGAGAATCTCCTGGTCCCAGGCTGCCCGCGAGCCTGGCTGGGACCAGGTCCGCGCCGCCTCGACGTCGCTGAGCGCGGGCCGCGTGGTCGGCTGGCGTAGCTGGTGGGCTCGCCCGACGTTGTCGAGCACGCAGCCGATCAGCTGATCGCGCACGTGCGCAAGTTCGCGGGTCGCCTCCCGGACCTCGGCACGAGTGGACGCGCGGGCGTCGGCGACCAGCAGGATCATGGCACCAAGCTCGGCAAGGGCCGCGGTATCAGCGCTGGCCAGCACGGGAGGCGCGTCGATCACGACGAAGTCGGCCTCGCTGCGCAGCTGCGCCAGCAACTTCCGAAAGGCGGTCGATTGCAGAAGGCTGGACGGATCGTCAGACGGCGGCCCGCCGGGAAGCACCTGGAGCCGGGGGACCTCGGTCCAGCGCAGCGCATCGGCCAGCACGGCGTCGCCCGTGACCACCTTGGCGAGACCGGGCCGGGTTGGCAATCCGAAAAGGGCATGGGTCCGGCCCCACCGGAGATCGGCGCAGACCAGGACAACCCGCCGCCCGGACAGCGCCAACGCCGCTGCAAGGTTGGCCGCCACCGTGGCCTTGTCTTCACGGCCGGGGCTGGTGACCAGGAGCAGGTTGACATGCCGCCATCCAGCCACCTGGAGCACCCGGGTTCGCAGATTGCGGTAGGCCTCCGCCAGGGACGAACTCGGGTTGCGAACGATGACCAAGCGATCGGTGACGCTCTGCGCCTTACGGTGGAAGCGAGGGATCTGCGCCAGAACCGGGGTCCCCGCCTGGAGCTGGAGGTCGAGTGGGCCCCGAAGTCCGTCGTCCATCGAGTCGCGGAGCAGGGCCAGCCCGATGCCCAGCGCGAGGCCGAGCACCAGCGCGGCACCGACGATCAGCAGGCGGTTTGGACTGACCGGCGATGTAGGCAGTCCCGCACCCGTGATGACAGTCGCCTGCACCGGCGCGGTGGTGGAGGCAGTCGCGGGCGTGGTCCCGGTGGCGACCGGCGAGGCTTTCGAGCTCCGGTACGCGACGTAAGCCTGGGCAACGCCCTCCGCCACACTCTGCGCCACCTGTGGATCCGGGTCGGAGAAGGAAATCACGAGCAGGTCCGTATCGGCCGGCACGGTGATCGACAGTCCGTGCTGCAAGCCGCCCACCGGGATGAGCAACGACTGCGACGCGACCGACAGGACCGCCCCCGACGATGCGACGCCCCTCTCGGTGCCCATGACAAAGGACTGCAAGGCAGCGTTCCCGGCCGACGATGCGGCATAGACGGCGACCGTCGCCTGGGATTTGTAGATCGGGGTCTGCATTTCCGCCAGGACACCCGCGCCCGCGGTCACGACCACGGTCATCAGCAGAATCCACGACCAATAGGCGAGGAGAACTCGCGACCATGAGCCGGGCGCTCCCAGGGTGAACCGTGGATGCCCAACGATTGGATGGCGCGCGTTTTCATAGCCGGCCTGCGCATCACCCGGATGCAAGCCAGCATCGGCGTGTGCCATGCCTTCCCGCTTGTTGCTTATCACACTCGGACCTCCTCTATCAGCGCATCGGCCGTAATCGGGGTGCTCGCGATGTGGCGACGCTTCTGACCCAGTGCTGCCAGGGCAATCAGGGCGAACAACAGGTCCGCCGCGCCCCGATAGGTCAGGTGCGGGTCAAAGATCATCAGGACCGCGGCCACGATGATGGCCACGAAGGCGGCGATGCCGGCCACCGCGGTGGCGCCGGAGCCCTGGTGGGCCGCTTGCCATCCGCGCCTGGCCGCCGCCAGCACGAAAAAGACGAAACTGCCGAGCAGCGGTATCCCGCCGCCCCAGAGGAGCCAGCTGTAGCCGCTCTCGATAAAGACGTATCCGGTCGCCTGACTGGCGACGTGAATGCGGGCGGCGGGGCGGACCCCGAGCAGCAGGTTCCAGCTCGACACCAGCTGCGGCCAGAAGTAGGTCTGCAGGTTGTGCAGCCGTCCAGTCCAGCTAACCGGCAGGCCGGTCAGGGACTGGAAACCGTTGAGCCGGATGGCGAACACCGGCTGCAGAACCTGGGAGGCGATCAGGCCCGCCGGGAGAAAAATCCTCAGCAGTCGCGCCGAGTTGGTGACCACCGCAATGGCCACCACCGCGACCACCAGGCCAATCGCGCTGGAGAACTCGCCGGCGGAGAGCGCGGCCAGCACGAGCAGGGCCGCGATCGGGGCCAGCACGGCTCTCCGGCCAGGGAATCGCATCCACAATCCGCTGACGATCGCCAGGTTGTAGAGCATCAGATCAGCGGTGGCCGCGGGCAACCCCAGCGTGGAGCTGCCCCGAGCCGCAAACGCGTTGGTGTATCCGAACGGGGCGTAATAGGTGGCGAGAATCCGCGGAACCCCGAAGAGGCCCAGTGACTGCAGGATCGCCAGCACCGCCACGATGGAGGCCGCGGCAACCGAAATCCACAGGCATCGACGGACCTGTCGATCGGTGCTGACGCTCATCCGGATGAGCGCGTAGAGGCCGAGGTACTTCCACAGGACCAGGGCGTACAAGAGGTCGTCGTTGGTGATCGGTTGCTGCCGGAGGCTCATCCACCACAGGGGCAGCACCGAGCTGCAGATCGCGAGCAGGATCATGGAGACTTCAACCGCGCCCAGCCGGGGCTTGGGCAGCTGTCCTGTTCGCAGCTGCGCGATGGCACGCGTCGCCAGCACGACGCCGAGGAACAGGGCAA
>VBIS01000192.1 GCA_005880605.1 Chloroflexota bacterium
ACCGGTGGCCGGCAGCGGCGATCTG
The DNA here is from genome assembly GCA_005880605.1 of Chloroflexota bacterium. Taxonomy (GTDB): domain Bacteria; phylum Chloroflexota; class Dormibacteria; order CF-121; family CF-121; genus CF-13. The sequence goes on from VBIS01000192.1 coordinate 26, forward strand.
CGCACCGCCGACGACGCGGCGCGGCGTCAACGCGAAAGCGGTGTCGATGCCGTGATGCTCGGCCGTGGCATCCTTGGCAATCTCTGGCTCGTTCGGCAAACGGTCGTACGGCTGACGTCCGGCGAGTCAATCCCACCGCTGTCCTGGCAGGAGCAGATCGAGCTGGTCCGCCGCCATTGCGACCTCGTGCTCGACTATTACGGTCCGGAGCGAGGCCCTCGCCTGCTGCGCAAGTTCATCGCCTGGGGGCTACGGGGATTCCGTGGCGCGGCGAAGCTGCGCACGATGGTCCAGTCCGTTAACAACCCTGCCGATGTGACGGTGGTGTTAGACGCCGCCCAGGCGATCGATCCCGGCCCCTTCTCGCTGGACGGCGAGATCGACGACGCGCCGGCCTCCTGCGAAGCCGCCTGACCGGGGGAACTTTTCGTCCGGGGGCGCGTCATAGGGGCATGAACCGCGCTTTGCCGCTGCTTGCCGCCTTCGTGCTCGCCGGCTGCGGAGCCCAGGCGGCGGCGCCGCCGGGCCCGTCGGGCACGGTCTCCGGAACCAATGGCCCGTTCGCAGCCAAGGCTCGACCAGCCTCCCTTCCCGCCGGCGGCACCGTCCACCTCACGCTGACCGTGACCGGGCCGATCGACTACGAGATCGGCTGCGTACAGACGCTCCATATCTGGGCGGAGGATAGCCAGCGCCAGACGGTGTGGGAGCAGCCGGTGCCCGCGATCGTGTGCATGGCGTTCGGCCACAAGCAGCTCGCCGCCGGTGACACCGCCATCTTTACCTCCGATTGGCCCACCTCGAGCCAGTTGACCCCCGGTAGCTATACGCTCCACGGTCTCTTCCGGGTCGTCCTGCCCATGGGCGCGGGAGCCCGGGTCCGCGAGAATCTGCTGGCCCTTTCGCTTCAAATTCTGGGGTAACGAACTCGCGAGGGGAATCCCGTATAATACGGCGGCTCTGGGAGCCGCCTAGCGACTCCGAGAAGGGATACCTATGGAAAACGACAAGGTTGTCTACCTCACGCAGGAAGGGTTGAACCGGCTCCAGGCGGAGCTCGAGGTGCTGCGCAACAAGCGCCGCCCCGAGGTCGCGGAGCGTATCCGGCAGGCCAAAGAATTCGGCGACATCAACGAGAACGCCGAATACGATGACGCCAAGAACGAGCAGGGCTTCGTCGAGGGGCGCATCCTCCTCCTCGAGAAGCTGGTCCGCAACGCCAGCATCATCGAGGGCAAGCACGTCAAAGGCATCGTGGAAGTCGGGTCGACCGTGAAGGTGCACGACGAGTACGGCGACGAGGCCTTCACGATCGTCGGATCGGCCGAGGCCGAACCGAGCAAGGGCCGCATCTCGCTCGAGTCACCGGTTGGCAAGGCGCTGCTCGGTAAGCATGTCGGCGACGACGTCTCGGTGATGACGCCGGGCGGCTCCACCAAGATGCTGATCGTCGAGGTGCGCTAGCGGCCGACACCGCCGACCTCGTCGTCATCGGCGGCGGCATCATCGGCTGCGCCACCGCCTACTTCGCGGAACGGGCCGGACTGAAAACTGTCGTCCTCGAACAGCGTCCCGCGCTGGCAACCCTGACGACGCCGGTCGCCACCGGGGCTTTCCGACTGCAGTTCGACAACGTCGAGGAGGTGGACCTGGTCCGCGAGAGCGTGGCATTCTTCGACGACCTCCAACAGCGCGTTGATATCGGGCTTCGGCACCAGGGGTACCTTTTCGTGGCGCGCACCGATGATGGTGCCCTTTCTCAGCGAAACCTGGTCGCCGCGCAGCGCACCTGGGGACTGACAGACGTCGAGCTGCTCGACCGCTCCGAGGCGGGGCGCCGATTCCCCTACCTGGCGCCCGACATCGTCAATGCGCGCTTTCGGCAGGGCGATGGCTGGCTCGAGCCTCGCCGCCTCGCCCTGGAGCTCGCCCGGGCGAGTGGCGCCCGAATCGAGACCGGCGTCACCGTAACCGGATTCAGGATCGATGGCGACAGGGCACGCGGCGTGGCAACAACCTCTGGAGCCGTCCACGCCGATAACGTCGTGATCGCGGCGGGTCCGCTCTCGGGCCCGGTCGCCAAGCTCGCGGGCCTCGATTTGCCGCTCGCAACCGTGCGGCGGCAGAAACTGATTCTGCCCGATGTGCCGCAGGTGCCTGCCGGCGCTCCCATGACCATCGAATTCGAGACTGGGGCGCACTGGCGGCCCGCCGGCGGAGGGGCCCACGCCTTGTGGACAGCACCCGCGCCGGCAGGACCGCCGCTCGACGATGTGCCAACGACCGCGGAATTCGCCTTCGGCCTGCTCAATCCCGCCAGCGACCACGCGCTGGCGCGCATCGTTCCCTTCTGGAAAGAGGTGTGGGCGTCGTCGCGGCTGCAGTGGTGGCTTCAGGCCGGCCAGTACACCTACACGCCCGATCGACGGCCGCTGCTTGGGCCAACCCGCATCCCGGGGCTTGCCGTCAACACCGGCTATAGCGGTCACGGCATCATGGGCAGCATCGGCGGCAGCCGGCGGGCGGTCGACGCGATCACGGGCAAGCTCTCGCCGGCCGACAATCCATTCCGTCCGGACCGACCGATGGAAATCCGCGCCTTCGACGTTCTCTAGCGGGTCCGGCGCCACGACCCTTTAGACTTTCGCGGAATGGAAGGGGAGCGGACCGAGCAGGAACTGCAGCGGCGCCAGAAGCTGACGACACTTCGCTCGCAGGGCATCGAGCCATACCAGAGCCGCTTCGATCGCACGCACAGTTCAGCAGAGGCGCTGGCGCTCTTCGAGCAGGCGGAGAAAAGCGCGGGAGCCGAGGCGCGCACCCTGCTAGCGAAGGTCGACAAGCTGGGCGAGGAGCCCTACAAGCGATTCACCGACCTCGACCTGGGGGACATCATCGGCGTGCACGGCACCCTGTTTCGAACCAAGCGGGGTGAGATCACCTGTGAGATCGAGGACTTCGTGCTCCTGGCGAAGGCCCTGCGGC
>VBIS01000193.1 GCA_005880605.1 Chloroflexota bacterium
GAACCCGCTCGGTGATACCTGCCAGGTCGCGGTCATCGATCGCGCCGGGAACCTGGTCGCCGCCACCCCGAGCGGTGGCTGGCTGCAGAGCTCACCCGTGATTGCCGGACTCGGCTTCGGTCTTGGGACGCGGGCGCAGATGTTCAACCTCGATGAAGGGCATCCCAACGCGCTGCAGGGCGGGAAACGGCCCCGAACGACGTTGAGCCCGACCCTCGTACTTCGGCAGGGAGAGCCTTGGCTGGCCTTTGGCACGCCCGGCGGGGATCAGCAGGACCAGTGGTCGTTCAATTTCTTTCTCGCGCATGCCGTCTTCGGCCTCAACCTGCAGGAGGCAATCGACGCCCCGATGTTCCACAGCAGCCATTTCCCGAGCTCGTTCTATCCGCACGAGTCCCATCCGGGCCGGCTCGTCGCCGAAAACCGGCTCGATCCCGAAACTATTCAACAGCTACGCGACCGCGGTCACGATCTCGTTCTCGATGGGCCGTGGTCGCTCGGCCGCTTGGCCGTCGCCGGTAAGGATCCGAAAACCGGGCAGCTCATGGCGGCGGCAAACCCTCGCAGCATGCAGGGCTACGCGGTCGGGCGCTAATTCTCTCGCCTATGGGACAATGTCTGGCACCGTCAAGGCGGGAGCATGGCGCAAGTCAATCTCGATAAGGCGCTGGAAGCTGGGCGCGAAGCCGTCGGGCGCCATGCGTGGCGAGAGGCCTTCGAGCTTCTGACGGCAGCCGATCAAGCCGGTGGCTTGACGGCCGCAGATCTGGAAGGCCTGGCCGAAGCTGCCTGGTGGAACGGCCGGGTGGAGCTATGCATCAGCGCGCGCGAGCGGGCGTTTGCGCTCCGTCTCGAGGCGGGTGAACCTCGTCGAGCCGCTCTCGTTGCGTTGGATCTGGCGAAGGATCACTCGGGCCGGAAGGCCGCGGCGGTCGGCGCCGCCTGGTTCAGCCAGGCGCAGCGGCTGCTGAAGGATGAACCGGTCGGCATCGAACACGGATACCTGACGCGCCGCGAGTGGGTGCAGGCTCATAACTCGGGCGATTACCGGCGGGCCCTCGAGCTCGCCCTGCAAACGCTCGAGATCGGCAGCCGGTTTGGCAACAAGGACCTGATGGCGCTTGGCCTCCAGGACCAGGGCCTTACCCTTGTCGCCCAGGGTCAGTTCGGCGAAGGGATGGCTCTGCTCGACCAGGCGACCGTGGCCGCGCTGTCGGGCGAGCTGCGACCGCTCACGACCGGGGCCATCTATTGCAACACGATCAGCACCTGCGAGGAGATCGCCGACTACAAGCGAGCCAGCGATTGGACCGACGCGGCCCGGCGCTGGTGTGAGCGCCAGACCATCACCGGGTTCCCCGGGATGTGCCGCGTCCACCGGGCCAGTGTGATTCGACTCACTGGGGCCTGGCAGGAGGCCGAACAGGAAGCTCGCAATGCCTACGAGGAGGTCCGTGACTTCAAGGCGGACTACGCGGCCGAGGCGCTCTACCAGATCGGCGAAATCCGGCTCAATCGTGGCGACCTCGTCGAGGCCGGCGATGCCTTCCGCCAGGCGCACGACCTCGGGCGCGAACCGAATCCTGGTCTGGCTCTCCTTCGGCTGGCGGAGGGCGATGTTGGAGCTGCGGCGGCTGCTATCAAGCGAGGCCTGGCCGCCGAGAGCCAACCGGTATCGCGAGCGCGCATGCTGCCGGCGCAGGTGACGATCGCTTTAGCTGCCGGCGATCGAGCAACGGCTTCGGCCGCCGCCGCTGAGCTTGCCTCGACCAGCGCCACGTATACAACGCCGGCGCTCAGAGCCCGGGCGCAATATGCGCGCGCGGCTGTCGCGCTGGCCGAAGGGGATGCCGAGAGCGCGGTGCGAGATTTCTGCGAGGCACTGGCACTCTGGCGGGAAGTCGGCGCCCCCTACGAGGAGGCCGTGACACGCGCTGCTCTGGGTGCCGCCTATCAAGCCGGCGGCGATCCCGAGGGTGCGGTGCTCGAACTGCGCGCGGCACACGCGACCTTTGCCCGGCTCGGCGCTCCGCTCGACGAGCACCGCGTCGCCAAGATCCTCGCCGATGTCGGCCAGCTCCCAGCCCAACCGGCGGCCAGCGACCCGATGACCCGCACCTTCATGTTCACCGACATCGTGAAGTCGACCGCGCTGGTGGAGGCGATGGGGGATGACGCCTGGAACGAGGTGCTGCGCTGGCACGACCAGACGCTGCGCGGCTTGATCTCCCGGCACGCCGGGGAGGAGATCAGCCACGGCGGGGATAGCGTGTTCGCCAGCTTCGCGCAGCCCGAGCGCGCCATCGAGTGCGCCTTGCAGATCCAGCGCACACTTGCCGATCATCGCCGCACG
>VBIS01000110.1 GCA_005880605.1 Chloroflexota bacterium
TCGTGGGAGATCAGGATGTCGTGCATCAGGTCATCGAGCTCATCGCGGGTGAGCATCAGGTCGCCGGTGAGCCGGCCGGCCACGCTGGCTCCGAGCATGGCGAAGGTGGGCGGCAGGTGGAGCACCACGGTGTGCAGACCCATGGCGCGGCGAAGCAAATGGACCAGCTCCTCGAAGCTGAAGATGTCGGGACCGGCGGAATCGACGATCTGATCCGTCGACTCCAGAGCCGTCTGGACCAGCAGCGCGGCGTGGTCGCGAACGTGCATCGGCTGCAACCGGTAGCGGCCGTCGCCCGGGATCCCGAACACCGGCAGGTGCCGGAGCAGCCAGGCGATGTTGTTGATCAGCACGTCACCCTCGCCAAAGAGCAGGGTGGGGCGGACGATCGCGTACGAGAGGCCCGACGAGCGGACTGCGTTTTCCAGCTCGGCCTTGCCGCGATAGTAGGAGAGATGCGACGAGGTGGGATTCGCGATGCTGGTGTGGACGATGCGGCGGATACCGGCGCGGCGCGCGGCGTCGATCAAGCGTTTGGTGTTGTCGACGGCGATCTTGTGCGGGACGCCGACCCGGGGCGCACGGACCCAGTAGGTGTTGTAGAGGGTGTCGGCGCCGGTGAGCGCGGACACCAGGGCGGTGCTGTCCTCGAAGTCGAGCGGCAGCGCGGGGATTCGGGCCGGTAGGGGATGGCCCGGATTCGGATGGTTGGTGAGCGTGCGGACGCCCCGGCCGCGCTCGAGCAGCTCGGCGGCGACGAAGCGGCCGCTGTAGCTGAAGGCGCCGGTGACGACGTCGATGGGTGGGTTCATGGTTTGTCTCCCGTCCAGGTCGCCGAGGCCAGCGTGGCGTCAGCAATCGGCGCCAGTTGCTTGGCGGTGTCGAAGAGGGCTTCCGCACGACTCCGATCGCCATCCAGGTGTGTGAGCGTCTCGATCCCGAAGTAAAGGGCCACCGCCGCGTAGGCGAAGTCGGCGGTGGGCAGCATGGAATCGAGGAAGGTGCCCTTGAGGAGCCGCGCGATCACACTCTCAGCGAACCGGACCCATGGTTCCATGCGGGCAACGACTTCGGGCCGGAGGCTGGGAATGGACGAACCTCCGGCTACCATCTCCTGCACCGCCGCGACGTGCCCCACCTCGATGTCTTCCGCATAGAGGTGCGACATGACGTCGATCGCATCGGTGACTGAGACCACGTCCGCAAGGGCCGACTGGTAGCGCGCGAGGCGTTGCGCGCTGGTCAGGTCGAGGGCCGCAAGCAACAGCCGATCGAGCCTGCCGAAGTGATAGAAGATCAACGCCTGGTTGAGCTTGCCGGCCCGAGCGATCGCCCGCGCGGTGGTCCCGGGGAAGCCTCGCGTTCGCAGCGTCGTCAGCGCCGCTTCGACGAGCCGGTCGCGGGTGGCCGACCCCGTGGGACCGGTTGCCTGGGCTGACCGCAAGCGCGGCCGCGCCGGCGGGCGCCGCGTCGACCGGACAGTACGAGTCCGGGTTGTCTTAAGCGTCTGCTTTGAGCGCATGCTCAAATTATGGCCGACCGGCCCCCCGGGCGCAAGCCTCGCGCCAACTCGTTACCGGCTTGAGCCCACCGAGCGATTCGGTACGATGCCCAAGCGATGAAGGACAAGATCGCCGAGCACAACCGGAACATGTGGGAACGGCTGGCGAAGGCCGGGATGAACTACACGCGTCCCTTCGGCCGCCTGCCGAAGACGAAAGCCGGCATGCGTCGGTTCATGGATCCTCGGTCCCGTCTGAAAGGCGTGAAGCTCGAGGGGGCACGCGTCCTCGGCCTGGCCGCGGGCGGTGGATGGGACCCGGTCATCTTTGCCAAGCTCGGCGCCAAGACGACCGTGTTCGACATCTCGCCCACCCAGCTCAAGACGGTCCGCGATCTGGCCCGGCGTCAGAAGGTCAAGATTCGACTGCTCCGCGGCAACATGAAGGACCTATCGGTCTTCAAGGACGCGTCATTCGATGTCGTCTGGCACTGCCACTCACTGGTCTTCGTCGACGATGCCACCCGCGTGCTCAAGGAGGTTGGACGAGTGCTGGCGCCGGGGGGGACCTACCTGCTGTCGACCATGCATCCCACGACGCTGCGTCTCTACGGCAGTTATAAGGATGGGGGCTGGAGCCCGAAGATCACCTATTTCGAGGACAAGGTCGTCCCCTATACCGACGAGTGGGGCATGACCTGGACGCTGGGCAAGAAGAAACTGGTCGCGCCGACCATCGAGTTCGGCCACCGCTTCGAAACCATCGTCAACGGCATGGCCGCCGCTGGGATGGTGGTGGATGGGATCTGGGAGTTCTCGCCGGGGGACGACGACGAAGAGACCGAGCCGGGCAGCGACGCGCACCTGGACACGCTGTTCCCTGCCTTCATCGAGGTTCGCGGCCGCAAGCTCCCGCTGCCCGCGAAGCGCTAGGCTCGGCTGGGCACGATGCCAGTCATCGTTCTGCGGACGCGGGTCGCTGCTCCGCCATCGCGGTGCTTCGATCTAGCTCGTGATGTCGAGCTCCACCAGCGCTCCACGGCGGCCTCTCGCGAACGGGCGGTTGCAGGCGTCACCTCCGGGCTGCTCGGGTTGGGTGACGAGGTCACGTGGGAGGCCACGCACTTTGGGATCCGGCAACGGCTAACATCGCGCATCAGCGAGTTCGATCCGCCGAATCGATTTGTCGATGAGATGATCCAGGGCGCCTTTGCGCGGTTCCGTCACGACCACCAATTCCTCGCGGCCGATGGCGGCACGGAGATGGTTGACATCTTCGATTACACGTCGCCGCTGGGGCCGCTCGGCCGGTTTGCGGATGGTCTTTTCCTTCGGCGCTACATGACCACCCTGTTGCGCGAGCGAAACGCCTACTTGAAACGCGCCGCGGAATCAGTGCCGTTGGGCTGACCCGTAGGCTTTGAGGACGTCCGCCCGCTGTCGTGTCGAAAGGTACTTGACCGCCTCGCGCACCGTCACGCCCGAGGCAATAGCGCAGCGAGGGAGGAGCCACTGATACACGAGGTCGGGCCGTTTCTTGGCCGTCTCGCGTAGCACCCAGCCGATCGCTTTCCGGATGAAGAACTCGCGGTCGTTGAGCATGGCCTCGGCATATCGTGTGAATCGGGCGAAGTCGCCTTCGCCGCGGCGTAAAGGCCGCAGCAGCGCCAGCATCGCGCAACGGCGTAGCCAGAAATCATCATCCGTCGCCCAGCGGTCGAGCACTCGCAACAGTGCTGGCGAACGCTCAACCAGGGGACCGACGATCGCGATCGCCAGCTCGTCGACAAAGGCCCACGTCTTCGACTCACGGACCAACCGCTCCAGCAGTTTCATGTCGGCCGGCCGGAGCAGTGGCTCGAAGGCCTCCAGGAGCAAGACCGCTATCATCCGGCGTTCGAACACGGGGCGGCTCCAAAGGATGGTGACGAGCGCGACCAGGGCTCGACGGTCGAGTCCGGCATGCTCCTTCTTGAGCGCTCGCACGACCTGACGCATTGCCGGGAGCCCGACGCCGAAGAACTCGAGGTCGCTCTTTAGATAGGCCTTTTCCGCGGGAGCTCGTGCCGGATTGCGTTGGCGGCGCAGCTCGACATCGATCGCGGCGGCCAGGGCCGACGGGCGAACCAGCCGCGCCCTAGTGGAGCTTGGGGAGGACCTGCTTGCCGAAGACGTCAATCCATTCGAGCTGATTCCGCCCCACGTTGTGAAGGTAGACGCGATCGAACCCGAGGTCGATGAACTTCTGGATCTCGCGCGCGTGGGCATCCGGATTGGATGAGATCAGCATGCGGCCCTTGAAGTCTTCGGGCCTGACGATCTTCGCCATTTGCTCGAAGTCATACGGTGAGCGGATGTCGGCCTTGGGGAACTTCATGCCGCCATTCGGCCATTCACCCATGGCATTGCGCATGGCTTCCTCGTCGGTCGGCGCCCAGGAGAGGTGGAGCTGGAGGATCTTGTGCAGCTTCGATGGATCTTTGCCGGCCTCGCGCGCACCCTTCTCGAAACGTTCGAAGACCGTGCCAATCTTCTCCTCCGGGGCGCCGACCGTGATGATCCCATCGCAAAATCGCCCGGTCTTCTCTGCGGTGACCGGTCCGGCGGTGGCGACGTAGACGGGCGGCGGCTGCTCCGGCATGGTCCAGAGGCGCATCGTTTCCATCTTGTAGTACTCGCCGCTGTGTTTCACGTCCTTCCCCGTGAAGAGTTTGCGGATGATTTCGATCGACTCGAACATCCGGTTGATGCGCTCCGCTACCTCCGGCCAGTAGCCGGCCACGATGTGCTCGTTGAGCGCCTCGCCGGATCCCAACCCGAGCCAGAACCGACCAGGGTACATCGCGCTCATGGTGGCTGCCGCCTGGGCAATGATCGCCGGGTGGGAACGAAACGACGGGCAGGTGACGCCCGGGCCGATGTCGCCGCGCGTGTGCTCCGCCGCTGCCGTCATGAAGGACCACACGAACGACGCCTGCCCTTGCTGCGGGACCCACGGCTGAACATGATCGGCCGCCATCACCCCCGAGAACCCGGAGGCTTCCGCCTTCTCGCAAAATGAGACCAGCTCACGCGGATGGAACTGTTCGAGCATGGCCGCATAGCCGATTTGCGCCATGCCGTTAATTGTCCCCTTAGCGGTTGTAGCGGGGCTGGTCTGAAGTTGCGGGACCGCGCGGCCGCGCGAAGGAGGCGAGTGCTGCCCCGGCGATGGCGATGATCAGCGCCAGGATGATGTGCTTCAGTCGCAGGGTTGGCCCCGGCAGGATCAAGCTCTCCTGGGCCGTCCGCACGAAGAGATAAAAGACCATCGCTAGCAGCCCGATGAAGAAAATGACGACACCCGCGAAGAATGCCATCGGGTTGTTTTGGATCGGGTTGTTCTCCATCTGTCCTCCTGGATATCAGCGGCTCAGCAAGATCAGCGAAAGGATCCCGAAGGCCGCGCAGTAGTAAGCGAACGGATCAAGCCGCCCCACCCGAAAGTATCGCATGAGAAAGGCGACGCTCATGAAGGCGGCAACTCCGGCGGCGACGCCCCCGAGCAAATAGACCGGCAGGTGTGGCCGGGCCACCGGCGTGAAGAGGTCCGGAATTTTCAACACGCCCGCCCCGAAGATGATGGGCGTCGCGAGCAGGAACGCGAAGCGTGCCGAGGCCTCGTGCGTCAGGTTGGCAAGCAGGCCCGCGACCATGGTGCTGCCCGAGCGCGAGATGCCCGGGAGCAGCGCCAGGATCTGCGCCGAGCCGATGCCAACCGCAGTGCGGACGCTCAGCCCATCGAGCCGGGTGCGTTCGCCTTCGAGGGCGACCGCGCGGCGTCGCACGCGCTCGCCGACGAACATGATGACGCCGTTGGCGATCAGGAAGGCCGCGGCCGCCCTGGGATTAGCGAACAGGCTCTGCACCTGCTTCTGGAAGAGAACGCCAACCAGGCCGGCTGGGACGGTGCCGGCGATCAGCCGCCAGCCGAGCCGCTCCTCCGGGGTGCCGTGCATGCGGCCGTCGATCAGGCTGCGAAACACCGCCCGGACGATTGCAAGCCAGTCCTGCCAGAAGTAGATGAGCAACGCAGTGGCGGTGCCGACGTGGAGCAGCACCACGAAGGCCAGGAAGGTTGGGTCGGCCTGGTTGACGTTCCAGCCGAGCAGCTTCGGGAGGATGACCGTATGGCCCAGACTGCTGACCGGAAAAAGCTCCGTGACGCCCTGGAGTACTGCCAATACGAGGGCCTGGAAGAGCGACATCGTTTTCCTATGATGCTGGAATGAGCCTCGGGCCCGTCGTCGTCCTCGCCGGCGGCGTCGGCGCAGCGCGATTCCTTCGCGGGCTGGTCCGAGTGGTGCCGCCCGAGGAAATCGTCGTTATTGGGAATACCGGCGACGACATGTGGTGGCACGGGCTGTACATCGCGCCCGACCTGGACACGGTGACGTACTGGCTGGCCGGCCTGGCGGACGAGGCGCGCGGCTGGGGCATACGGGGGGACACCTTCACCGCACAGGCGGCATTGGCCGGGCTGAGCGAGAGATCGTGGTTCCAGCTGGGGGATCGCGATCTGGCCACTCACCTCTACCGGACGGGGCGGTTGACCGCGGGCGTTCCGCTGCACGCTGTCACCGCCGAGCTGGCCGAGAGCCTTGGGGTGCGGAGCCGGATCCTCCCGATGAGCGACGCCCCGATCGAGACGCGACTCAAGACGGACGCGGGCGACCTGCACTTCCAGGAGTACTTTGTTCGCGAACACTTCCGTCCGGCCGTCCACGAGATCTACTGGACCGGGCTGGACCAGGCCCAGCCGGCACCGGGCATCGCTGAAGCGCTGTCGGCGGCGCGCCTCGTCCTAATCGCGCCCAGCAATCCAAGCATCAGCATCGGCCCCATCGTGCGCGTTCCGGGCATGCGCGCGTTGCTGGCCGCGGCCCGTAGCCGGACGGTCGCCATTTCGCCCTTGATCGCCGGGCGAGCGGTGAAAGGCCCAACTGTCGAGCTGATGCGAGCCCAGGGCGTGCGTCCGGATGCCTTCGGGGTCGCCGATCTCTACCGCGAGATCGCGGCCGGATTTGTGATTGACACCGCGGATGTCGCTCTTGCGCCCTCGATCGCGGGTCTCGGCTATCGCATCGCGGTCAGGGCGACCACTCTCGATGACAGCGATTCGGCGAGTCAGGTCGCGGCTGCGGCCCTCGCTCTCTTGCGGCAGCCGGCCGCGGCATGAAACTCGCCATCGTCGTCCCGGTCAAGTCGCCGTCGCGTGCGAAATACCGCCTCGAGGCGGTGCTCAGCGACGCGGAGCGCTCGCGTCTCGCCCTGACCACGGCTCGGGAGGTCTTCGGTGCCGTCGCGAAGCTGCAGGGGTACGGGCGGTTCGTGATCTCGGATGACCCGGCGATGCTCGAGGAGGGGCGACGCTTTGGCCTCGAGCCCCTCACCGACCGGGTCAACCAGGGACAGAGCGCCGCGGTCCACCAGGGCTTCGCCGCCGCATGGGACCGCGGTTATACGGCAGCCCTCACCATCCCGGGGGACGTGCCCGCGGTCACGCCGGAAGAGCTCGATGAGCTCTGCCGCTTCCGGCCGGAAATCGAGGTCCTGCTGACGCCTGACCGCGAACACACCGGCACCAACGGACTGCGCCTGGTACCGCCGCACGCCATTACCCTCCGCTTCGGAGAGGACAGCTTCAATCTGCACCTGGCTGAAGCACGGCGTGCGAACCGCAGCGTCGAGGTCAAGGAAGTTGAGGGGTTGCGCTATGACCTGGACCGGCCGGATGACATCGTCGCCTTCATGCAGCTCAATCGCCAGTCGGCGACGCGCGAGCTGCTCACCGAGCTCGCGGTCCTGGAGCGGGTTCTTGCTGCAACACCGCCCCGGGGTTGAGCCCGGTCTCGATCTATCCGGTTCCTGGCCTTCCCGAAATCTCTCGTGGCGCTGCGCTTGCCCGCCTGATCGTCGACGGTCTAACGCGGCTCCGCCTGTCACTCGAGGCGGGGGACGTGGTCGTCGTCACGCAGAAAATCGTGTCAAAAGCGGAAGGCCGCGTTCGTTCCCTGAGTGAAGTGCAGCCTTCGGCGCGCGCAATGGAAATCGGGCACCGCATCGGCTTCGACCCTCGGCACGTCGAGGTCATCCTCGGCGAGTCCGTGCGGGTGGTTCGTGAGGCGCCCCACGTGCTGATCACCGAGACTCGGCATGGCTTTGTCTGTGCCAACGCCGGCGTCGACCGCTCGAATACCGGCGGGCAGGATCTCGTGGTCTTGCTCCCAGAAGATCCCGATGAGTCTGCCGGCCGGCTGCGCGACGGACTCAAGGAGATCAGCGGGGCCATGGTTGGGGTCGTGATCTCCGACAGTTTCGGACGGCCGTGGCGCGAGGGACAGGTCAACGTAGCGATCGGTGCGGCCGGCGTCGTAGCGCTGCGCGACTATCGAGGCGATCTGGATCCCGCCGGCTACCAGTTGCAGGGAACGGAGCTGGGGGTCGTGGATGAGCTGGCTTCCGCCTCGGAGCTGGTGATGGGTAAGCTCGACCGCGTACCCGCGGCGCTGATCCGCGGGGCGCGCGTGGCGGGCGATGGAACCGTGCGCTCCCTGCTTCGGAATCCGGCGACCGACTTGTTTCGGTGAAGATCGGCCTGATCGCGGACACGCAGGGCAACTTCGACGTCGCGGCTCTCCTGGAGCATGTGGCGAAAGAGTTCGCCGGGGTGGACGAGATCTGGCACGCCGGGGACTGGGGTAGCGAGGAGGTCCTCACGGGGCTGCGCCAGCTGGGTCGCCTCGTAGTGGTGAACGGGAATGCGCCGGACGACCCCCGCTACCCGATGACGATCGAAGGCACGATCGGGCGATGGCGCCTGGGGATGGTGCACGACCTGGCCAAACGGCCGGCGCGCTGGGCGGCGGGATTCAACGTCATCATCCACGGTCACACCCACCGCTGGCGCGATGAGGTGGTCGGTCGCACCCGCTTCATCAACCCGGGGACCGCCACCCGTCCGCAATTCGGGGGCACCGAACGAACGATGGCCCGGCTCACGTTTGCCGGGGAACTGACGGTCGACAAGCTGATCTTGCCCAAGTTCGCCAAAGGCCCGGGGAATATGATTTCGCCATGAACGTTCGGGTCGTGCTCTTCGCCAAGCCACGCGAACTGGTCGGCCAGCCCAACGTCGAGTTGGCGCTCCCGACCGGGGCGACTGCCGCCGACGCCTGGAGCCAGCTAAGTAATCGCTACGACCTCGGACCGCTGCCCCGATCCTTCCGGTGCGCGGTGAACTCGGAGTACGCCGGCTGGGATGATCCCTTAAAGGAAGGCGACGAGCTCGCGGTGATCCCACCCGTGAGCGGCGGCGCCGTCGGCGAGCGCCACGGGCTGGTGGCGTTGAGCGAGGAGCCGCTCGACCCGGTGGCGATCGCCGAGCGGGTCCGCGGTGACGGCGATGGCGCACTCGTCGTGTTCGAGGGAGTGGTTCGCGAGCAGTCGCGCGGCAAGCAGGTGCGGGCGCTGGTCTATGAAGCCTATGGCTCGATGGCGCAACGGCAAATCGAGCAGCTGGCCGACGAAGCCGGCCGGCGCTGGCCGATCTCGAACGTGGCTGTCGTCCACCGCACCGGCACGCTCAAGGTGGGCGAGGTTAGCGTGGTGATCGCGGTCGCGGCGCCGCATCGGGGCGAGGCGTTCGACGCCTGCGAGTGGTTGATCGACGAGCTGAAGCGCACCGTGCCGATCTGGAAGAAGGAGATCTACACGGAAGGCGAGGCCTGGATCGAGGACCGTCCCTAACCGATCTCCCGCTGAGGGTCGGGGTGGGGGATCTAAAATACGCGCGACGCGGGAGTAGCTCAGTTGGTAGAGCGCCTGCCTTCCAAGTAGGTGGTCGCGAGTTCGAGTCTCGTCTCCCGCTTTCGTTTCCTGTGCGAATTCGGCTGATAGGCGACAAAACGCCTTCGGCTGATGCTTTACACAGTTTCGGCTGATGCCTTACAGGTGTTTCGGCTGATGCTTGACACTCCCGCGCATGAAGGAGTTGAGCGTGGGAGACCAGCGGTACCAGGCAGTCATGGCGGTCCTCAGCGGCGGGCGGACGGTGGCGGCGCGCCAGGCTACGGGCCCGTCGATGCCCGAGAGGATGCCGACCCGCTCGAGGCGGCCACTTCGCGGAGCAAAGAGGTACCATTCCGGCTTCCCGAGGTTGTCCGATAGGAGCATGCGTCCATCGGGCAGAAAACCTTCCGCCGACTGGTTACCGTCCCACGCGATCACCGAGTGGGCGCCGGTTCCGTCCGCCTGCATCACCCAGACATCGCCAGCATCGCGCCGTTTGGTCGTGAAGAGGATCTGGGAACCGTCGGGCGACCACCCGCCGGCGTAGTCGTCGCCCGGGCTATCGGTCAAACGCACCGGATCGGTGAAGTCGCCTCGAAAACGCCAGAT
>VBIS01000111.1 GCA_005880605.1 Chloroflexota bacterium
CTCCACAAGGACTGGCTCTACCCGTGGCGAAAGGTCGCCGATGATCTCAAGACCAGCGACCTCTTGTTCATCAACCTCGAGTCACCGCTGATCAAGAACTGCCCGATCATCCACGGCGGCTTCAAGTTCTGCGGCGACGAGCGGGCGATCGCCGGCCTCGATTACGCGGGCGTCAATGTGGCCAACCTGGCCAACAACCATCTAACGAATTTCGGGCCCGCGGGCACCAACGAAACCCAGATTCTGCTGGCAAAGCACGGTATCGGGATGTCGGGCCTCGGTCTCTACGAGATCCGCGACATCCGCGGCGTGAAGTTCGCCTTCCTCGGCTTCAACGGCGTGGGAACCCATATCGATCGCGCCGAGCTGAAGCGCGAGATCGATCTGGTTCGACCGAAGGCGGATGTCGTAGTGGTCGCCTTCCACTGGGGGAAGGAGTACGAACTCCTGCCGGTGGCCGGGCCCGGGATTGCCCCGGATAACCCCCGCGAGATCGGCCACCTGGCGATCGACGACGGCGCCGACCTGGTCATTGGGAATCATCCGCACTGGGTGCAGCCGGTTGAGATCTATAAGGATCACCTGATCACCTACGCCCACGGCAACTTCATCTTCGACCAGATGTGGTCGCAGGAAACCCGCGAGGGGATGGTCGGCCGCTATACCTTCTACGGCACGCGGTTGGTCCGCGTCGACTTCCGGCCCGTGGTGATCGACGGCTATGCCCAGCCGCGCTGGCTGGACGAGACCACCGGCGAGGGCAAGGCGATCATCGACCGGGTCGCTAAGGCGTCGGCACAGCTCGCCGGGAGCTGAGCGCCGCGGCCTCCGGGCCGTCGCGAGACGGGAAGACCTCGACTTCGACCGACCCCCTCCGGTAAACGGCGACATAGCGCTCGGCCATGTGACGCGGGCTGAAGCGCTCACGGGCGACGGTACCGCAGCGAACTCGGTCAATCTGATCGAGACGGTTGGCGCCCTCCACCAGGTCGTCGGCGTCCTCCGCCAGGAAGCCCGTGACGCCTTCCTCGATCAGCTCGGGCGTGGAGCCGGTGCGCAGCGCAAGGACCGGTGTGCCGGCCACCATGCACTCGACCATGGCGAGCCCAAAGGGTTCCGCCCATTGCAGGGGGAAGATCCCAGCCGCGGCTCGCGAGATGAGTCGCGCTTTCTGGGCCCCGGCGACGTTGGGGTAGTACTCGACCGTCGGGCTGAGATAGGGCTCGACCTGCTCTTCGAAGTACCGCATGCCTTCCTCGGAGCGCTCCACCTTGCCGGCCAGGATCAGCTTGCGGCCGGACCGCTGCGCCACCTGGATCGCCAGGTGCTGGCCCTTGTCCGGGATGATCCGAGCCACCTCGATGATGTAGCGCTCGTGCGTGACGCTCGGCGGCGCCGCCGGGAGCTCGACGGCATTGTGCACGATGCCCGCCAGCTTGATGTCCGGGGCACTCGCCGCCTGGCTCAGGCTGATGGCGCACAGCCGAGCGTGATCGGCCACCTCTTTGTAGAAGGTGCGCATCGATTCGGTCAGCTCGCCGTGGATGGTATGGACCACGATCGGGGCCAGCTTGCTCTGAAGGGCCAGCAGCAGGCCCTCGAATCCAGTGTGATCGTGGATGACGTCGAAGCGCTGGCCGGACATGGCGGCGTAGACGCGAGCCAGGTAGGTCGCCTGGCGGGCCGCTTCCGCCTGCCCGCCGAGATCGTGGCTCCAGGCGGCGTCAGCCAGCATCGTCACCCCTTCCGCCGACCCTTCCGCTCCGAATACGGTGACGTCGTGTCCCAAGCGGCGCAACTCGGTATGGAGCAGGTGGACGACGAGTTCGGTGCCGCCGTAGCCACGCGGCGGCAAGGGGTACCAGGCGGGCGCCACGATCGCGATCCGTAGCGCGGCGTCGTCCACCCGGCTCACACCTCCTCCCTGCCCGCTGGGGCAACCCGATGATAGCCGTCGACCCAGACGGCGTCGTCTGCCGGAAAGTTGATAGCGTAGCCCTCTAGTTGGAGAATCATCCGGAAGGGTCGATTTTCTGAGTCACCCGCGGTAAAGTTATCGGGGTGATTACGGCGCTCCGGATTGTCCAGGCCGTCGTCAGTCTCAGCTTCCTGGCTCTCGGCGTGTTCACCGTCCTCGATTGGCTCCGCCACCGGGAGCAAAGCCGTGGCTACCTGGCGCTCGCCTTTGGCACGCTTGGGCTGACCAGCGCCGTGGGCCAGGTCAACGTGCTTACCGGGTACCGGCCGGGGTGGGCGCTAGAGGATATCATCCTGGTCTTCTTCATGACCTCGGGCTATGCCCTGCTCCTCTTCCGCGATAGCTTCATCCCCCTCAGCCGCCGGA
Source organism: Chloroflexota bacterium (assembly GCA_005880605.1). Classification (GTDB taxonomy): domain Bacteria; phylum Chloroflexota; class Dormibacteria; order CF-121; family CF-121; genus CF-13. The sequence goes on from VBIS01000111.1 coordinate 2,345, forward strand.
TCCGGCTCGGCGCCCTGGCCCTCACGGTTGCCGCCACAGGGTTCGCGCTGCTCGTTGGCATCCCTTCCCAGCCCGGCCAGCACGCCACCGCCCTCCGATCGGCTGCAACCCTTGCGCTGGTGGTCGTCTGGTGTGCGTGCGTCATCGAGCCGATCGTCCGATTCTGGGCCGCCTCACGGTCGCGGCCGGCGGTCCAGCGCGCGCGATTGCGGGCGCTGGCGGGCGGCTATGCCGCGATCGTCCTTATCCTCCTGGTCGCCGGTTTCGCCGGGTCGGCGGCGACCAGTCCGGTGGTGCAGTGGCTGTTTGAGGTGGTCGCGATCGTCGCCTTGCCACTGCTCTACGTCGGCTTCGCGCCCCCACCGTGGCTGCGCCGCATTTGGCGGCAGCATGAGGAGGAGCAATTTCGCGATGCGGTGCACGACCTGGTGCTCTTCAGTCCGGACCGGACAACTCTGGCGAAGCGCGCGGCGGAGTGGGGGCTTCGGCTGGTGGGCGCCGACGGCATCGCCATCCTTGATGCAACCGGCGAGATCCTGGCGATCCGGGGCATCGACGCCGACGCGGCCCACCGGCTCGCCATCCGAGCCGGCACCGGCACCCAGCCACGGCTGCTCACGACTGCCGGTGCGCACCGGGAAAACGCGATTGTCGTGCCACTCCCGCTCGACACGGGCACCGGCTCGATGGTGGTCGTCTCAGGGCCGTACACGCCCTTCTTCGGCACGGACGAGGTGGCCCGGCTGCGCGCCTATGCCGCGAACACGACGGCCGCGCTCGACCGGACGCGAGTGACCGAGCGCCTGGCCGCCGTGGAACGGACGAAATCACAATTCCTCAACCTGGCGTCGCATGAGTTGCGTAGCCCGCTCGGCGTCATCAACGGGTATCTCTCCATGCTGGAGCAGGGTGCGCTCGGTCAGCTCGAGGAATCGGGCGTGCGGGCGGTCGAGGTTCTCAAGGCGAAGACCCTCGAAATGAGCCTGCTCGTCGCCCAGATGCTGGACGCGGCCCGGCTCGAGGACGGACGCCTGGCGCTGAAGCGCGATCGCCTCGACCTGCGCAAGGTCGCCACTGAGGCGATGGAGGTCGTCCGGCCAGTGGCGGGGGCCGCGCACGAGTTGACGCTCGAGACGCCTGCCGCCGAAGTGATGGTATTCGGCGACGGCGACCGCATCGTCACCATCATCAGCAACCTTATGGAGAACGCCATCAAGTATTCGCCTCAGGGCGGGAAGATCCAGTGCATTGTTTCGATCGCGGACCACGAGGCACACCTCCAGGTGGTCGATCACGGAGTGGGCATCGCCGCCCACGACCTGCCGCGGCTCTTCAATCGGTTCGAGCGGATCCAGAATCAGCAGACCAGCCACGTGAGCGGCGCCGGCATCGGCCTCTACCTGTCACGAGAACTCGCCCGTCAGCACGGCGGCGACATCCGGGTCGAGTCGCAGGTCGGCGACGGCAGCACCTTCACGCTCGCTCTTCCCCTGGCCATCGTGCATACCGAAGAGCCCGCGGCCGCAGCGATGATCCCGGAGCCGGAACCGTCCGTTCCGCGACTCCATGTCCTCGCCGGCGATGTCGAGGCCGACTCGGAGTCCCGGCTAGCTTAACCGGCCTGGCGCACGGTGCGCAGCGTCTCGCGCATCTGGTTGAGATGGAACCGATCGTGTCCGGCCAGCATGCGGAACATCAGGCCGTAGCTCTCGGGCCCTCGCTCAGCATGCATCGCGACGCGATCACGAACCTCAGCGGGCGACCCGCGCCAGAGGCGGAGGTTTGCGGCACGAAGTGTGGAGAAGACCGCCAGCAGCTCCTCGGGCCGCGCCTCATTGTGGCGCAGGCGCGCGACCCACAGGTCCTGGTCGTACCCGAGCATGGGCGGTTCGTCCTGGCTGATCGTCCAGCGATATCGTCCAGACACCACGATCTCCGCATCGACCAGGTGACCCACCAGCTCGAGCACGGACCATTCGCCGGGTGCCGGCCGTCGTTGAAGGTCTGAGCCCGCCTCTCTGACCAACGATTGCACCGCCGACGGCGTGGCTTGCGCAACCTCGGCCGGATCATCCTGGCCGAGCAGCGACAGGAGCCGTTCTTGATAGGCGCGGCCCGCGGCGAGGTCGGCCGATTGGGTGGTTGCCATGGCCGCCTCGTGGACCTAGCTGCCCGGTTGTGTCGCCTGTTTGGGCATAGACTCGAGCTCGCTCACCGTTTGGCGAACCCGGGCGGCGACACCCTGCGCATCGAGGCCAAGCTGTTTGAGCAGCTCGGACTGCCCGCCTTGCTCGATGAAGCTATCCGGGACGGCCATGGTGGTGACCGGAATTCCCAGAGGCGCGAGTGCTTCGGAAACTGCCGACCCAAAGCCACCAGTCGCCACGTTGTCTTCGAGCGTCAGCACAGCCGGATGCCGGCGGGCCCAGCTTTCCAACCGGGGATCGAGCGGTTTGATGTAGCGACAGTTGATGACCGTCAGCGGCACGCCCTCCGCGTCGAGCAGCGCGGCGGCCTCGATGGCCACCGAGACGAGCTTGCCAGTGGCAAGCAGCACCGCGGCGCTTCCCTGCCGGCGCACTTCCCACTCTCCGACCGGCAGAATCCGTACCGGCTGGGACTCGGTCTCTCCCGCGGCGCCTTTTGGAAAGCGGATCGCGAACGGTCCGGCGCCTTCGCGCGCGATGGCGGTATGCAGCAGGTCGCGTAGCTCCTGCGCGTCGCTGGCAGCGGCCAGGGTCAGGCCGGGCATCGCCCGCAGGAAGCTCAGGTCGAAGATGCCGTGGTGCGACGGGCCATCGTCGCCCGTGATCCCCGCCCGGTCGAGAACGAAGGTGACCGGCAGCTTGTGCAGGCAGACATCCATCATTACCTGGTCGAGCGCGCGTTGGAGGAAGGTCGAGTAGATCGCGACCACCGGCCGCAGCCCGGCCATGGCGAGCCCGGCCGCGAAGGTGACCCCATGCTGCTCCGCAATCCCGACGTCGTAGAAGCGATCGGGGAAGCGTTCCGCAAAGGGACCAAGCCCGGCGCTGCTCCCCATGGCCGCGGTGATCGCGACCAGCCGCGGCTCGCGCTCGGCCTCTTCGAGTAGCGCCTCACCAAAGATGTCGGTGTAGCTGACTCGCCGGCTCAAGGGCTTGGCGGTCAACAGGTCGAAGGCGCTGACCCCGTGCAGGTGGTCGATCTCGTCTTCTTCGGCCGGACCGTAGCCGCGTCCCTTGGTCGTGATCACGTGGACCACCGCCGGGCCACCGAGGCGACTGACCTGGCGGAGCGTGCGCTCGATGTCCTCGATGTTGTGTCCGTTGATCGGCCCCGAGTACTTGATGCCGAGATATTCGAAGAAGGTACGCGGCGAGACCAGCTCTTTCAGACCTTCCTTGATGCGGCGGCCGGCCTCGATCGCCTTGTCTCCGGCCGGGACGCTGCGCAGTATTCGGTCGACGCGATTCTTGGTCCGGTGATAGCTCGGGTTGAGGACGGTGAGCTGCTGCGCCAGGTGTTGCGCCAGCCCGCCGACGGTCGGCGCATAGGACCGGCCATTGTCGTTGACCACGATGATCACCGGGGTCTTTCGATGGCCGATGTTGTTCAGCGCTTCGTAGGCCATGCCGCCAGTCAAGGCCCCGTCGCCGACGACCACGATCACGCGGCCCGCCCCGGGCTGCCGTCGACCAGCTTCGGCCATCCCCGAGGCGTAGCTCAGCCCGGTCGACGCATGGCTGTTCTCGATAAAATCGTGCTCGCTCTCGCTGCGGTTCGGGTAGCCGCTCATGCCGCCCAGCTTGCGCAGCCGCGCGAAGCCCTCCCGCGGCCGCGTCAGGAGCTTGTGCACGTAGGCCTGGTGCCCGGTGTCCCAGAGGATCCGGTCTTTCGGGCTATCGAAAACGCGGTGCAGCGCGAGGGTGAGCTCGACCACGCCAAGGTTGGGCCCTAGATGGCCACCGGTCTTGGAGACGGTCTGGACCAGGAACTGCCGGATTTCCTCGGCGAGGGCGCGCAGTTCGAGGTCGCTCAGCGAGCGAAGATCGGCCGGTGAGCCGATCCGGTCAAGGATAGGGGTTGGTGAAATCTCGTCCATGTCCGTTGTTCGAGTCTAGCGAAGAGCCGGCAAACTCAACTCGAGGATCAAACGCGGGTCGCCCCTCTTTGGTTTCTGCCCATTGACTGATCAGTGGCTGAGCGCTACGATGCCGCTGGCCACTCAGTGTGGCGTAAGGATCCGTTAAGTCGGGGTTAAGTGGAGGTGGTGCACGTGCGCCTGAGAATCCGTCTGTCATTGGCCGCAGCTCTATTCATGGCGGTCGGCCTTGGCTTACCCGCCCCCGGGTCCGCCGCCGGCGGACCGACACTGGTCGCCGCCGGATTCGACAGTCCGCGCGGGGTCGAGTTCTTCAAGGGCAAGCTGGTGGTGGGCGAGGCCGGCCATGGCGGCAAGAACTGCATCCCCGGCACGCCGACCATCTGTTTCGGCCGCACGTCGCAGATCTCCTGGGTCAACGCCGCCACCGGAACTCACACGACGCTCGTCGACCACCTGTTCTCAGCCGCCGAGTTCTTCAATCCCGACGAGGGCGAGGCCCTGGGAGTGTCCGGGATTTCGTCGCGTGAGGGCACGCTGATGGCGATCCTTGGCGTCTTTCCGCAGGCCTTCGCGAACTACCAGTGCGCCGCCGGGGACGCCGAATGTGCGGCCGATGTCGACGCCGCCAAGAAGGAGGCCGGCGCGTTGCTCTCGGTGAAGTCGAACGGCTCGTGGCACAAGGTCGCGGGCGTGGGCGCCTTCGGCTTCGACTACACCGCCGACATCCCGAACCAGGAGCACGACTCTAACCCGAACGGCGTCCTGGCGGCCAACGGTGGTTCGTATGTCGCCGATGCCGGGTCGAACACGCTGGAGTTCGTCAGCAACGGTGGCCATATCAGCGTCCTCCACTATTTCCCGTTCCGGCAGAACGCCTTCCCCAGCGATGAGGTGCCGACCTGCATTGCGAAGACGGACGATGGGCTGTGGGTCGCCACGCTGGCCGGCAATCTTTACCGCGTGCACGGCCGATCGGCCACGCTCGTCGCTAACTCGGACCTCAAGCATGTCACCGGCTGCGCGGCAGACGGGCAGGGGAATGTCTACTTCGTCAACATGTGGACCACGCCGACCCCCCCGCAGCCGTTTACGGGCAACATCGTCAAGCTGGATACCGAGGATGGGACGTCCTCGGTGATCGCGGCTGGGCTCAACTTCCCCAACATGGACGTGGTGGGGCCGGATGGCAATCTCTACTTCAGCGCTGACAGCATCTGCCCGACGACGGGCATCCCGGGGCTCTGCGCGCAGGGCGGCACCGTCTGGAAGCTTGCGCTACCCCACGACAACGAAGGCGATGCTCACGGGCACGACCGCCGGGACTGAGTAGCGCCCGGATCGAAAGGGGCTGGTGGTGGCGCTGTTAAGCCACCAGCCCCTCACTTGTCTTGTCAGCGGCTCCGATCCGGACTAGACTCGGCGCAGGGCCGAGGTAGCGCTAGGAGGCAGGAGAAGGACTCATGGAGACGCCGCTCACGCCACTCGAGTTCATGCGCCGAACACGACGCCTGCACCCGCAGCGCGAGGCCATCGTCGACGGCGACCTGCGGCTGACCTACGAGCAGTTCTTCGAGCGTTGCGACCGGTGGTCGACAGCGCTCCAGCGGCAGGGCGTCGCCCCGGGCGATCGCGTCGCCTACATCGCGCCCAACGTCCATCAGCAGCTGGAATCCTTCTACGCCGTGCCGCAGGTAGGCGCGGTCCTCGTGCCGGTCAACTATCGACTCTCAGCCGACGACTTTGCTTACATCATCGACCATTCCGGAGCAACCACGGTCTGCGCCACAGAGGAGTATCTCGGCAGCGTGGAGAGCATTCGCGACCGCCTTCCGGGGGTCAAGCATTTCATCGCGCTCAGCGGTCAGCGTGACGGTTGGCTAGATTACGAGGCCGCGCTCAGCGCGCAATCAGCCGCCGTCATTCGGCCCGAAATCGCCGAGGGCGACCTCCTCACCATCAACTACACGAGTGGCACGACGGCGCGTCCCAAAGGCGTGATGATCACCCACCGCAACGCCTACCTCAACGTCGTCGGAACGCTGCTCCACCTGCGTCTGGGCATCGGCGACAGGTACCTGTGGACCCTGCCGATGTTCCACGCCAATGGATGGAC
>VBIS01000112.1 GCA_005880605.1 Chloroflexota bacterium
ATCGGCATGTGCGTGGTCGACGATTTCCTCCTCGGATCGCGCGAGGAGGCGAGCTGGGGCGAGCTGCCGAAAGTCGCGCTGCTGGCCGCGGTCATCGTATTCCGGCGCCATCCTGAGATCACTGTCCTGGTCGCGGCTGTCGCCGCGCTGCTGGGCAGCCTGCTCAAGGGCCAGAGCTGGATAACCCAGCTGACGGCCACCGCGCAGTGGGTGGTGGCCGCGGTGATCGGGGCCGCGACCTTCCGGCTGGTCGGATTCGGCGATGCGCCCCACTTTCTGGCTGCGACGGTCGCGCTGATGGCCGTTTACCTTGCCCTCGGACCGCCACTCAGTGCCTATATGGAAGCCCGCCTGACCGGCCTGGACTTTGCCCGAACGTTTGCCGGCCACGGCCGGCTGGCCCTGGCGCTCGCGCCGGTGGCCGTCGGGCTGGCGCTCGCCTGGCGCACTCCCTCGCTGGAACCAGCCGCCTTGAAGGTAGCCGACGGCGCGCTGGTCGCGGTGGCCGGCCTCTTTTGCGGCTATCTGCTGGGCGGCCGATCGAGCCGCGTGTTTTTCGGCGGCAGTCCCGTGCCGTTTCGTCCTCTGCTGGCCGCCGGCGCCGTGCTCCTACTGAGCGCGCTGGTGCCGTCACCACTCTCGTGGCTCCTTCCCCTTGCGCTGGCCGTCGTCGCCGGCATCTGGGCGGTCTGGCGGCGGGTCTGGCCGGTTGCCTGTGGCGCGCTCGGCGCCTACTGCAACGAGATCGTCCGGGCTGCCAACGATGGCCGCATGCCGGTGGATGGGCACGGGCTGATGGCGGAGATCGGAAGCCGCGCCAACACCTACGTCCTGGCTGACGCACACACGAACTTCGCCTGGTTGGACGATCGGTTCCGCCTGCCGGCGCCGTTTCCGGGCATCGCCAGCGCGGGCGATATCCTGATTGCGATCGCGATGGCCTGGTTGGTTGCGAGCCTGATGTTGCGGGCCCCGGCGGCAGCAACCGATGAAGAGGCGGCCGACGACGTGACCACGCACGCCGCGGAGGCCGGAGCCGCCGCTTAACCCGGCGCTCGATTGGCGCTGCGTCGTTGGTCAAACGGCCCTTGCGTGTAGGGAGCATGCATGGTTTTGTGGTGCGCGGATGGGGATCTGGCTGTTGCTACTCGCGCTCCTCAATCCGGTCGTGGCGGGAGCGAGCCTGCCCGCCACCGGTTCATCGACGCAAGCGGTCGAGGTCTACGAGCTGGTCCGGGCGGCGCCGGCCCCGCCCAGCATCAGGGCTCGGTCGGCCATTCTCCTGGATCTCGATACCGGTGGTGTGTTGTTCCAGCTCGACGCGCACGGCCGGCACGCCCCGGCCAGCCTGTTGAAGGTCGCGACCGCCCTGGTCGCGCTCGAGCACCTGCAGCTCGACCAGGTCGTGACAGTTCCAGCGTCGATCAACCAGCTTCCCTGGGATTCGACCCGGATGGGGCTGCGGCCGGGTGAGCGCCTGACCGTCCGCGAGCTGCTTTACGGTCTCTTTTTGAACTCGGGAAATGATGCGGCCATCACGCTGGCGGAGGCGGCCATGCCACGCGCGAGCTTTATCGCGCTGATGAACGCGAAGGCTGCGCAACTCGGATTGGTCGACACCCACTTTGCCAATCCCATCGGGCTCGACGACCCGGTTCAGTACACCTCGGCGGCGGACCTGGCCAGGACGTCGATCGCGTTGATCACGCGGTTCCCGGACGTTGCCGCGATCGCGTCGACGCCGAGCCTGACGCTCCCCGCGACCGCGACCCATCACGCGTATGTGCTCTACAACCTGAACCAGCTGATCCGCACCTACGCCGGCGCGACCGGACTGAAGACGGGCTGGACCGGACGGGCCGGCGGCTGCTTGATCGCCACCGCCACACGAAACGGACGGCATCTCCTGGTGGTCGTGATGGGGTCACCGTCAATCTTCAACGAGGCTGCTACGTTACTCGACTATGGCTTCGCGACTCCGTCGCCGTAACGTCGTCTACTTGATCCTGCTGGCCGGCTGGTGGTCTGGGCACCCCGCTGATGACATCAGCTTCGATGCGTTTCAAGGGCCGGAACCGATGGTAAGCTGAGCTCGAACGCCCCGGCTCGGTGCCGCGGGCGCATTTTTGCATGGTTCGACCTCGATGACGGACACGCTGCTCGAATTGATCGACCGCCTCCCGGCCCGCGGCCGGCTCGAGGGATGGTGGAACGCGCCCGTCGGCAGCCTGGAGGCGCACGGCGTTCCGTCGAGCGCGCTGCCGGTCTTTGGTGCGTGGCTGGCGATGCGCGCGCAGCGGCCGGTACTCGCCCTGGTCACCGACCCGGAAGGGTCGTTCCAGGAAGCCGGCGCGTGGTTCCGCGAGGACGTGCGCACGGTCGTGTTTCCCGCCGTGGAAACGCTGCCCTTCGACCGGCTCGCGCCCGATGAGGAAACGGTGCGGCGGCGGCTGGAGGCGATCGATGCGCTCGGTGACGGCAAGCCGGTGGTCTGCTTTACCTCGTGGGCCGCGATGACGCGGCCGACGCTGGCGCCCGATGCGTTAACACGCTGGAGCTTCACGCTGACACCCGGCGAGACCTACTCGGTCGATGACCTGCTGCACCGGCTGATCACCCTCGGCTATCGTCGTGAGCCGCTGGTGCAGGCGCGCGGCGAGTTCAGCCTGCGAGGCGGCATCCTCGACATTTTTCCGCCCGACCGGAGGCGTCCCCTGCGCGCCGAGTTCTTCGGCGACGAGCTCGAGTCGTTACGCGAGTTCGAGGTGGAGTCGCAGGGTTCGGTCGGCAGCATCGCAACGGCGCGGATTCTTCCCGCGGTCGAACTGGTCCTGACCGGCGAATCGATCGCGGCGGCCGATGCCGCGCTGCGCCAGCTCGACTTCAAGAACACGCTTCCAGAGGTGCGCGACCAATGGTTGGGGGACATCGAGCGGGTCCGCTCGGGCGCCTACTTCGATGGCATCGAAGGCTTCCAGGCCTATCTCGACCCCGCGCAGCCGACCTTGTTGCATCACCTCCCTCCCGATGCCCTCATCGTCTCCATGGATGGCAAGCGATCGCTGGCGCTGGCGGAGCAGCGCGAGCAAGAACTGCAGGAACTGGTCGGGGTGGAAATCGACCGCGGCGAGTTGCCGCAGGGTCTTCGCTCCGGGCTGGTCGCCATCAAGAGCCTGCGCGACGCGGTCCAGGGTTGGCGGCGGCTCGAGATCGCAAGGGGCGCCGACATCGGCACCATCGACCTAGGGTTCGAACCGGTCGATGCTTACGCCGGCCGCATCGACGCATTTTCCGACCGGGTCCGGACCGACGCGCGGGCCAAAGCGCGGGTGCTGATCGTGACGCAGCAAGAACCCCGCCTTCGCGAGCTGCTCGAAGACCGCGACGTCTACCCGGCGGGTGGCGTTTTTCTCTGGTCGCAGACCCCGCTCTCCCCCGGCCTGGTCGTCCTCGGCAACCAACCGGTTGCGCAGGGCTTCCGCTTGCCATCGCAGCAGCTGGAGGTCTATGGCGACACCGACCTTTTCGGTGGATTGCGCCAGCGGGTCCGCCGCGGCGTGGTGCGGGCGCGCTCGGCGACCTGGGAGCTGGAGTTCGAGCCGGGCGACCTGATCGTCCACGTCGACCACGGCATTGGGCGCTTCACCGGCATGCGGCTGATGGGCGAAGACGGACAGGAGCGCGAGTACATGCAGCTCGAGTACGCGGACGGCGACAAGCTGTTCGTGCCGGTCGAGCATCTCGATCGCATCCAGAAATACGTCGGTGGCGGCGATGCCGCACCCCGGCTGCAGCGGCTTGGTTCGGGCGACTGGGATCGCGCCAAGCGCAAGGTGCGCGAGTCGGTCGAAGCCGTCGCCCACGACCTGCTCGACCTCTACTCCAAGCGTCAGCTCGTCGAGGGTCACGCTTTTTCTGAGGACGGGCCATGGCAGCAAGAGCTGGAGCAGTCCTTTGCCTACGACGAGACGCCGGACCAAATCCGCGTCATGGAGGAGATCAAGGCCGACATGGAGGACTCGCGGCCGATGGACCGGCTGCTATGCGGCGACGTCGGCTTTGGCAAGACGGAGCTGGCAGTGCGCGCCGCCTTCAAAGCCGTGATGGACGGCAAGCAGGTCGCGATCCTGGTGCCGACAACAGTCCTTGCCCAGCAACATTTCCTGACCTTCGGCGAGCGCTTCCAGTCTTTCCCGGTCAAAGTCGATATGCTCTCGCGCTTTCGCTCCGATGCCGAAGCGACCGACATCATGCGCCGGCTGCAGATTGGCGAGATCGACGTCGTGATCGGCACCCACCGCCTGCTGCAGAAGGACGTGCGTTTCAAGGACCTCGGGCTGGTCATCCTCGACGAGGAGCAACGCTTCGGCGTCATGCAGAAGGAGAAGCTCAAGCAGCTGCGCGCCTCCGTTGACGTGCTCTCCCTCTCGGCTACGCCGATCCCGCGCACCCTGCACATGGCGCTCGCGGGCATCCGCGACCTCTCGGTGATCCAGACGCCCCCCGAGGAGCGGCTGCCGATCAAGACCTTCGTGACTGCGGATGACGACGACCTGATCAAGGAAGTCATTCAGCGTGAGCTGCAGCGCGGCGGCCAGGTCTTCTACGTCTACAACCGGGTGCAGACGATCAAGAAGGCGGAGGAGCGGGTCAAGCGGCTGGTGCCGCAGGCGCGCGTGCTGGTGGGTCATGGCCAAATGCCCGAGACCACGCTGGCCGACGTGATGGTGAAGTTCGTCAAGGGCGAGGCCGACGTGCTCGTCTGCTCCACCATCATCGAATCGGGCCTGGACATCCCGAACGCCAACACCATCGTGGTGGTGGATTCGCCCCGCATGGGCCTGGCCCAGCTCTATCAGCTGCGCGGCCGTGTCGGACGCGCCGGACAGCGCGCCTACGCCTATTTCCTCTACAACCCCCTGAAGTCGCACACGGAGACTGCCGACAAGCGGCTCGACGTCATCGCCGAGCTCCACGATCTTGGCTCCGGGTTCAAGCTGGCCCTCAAGGACCTCGAGATTCGTGGCGCCGGGAACTTGCTCGGCGTCGAGCAGCACGGCGCGATCGCGGCCGTCGGGCTGGAGCTCTACAACTCGATGCTGCGCGAGGCGGTGCAGTCGCAGAAGACCGGGATGCCGGTCGAGATGCCCGCCGGCCTCACGCTCGACCTGCCGATCGAACACTTCCTGCCGCACGAATACGTCCCCGATGAGAAGCTGCGCCTGCAGGTCTACCACGATCTCGCGGAGATCGACGACGAGGAGGGCCTGGCAACCGCCGAGCGGAATCTGGTGGATCGGTTCGGCAAGCTGCCGGCGCCGGTGCGCAACCTTCTTTATGCCTTGCGCGTCAAGCGACTGGCGCGCGCCGCCGGGGTCGCGGCGGTCGAGACCGATGGCGACTGGCTCGTGATGCGATTGCCGGCCGGTTGGAACGGCGACGAGCGCCGGCTCGAGGCCCAGTTCCGCTCGATCCTCTATGTGCGATTCGGCAAGGTCCGGATCTCGCTGACCCAGGCCGGGGCCCAATGGAAGGAGCGCCTGGTCGACGTGTTGGGCGAGATCGAAAGGCTCGGAAGAGTCGCGCTCGCATCCTAGGCGCTTGCGGTCGGAGTTTAGAGTGATGGCCGTGGAACCCCGACGCGTCGTCACCTCTGGCCGAAAATGGGAGCGCATCGTTGGCTACGCGCGCGCGGTGCGTATAGGTCCCGTGATCGAGATCTCGGGATGCGCGCCGACGGCGGACGACGGGTCGACGGTCGGCGACAACGTCTACGAGCAGACCCGCCAGTGCCTGCGTGTCATCGGCGAGGCGCTCGCCGGGGTGGGCGCCGGCTTCGATGATGTGACTCGCACCCGGATCTTCACGACCGTGCCGCGCCGCTGGCGCGAGATCGGCCGCGCCCACGGCGAAGTCTTCGGCGCCATCAAGCCCGTCACGTCGCTGATCGGGGTCAGGGGGTTCCTCGATCCCAAGTGGCTGGTGGAGGTCGAGGCCAGCGCCTATCGTGTCGAGCGGTAGGCGAGCGCGGCGAACCGCGCTCTGGGGCATCATTGCCGCCGTCTTCCTGGTGGGGACCGGCGTCGGGTCGGTCCTGCCGATCCTGCCGCTGTTCCTGCGCGAGCGCGGTGGCTCCTACGCGATCGTGGGCGTCGTGGTGGGCGCGAACCTGGTCGCCCAGTTCATCGGCCAGTATCCCGCAGGCCGGCTCTCCGACCGGTTTGGCCGTGCCCCGCTGATGATCGGTGGCCTGGTCGTAGCGGGACTGGCGATCGCGGCCTTTGCCCTGCCACTGTCGATCGGCTGGCTGATCGGGCTGCGCTTCATCCAGGGCCTGGGGGCGGCGGCTTTTCGCCCCGGGTCGCGGGCGGTCGTGGCCGACCTGGTGCCGGAAGGCGAGCGCGGCATCGCCTACGGCTGGCTGTCGGGGGCGGACATGGGCGGCCTGATCTTCGGTCCGGCGCTCGGTGGGATCCTCGCGGTGTTCGGGCGCGTCACGGTCTTCGAGGCGACCGGCCTCGCCATGCTGCTCGCAGCGGTCGTGGTCGCCTTTGCGCTCGATCCCCGCCGCCTACCGCCGATGACCCCTACTCGGAGGGTTGGCCCGCCGCCATCGAGCGAGACGCTGCGTGCGGGTGTCGCCGCGGTGCGCGGCCTGGTGATGGTGTCGATCGGCATCGGCTTCCTCTATGGGGTCTACAACGTGGTCTGGAGTCTATTCATGAAGTCGATCGGCGCCACCGATTGGGAGGTCGGCCTGTCGTTTTCCCTCTTCGCGCTGCCACTGGTGCTGACCGCGCCGCTGGCCGGCTGGGCCGCCGATCGCCTGGACCGCCGCTGGTTGGGCACAGGGTCGACTGCCACCAGCTGCTTGATCGCCCCGATCTATCCGCTGCTACACAGTGTGCCGGCGGTGATCGGCGTCGGCGTCGTCGAGGCGACGGCGGCGGCATTCGCCGAACCCGCGATCAATGCCTTCCTCATGAGTGCGGTGTCCCCCGACCAGCGCGGCCGGGCGGCGGGGACCGTGGGCACGGCCGAAACCGCGGCGAAGGCGGTCGGTGCGCTGCTGGGCGGCGGGCTGTTCGGGCTTGGCGTCGGAGTGCCGTTCGTGTTGTCGGCGGTGGTGGGCGTCGGGTTCATCCTGGCGAGCCTTCCGTGGCTGCGAGCGGCCGGCCGCGATGCCGGCATGCGACCGGCGTTGGCGGTAACGGGAAATGGCTGACGACGACATCGAGCGCCTCGCGGCGCTGGTCGAGGTGGTGCGACGGTTGCGGGCGCCGGACGGCTGTCCCTGGGACCGCGAGCAGACCCCGGCGTCACTGCGGGCGACCATGCTCGAAGAAGCCTACGAGGTGCTCGAGGCCATCGACGAGAAGTCGACGCCGAAGCTCCGAGAAGAGCTGGGGGACGTGCTGCTGCAGGTGCTGATGCAATCGGCGATTGCGGAAGAGACAGGTGAATTCACGCTGGGCGAGGTGGCGGACACCGTCCGCGAGAAGCTGGTGCGCCGACATCCGCACGTGTTTGGGTCCACCGTGGTCAGCGGATCGGACGAGGTGGTCCGCAACTGGGAAGCGCTCAAGGCCAAGGAGTACGGGCGTGAGTCCGCGCTCGACGGGGTGCAGCGCTCGCTCCCGGCTCTGCAGTGGGCCTGGTCCCTGCAGCGCCGGGCGGCCAACGTCGGCTTCGACTGGCCGGACGTCGAGGGCGCGCTCGACAAGATCCGGGAGGAGCTGGAGGAACTCCGCCAGGCTTCGACGGTCGAAGAACGAGAGGCGGAGTTCGGCGATCTGCTGTTCACCATGGTCAACGTCGCCCGCAAACTAGGCATCAACCCGGAGGACGCGCTGCGCGGCACGACGGGGCGCTTCGAGGCGCGTTTTCGGATGATGGAGCAGGCCGCGCGGGCCGACGGACAGGCGCTCAAGGACCTCCCAATCGACGAACTGGATCGGTATTGGGAGGCCGCCAAGCGCAACGGATGACGCCAAAGCGAGTTGACGGCCTTGCCAAGCCAGAGGTCCGTCCGTATAATCTGTCCGTTTTCGGGCTGGCTTGATCATCCAAGAGTTCCACTCCACGTCTTGAGCACTTCCGAACCCAAAGCCTCCCGCGCGAAGGTTCACATCGCTGCGCCCGATCGGTTGATCTGGATCGTCGTCGCCGCGATCGTTTTATGGGGAGTGTGGGCGTTCGGATCGGAGCTGATGTTGAACCTGCGGCTGAACCACGAGGTGCAGGCCTTGCGTAATGGGAACGCGCAATTGGCCGCGTCCAACGAGCAGACGAAGACGCAGCTCGCTGCCGGCGGATCGCCCGCCGCCATGGAGGAAGCCGCTCGCAAAGCCGGCTTTTCCCGACCCGGCGAGCAGGTTTATGTCATCGTTAAGCCCAGTGACTCGGCAGTGCCGGCGGGGGCATCGCCCGTACCAGCCGTCGCGGCAAGTCCGGCAATTCGGGGACCAGTGGTAAAACACGAAGGCGGCGTGATCGGCGCGATCCAGGAGTGGTGGAGGGGCTTATGGCATTAGGAGGGTCTGCGGGTTAGGTGGCAGTGACGCCGGGGACGGTTGTAGACGGGACGGTCGTGGGGATTACGAACTTCGGGGCCTTCGTACAGATCGAGGGGGCGGGGACGGGGTTGGTTCACATTTCGGAGATCGCGAACGAGTATGTCCGCGATGTCAACAACCACGTGAAGATGAACGACAAGGTCAAGGTCAAAGTCCTCAACGTGGACGTGACCAACGGAAAGATGGACCTTTCGTTGAAGCAGGCGGCCGTGCCGGACGGGCCGGCGGGGATGTCGGCGCCGGTGTTGCCGCGATCCTACCGGCGGGGCGGCCGGGGAAAGCGCGAGCTGCCGGAAGGCGCCGATCCGGTGTTCGAGGAGAAACTCTCGAAATTCTTGAAAACCAGCGAAGAGCGCCTGCTCGACATCAAGCGCAACATCGAAGCCAAGCGGGGCGGCCGCTTCAAGTAACCCCCGGAAGGGCGGTTGGCGCCCTCGGGAAGCCGGCTTGACGCAGCGAATGTGACGCGCCTACAATGACGCTCTCGCCTCGAAGGAGGCTGCACGCGGCGTGGAGCAGTGGAAGCTCGTCGGGCTCATAACCCGAAGGTCGCGAGTTCGAATCTCGCCGCCGCAACCAAGGCACCAATGAGAGGAGTCCCCGGGGACTCCTCTCTTCTTTCCACACCGGGGCGGCTATTTCTATGTTCGCGCCGTGATGATCGCCCACTCCGATCGCTGGGTCAGCATCACCGATCGGTCCCGCGCCAGCATCTCCTCCAA
>VBIS01000261.1 GCA_005880605.1 Chloroflexota bacterium
CACAGGCAGAGTGAAGAGCCCAAGATTGGCGAGGGCGATCCACTTGAAGATCGACTCGGCAGCCTGAGGCGCATCCGGCTGACGGCGTCGGATTGCGCGCTCGTTTCTGGCTGAATAGATCAGTTCGAATCCGCGCTGGGCGCCGAACGCGAGCAAGACGAGCGCGTACGAAATCTCCCTCCCCCGCTCGCGGGGGAGGGTCGGGGTGGGGGTCCTCAATTGAGCGTCATCAGCGCCAGCTCGATCGAGAGTCCCGGACCGAGGGCGATCGCCAGCACTCGACCGGAGATCGCTGCGCGCTGCATCTCCTCGAGCACGAAGAAGATCCCGGCGCTCGACGCGTTGCCATTGCCGGCGAAGACGGAGCGCGAGGTGGCCAAGGCGTCCGGCTGCAGGTCCAGCGCGCGTTCGATGGCGTCGACGATGCGCGGGCCTCCTGGGTGCGCCGCAACCGCGTCGATATCGGCCAGGCAGAGCCCTGCCTCCCCGAGGAAGGTGTCGACCGCATGGCGCAGATGCGCCTCGACCACGTCCGGCAGCTGGCGGCTCAAAATCACACGCAGGCCCCCATCACGCAGCTCATAGCCAAGGTGACGAGCGCCTTCCGGCACCAGCACTGTGCCGCAATGCTGGAGCGTCCAGCCGGTCTGGCCGTCACCGCCGCGCAGCACAACCGCGCCCGCACCATCGGCGAAGACGATCGCGGCAACCAGGTTGTCGACCGAGCGATCGTCGGGCTGGAATGTCAGCGACGGGATCTCAACCGCGAAGAGCAGCACGTTTCGCTGCGGGTACGCGCGCAGGTAATCGAGTCCCCGCGCCAGGCCTGCCACCCCGCCGCCACATCCGAGCTCGGTGATCGGCAGCCGGGCCGTGTCCGGCCTCAGCCCGATCAGCGGGATCAACTCCGCATCGAGCGACGGGAGGACAACACCCGTACAGGACACCCCGATCACGAGGCCGACAGCCTCGGGGGCCAGGCCACTTCGGTCCAGCGCCGTGCAGCAGACCTGCCGGGCGAGCACGCGCGCGTGCTCGAGATAGGCGTCCGTTTGCTGGCTCTGGGTCCGCCGCTCCATCAGTGAGGTCAGCGGCTGCGCGAAGTTGCGGGTTCGCGCCCCCTCCTCGCCCTGCAGCTTTGGCATCCGGCGCCCGCGTGAGCGGCCGAGCGCGTCCCAAACCTCGTCCACGGTGGCCGTGATCGGCGGCACCGCCGTCGCCATGCCGGCGATCTGCGCATGGCCCGTCGGCATCGTTTGCGCTCGCCTTCCCACACCGGGGCTCGCTTTATGCGCTCGCCTTCCCACACCGGGGCTCGCTTTGGATGTCATCAGTCTGATGCTAGGCTGGCGCGATGGTGGTTCGTCCGGCGGAACGGGAGGATCGCCCCCAGCTTCTCCGCCTGATCGAGGGCTACTTCACCTTCTACCGCACGCCTTTCGACCCGCCCAAGGTCGAGGCGCTGCTCGATCTCCTCGAAGAGGATCCCGGTCTCGGGGTGCAGCTGGTCGCCGACGCGGATGGCCGACTTCAGGGTTTCGCCAGCCTGTATGCGTGTGTCGATACACTGGTCGCCGATCGCATCCTGGTCATGAACGACCTCTTCGTCGATCCGTCCTTGCGAAACCATGGCGTGGGCGCCGCGCTCTTCGACGCCAGCCTGGTCTACGCTACGGAGCACCGTTACGTTCGGCTCGACTGGGTCACGGCCCAGGACAACCGCGATGCCCAGCGCTTTTACGACCGCCACGGCGGCCTCCGCGGGCCCTGGGTCTCTTACAGCCTGGTGACAGCCGCCGGCGAACTGTCCTCCGGTTGAGGCAGGGTCAGGCGGTCTTTCGCTTGCGCCGCACGGCAGGCTTGCCGCGGCTCTTGGACACCAGCCGCGCTTGCTCGACACTCGCCCGCAGCGCCGCCATGAGGTCATCGACCCCGCTGCCGCTCGTGACCGCGGCCGTCGCCGGCCGTGCCGAAGCCGCCCGGCCCGCGATCAGCGTCTTCAGCCGCTGGCGGTAGTCGTCTGGATAGCGCTCGGGCTCGAAGGGACCGGATAGTGTGTTGATCAACAGTGCCGCCATCTCTCGCTCTTTCTTGCGAAGGTCGGACGGTGCTGACGGTTCAAGCGACGCGGCCGGCAGGATTTCGTCGGCGTGGAACATCAGGGCGAGGACCATGAGGCGGCCATGCGGCCGGAGCGCGGCGAGGTAGCGCTTACGCCGGAGCACGAACCAGCAGATGGCAACCCGCTTGGTTTCGCGCATGGCATCGACCAGCAGCCCGTAAGCGCGCTC
>VBIS01000113.1 GCA_005880605.1 Chloroflexota bacterium
AGCTGCAGGCCGGTGAAATCGTAATGATGCACCCACTCGTGCAGCAACGTCTCGAGAAAGACCTTGGGCGCGAGGACCTGCTGCCGAATCGCCGTCAGGTTGTAGATCCTGATCGATCCGCGCTGGGGCGTCGACTCCAACGCAATCCGGTAGTAGCCGTACGTCTTCAATTCCAATTTGCCACCGCGGGTACGGTGGCTCTGCGGACGGTCGGCCACGGTCAGCTTGCAGAGTGGCAGCCCGGCGGCTTCATCGAGCACGTCCAGCAGCGCCTGGCCCCTCGCCTGGCGACCGGCGGCTGTCGTTTCGTCGAGGATTGAAAGCGCGACGCCCTTTCCGAGGGGAAACTCGCGCCAGGTGACTCTTTCAACGCCCTTGCTGCGGTCGTAGGCGGATCTGGGCATTCCCTGTCATTATGGGCGCGTGCCGCAGTCGAGCATCATCGTCGTCGGCCACGAGATCCTACGCGGATTCACGGTCGACACCAACTCGAACTGGCTCGCCGGCCGATTGTTCCAGTGTGGCTACCCTGTACGCGTCATCACGACGGTTGGAGATGTCGATGCAGACATCGTCGGCGCGATCCATGATCACGTCGCGCGTGCCGAGCTGTCGCGAATCTTCGTGTGCGGCGGGCTCGGGCCGACACCCGACGATCGGACCTATGTCGCCCTGGCCCGCGCGCTCGGCCAGCCACTCGCCTACCGGCGCGAGGTCGGGGCACAGATGCAGAACCTGATGTTTATCAACAAGATGGCCGAGCGCCGCGGCACCGCCGGGCTGAATGCCGGCAACCGGCGGATGGCGATGCTGCCCGAAGGCGCGGCCCTGGTGCGTAACGGCGCCGGCATGGCGCCCGGCCTGGCCTTCGACCTGGGTCGGGATCGATATCTGTTTGCCCTACCGGGCGTACCCCACGAGCTTCGCTCGGTCTACGAAGACCTCGAGAGCCGGTACCTCACCGGCAGCCACGGTGACGCCGTCCGCGAGCTGCGCTACCGCCTGGCGCCGGAGAGCCTGTTCCACGACGTCATGCGGGACCTCGAAGGCGAATATCCGGACGTGTCGCTGGGATCTTATCCGCAGACGGAAACGCGCGAGCTCATCTTGCGCGCATCCGGCCCGGATACAGACCGTGTGGAGGCGGTCATCAATGCCATCCGCGACCGCGTCCGCCAGTTCTCGCCGTTGGGCTCATAAAGAAAACGGCGGCTGAAGGCCGCCGTCTTCTGGAACGGAGTCGGCTACTTGTCGTGGGCGACGGCGCTGACGGCACCGCCATGGTTGACGGTCTTATTGCCCGTCGTATGCGCCGCGGTGGCGTCGCTCTTCGCGACCGCGCTGACCGCATCGCCGTGCGCGTCGCTATCGCTCGTTGCTTCGTCAGTGTCGTCCGCGTCCGTGTCGTTTGCTTTGGCCGCGGCGTCCACCCTGGCAGCGTCGGACTTGGCCTCGCCTCTGGCGCTCGCGAGCGCGCTGATTGCATCGCCTTTGGCGTCACCCTTGAGCGTCGTGCTGGTGGCGAGCGTACTGACGGCTTTTCCGTGTGAGTTGCCCGCCACGGCGGACAGGGCGCCGACGGCGAGCAGACCAGCCGCCGCCGCAACAATCATGACCGGTCGAAGCATGAAGAAACCCTCCTGGTTTCGAGATTCCTGCCTAATAGAACGCACGGATCTCGATCCGCTTACTGTCCAGCCCGAGTTTCTTTACTTTCCTTTGAAGTCTGGTTTCTGCTTGCTGACAA
Source organism: Chloroflexota bacterium (assembly GCA_005880605.1). GTDB lineage: Bacteria > Chloroflexota > Dormibacteria > CF-121 > CF-121 > CF-13. Next base: position 1,748 of record VBIS01000113.1, read on the forward strand.
AGGACATGATTCCGACCATCGCATCCTCCGTCATCGCGGCCTTGCCGAAGTTCTCAGCTTCGACCTCGTATCCCTTGCCAGGCGACCGCTCCAGGCCGGCCAGCAGCGCGGCCTTGGCCAGGCGCAGGGCGATCGGCGCCGCCTGGGCGAGCCGGCGGGCGCGCTCGTATGCCGCTTCGTGGAATCCGTCGGCGGGCAGCGCTGCATTGACGAGTCCGATGGCGACCGCCTCCGGCGCCTTGAGTCGAATCGACTCGAAGATCCTCTCGGTGGCGCGGGTCCTCCCCACGAGGCGGGGTAGGCGCTGCGTCCCACCGGCACCGGGGATCAGCCCCAGGCTGGTTTCGGTCTGGCCGATCGTCGAGCGGCCATCATCGATCATCAACCGGTAGTCGCAGGCGAGCGCCATCTCGCAGCCGCCGCCCAGGGCATGCCCGTTGATGGCGGCGATCAATGGCTTGGGGAAATGCTCGATTTCCGTGAACGCGGCCTGGCTCCGGCGGGACATCTGCGCGACCCGCTCCAGGGTCGCGGGATTCTCTCGATCGAAGCCGCCATCACCTCCCATCGCCTTGATATCGGCACCGGCCATGAAATAGCGATCGATCGCGCTGGTCAGCACCACGACCCGGGTGGCGTCCTGGTCCTTGACCCGATTGAGCGCCTCGATCAACTGTTCCTGCAGTTCGGGCACGAGCGCGTTGACCGGCGGCCGGTTCATCCGGATGGTAGTGACGAAGTCGCTCGTCGAGACGTCGAGCAGGCTGTCCATCAGAACGTGAACAGGTCCAGGCCGCCTGTCACCGGCAAGGCCACCCCGGTGATGTAGCCGGCCGCCGGCGAGCACAGGAACGTGATCGCATTGGCGATATCGTCCGGCTCGCCGGGCCGTCGGAGCGCCACCCGCTTGATCATACGTTCGTTCATGTCGGGGCGGCCCATCTTGAAGGCCTCGGTGCCGATGATGCCCGGCACGATGGCATTGACCGTGATGTTGTAGCGGGCCCCCTCCAGCGCGAGCGTTTTTGCCAGCCCGACGAGCCCAGCCTTGGTCGTCGAGTAACTCGCCTGCCCAAAGCCTCCCAGCGCGCCGGCGATCGATGACATCATGATGATCCGGCCCCAGTTGCGTTGCTTCATGTGGGGCCAGACAGCCTTCGAGCAATTGAAGGCGCCGGTCAGATTCACTTTGAGGTCGCGGTCCCAGAGCGCGTCGACCTGGTTCTCGACAGACGCCACATGGTCGAGGGTCCCGGCATTGTTCACGAGAATGTCCAGGCTGCCGAAATCTTTGACCACCTGGTCGACCACGGATTTCACTTGTTCGCGATCGGTCACGTCCATCTTCAGGGCGACCGAGCGCCGCCCCATGTCGCGAATCTCGCTGGACGTCTTTTCGGAGTAGACCGATTTTTGGGAGGCCATGACCTGGGAGAGCGCGCTCTGCGAGGCCTCGGCCATCTTCTCGAGCTCCGGGTCACTTTCGATCAGAATGTCGGTGACCACCACGTCGGCGCCGGCCCGCGCCAGCGCCAGGCAGTCGGCCCGGCCCAGGCCCCGAGAGCCGCCCGTCACCAGGGCCACCTTCCCCTTGAGGTCGATCATGGCTAGCTCGCCTTCCGGATCTGGGGCTTGGGCTGTTCGCGCGTCAGCGGACGCCGCTCGCCCGAGATCGCTCGAGAGATGACCAGCCGCTGGATCTCCGATGTGCCTTCCCAGATCTGGTAGATCTTGGCGTCGCGCATCCATTTCTCAACGGGATACTCGCGGATGTAGCCGTTTCCGCCGAGGACCTGCACCGCGTCCAGGGTGACCTGCATGGCCATGTCGGCCGAGAAGGCCTTGGCCATGCTGCCCTCGGCCCGCGTGAAGAGCATGTTGTTCTGCGCCATCCAGCCCGCCCGCCAGGTGAGCAGGCGCGCGGCGTCGATGTTGATCGCCATCTCGGCCAGCTTGAAGCCGATGCCCTCGTGCTTGATGATGGGCTTGCCGAAGGCGACCCGCTGCTGGGCGTAGTCGAGGGCGTACTCGTAGGCAGCGCGAGCGATACCGATCGATCCGGCGGCGACCGAGGGCCGCGAATACTCGAGCATCTGGAGCGCGCCAAGGGCGCCAGGACCGGCATCGGGATCCCCAGGCTCGCCGCCAAGCCGGTTTTCGGTCGGGACGAAGCAATCCTGGAGGATGACCTGGGCGGTGTGCGAGGCGCGAACACCGAGCTTCTTTTCTTTGCGGCCCATGCTGAGGCCCTTGTTGCCCTTCTCGACGACGAAGCCCGCGATGCCGGCTGCGCCGATGCTGGGATCCGTGTTGGCGAAGATCACATGCAAGTCGGCGATGCCGCCGTTGGTGATGAACTGCTTGGTGCCGTTGATCACGTAACCACCGTCGACTTTCTTCGCCGTGGTGGTGATCGCCATGGCATCGGACCCGGTGCCCGGCTCGGTGAGCCCCATGGCCCCGACAACCGGGCTTTTAGCGCTACAGAACTCGCCGATCCACTTCTGCTTCTGCGCCTCGTTGCCCATCGCCAGGATCGCCGCCGCCGCCAGCCCGGTGCCGGTGATCGACACCGCAATGCCGGCGCAGCCCCAGTGGAGCTCCTCGGCAATCAGCATGTTGGCGATCATGTCGAGGCCGCCCCCGCCGTAGGCCTCGGGCATCGACGCCACCGGCGTCAGCCCGACCTCGTGAGCCTTCTTCAAGACCGGCCAGGGAAATTCCTCGGTCTCGTCGTAATGGGCGGCCACCGGCCGGATTTCCTTCTCGGCAAATTCGTGGGCGAGCCCCTTGATCTCTTCTTGCTCCGGAGTCAGGGTGAAGTCAAGCGGCATGGGTACTGCTCCTTTGTGGCGGGAATTCGGCCTCGGCCACACCTTTGTTGAAGACTTTTTCTCCGCGCTGATTGGTCACGACCAGGTTGATCACCACGCGTCGCGTTCCGTCGTCCTTCGAGGCCACGGTGCCTGAGCAGGTCACGTCATCGCCGGGCACCACCATGCCTGCGAAGCGACCGTGCAGGCTTTTGAGCAACGACCGGTTGCCCAGCCAATCGGTCACCATCTGGTTGGCAAATGCCATGGTGAGCATCCCGTGGGCAATCACGCCCGGGAGGCCGGCGGACCGCGCGAAGCTCTCGTCGAGGTGGATGGGATTGCGGTCGCCCGAGGCCTCCGCGTACTGTCGGATCTGCTCGACCGTCACATGCTTGGTCAGTGGCGGTAACGCCTGCCCCGGACTGACCTGCTCGAAGTCCAGCGTCCTCATGGTCTTCATGCCTTTCGGATGATGAACAGGGCGGTGCCATCCGAGACTGGCTGGTCCTCCGCGTCCCGCGCTTTCAGCTCGAAGGTGACCAGTTCCATGTCGTTTCGCGCGTTGATCGCGGTCAGCCGGCCGGTGGTGCGGATCCGATCACCGGGGCGCACCGGCCGCTGGAAGCTGAAGCGCTGCTCACCGTGCACGAGATGCGCCACGTCGAGCGCCACTTCCTGGTCAGTCCAGAGCTGCCAATAGGCGTCGAACCCGTAAACCATGGCATAGGTCGGTGGCGCCATCAGCTCGTCGTCTTCAGCCACGTCACCCACTGCTGCCATGTAGGCGCGGATGGACTGCTCGGTCACCTCGAACGGCGCCGTCTCGTAGCTCCGGCCGACCCAGCGCGAATCGGTCACTACTGCAGCAACCCCTGCAGCTTCATCGCCAGGCCCATGTCGCCCTTCACCTTGAGCTTCTGCTGCATGAAGGCTGTGACCGGGTTCAGCTTGCCGGTCGCGATGTTCATCCAGTCGTCGGTCGTGGCAATGAGCGTCGTGTTGGGGCTTTGTGCCGGGCCCTGGATCAGCTCAGGGGCGCCGTTGGCGATCTTCAGCGTCCACGACTCGCCGCTGAGATCGAACTGGTAGGTCGCATTCAAACCCGCGGACTTCTCCGGGTGCGACTTGATGCGGTTCTGGATTTCGGTGAACACTTCCTTGGCTTCAGGCATGGGTGGCTCCTTGTGGTGAATGCGCTGGGATGGATGGCGCGCCATTGAGAAACAGGCTGGCGCAGGCCTGGGCGAGCGCGGCGGCGCTCATGGATGGTTCGTCTCGGCGCTGAAAGTGCTGCCAGTACGCGATCTCGGAAGCGATTCCGAGCAGGGCAAAGCCGGCCAACGCGGTCTCGCCCACGCCGAGTTGCTCGAGCGTCGGTCGAAACGCCGTGGCGAGCGTCTGCGCCAGCTCGGTTTGCCGGCGTTCGAAGCTCTCATCGATGGCGAGCCCCTCGGTGGTCAGCCGCCGATTCCAGGCCGCGTACTCCTGGTAGTACTCGAAGTAGGCCTGCAGCCCGGCCTCGAGCCGCCGGTGGGCATCGGCCACATCCCGGGTCGCCCAATAGATCCGGCGGCGAAGGAGTGTCGCCATCTCCTCCTGGAGCGCGGCAAAGACCGCCTTCTTGTCGGCGAAATAAAGGTAGAACGCGCCCTGGGAGAGGCCTGCCGCCTGCACGATCGCACTAACGGTCGTGCCGTGGTAGCCGTCACGCTCGAAGACTCCGCGGGCGGCTTCCAGCAACTCGCCCCGGCGGACCCATTGCCGTTCGGTCAGGGGTGCCGCGTTGGCCGCTCGACTACTGACTGACACGTCAGTCACCAGCCTAGCAGAGTGCCGGATAGGGTCGCAAGGTCTCCGGTTCACCTGCCTGGCTACTTGATGGCGATGAAGAATCGTTCGACGGCCGCGCCAGGCTGGCTGGTCGCCGTCAGCATGAGGGCCTTCAGGGGCGCCAGGTAGGCGGCCGTCTTGGTGTCGATCCTGGAGCTGGTCGGCAGCTTCTCGAGGGCGCTGACAACTCGCTCGAGGTTGACGAACATGATTCCGGCCGGCTTGGTGAGCGAGGCGGCGCTGGCCGCCTGGTAGGTCGGGTTCGCCGTGATGTTCGAGCCAGCGGCATGGGCATCGATGACGGCCCGCATCTCGGCCGGGCTGGAGGCGACGATCCCCATGCCATCGAGGGCCGCATAGGAGGGCGCCAGCCCGGGCACACCCAGGGACGAACTGGTCCATGAGGTGATCACCGTGCCGCGGTAGGTGGTCCGGGTGATTCCGGCGCCCGGTTTTTGCTGGCCGGTCGCGGCGGCGAGGCCCACGAGCTTGCCGAAGAAGGCATTCATCGCCGCCGAGTCATTGGTGCCGATCAGGATCGCCCCGCTCGGAATGGAGTTGTTCCCTAGCTCGACCTCCACGCCGAGATCGCCGGTCAGGTGCGGCAGGATCCCTTGCGGGCCGGTAAGCCCAACCGCGTCGGCGCTGGCCTTCACGCTGGCGTCGCTACCGTACTGATCGAGCAGTGTCTTGATGCTCTTGTCGAGATTGCTGATGGCGAGGAAGCCATCGCTGGTTTTTGGGATCCACCGCAGAACGGCGTCCGGGCGGCCCGTCGCGTTAAACGCCTGACGGGTGGCCGGGGACAGCCTGTTCACATCCAGCTTCACCGCGACGTCGAACGCGACTCCGGTGCCAGTTGCCGAGACTGCCGCGCCGATCCCCTGCAGCGCGTTGAGGTCGTCCAGGGTCTTGAGCGCCGGCAGGCCCAGCGTGGACGGCTTGGCCATTTGTTTCTTGGCGCTGGCGACCAGCGATTTGCCCGCCGTGTATCCCATGCCAAGCCGGTCGGAAGGAAGCAATTTCATGGTGGCCTTGAAATCGGCGGAATCGACCATCCGCGCGCTACGACCCTGGTCGGTATCGATAATCTCGTGGATCATCGCCGCTGAGCTCGCTGCCACGACAACGTGATCGACCAGGCTGTAGGCGACTGGCTTTACGGAGGTCGCGGTCGGCGTGCCCGACGTGATGGTGATCCCGTTGTAGGTTTCGTCCTTCCAGGTGTATTTCTTGCCGAAGCTGCCGCTCCGGAGCTTGGCGAGGACGGCTTTCGCCTTGGTGTCATCGCGTGAGGCCGCGAACAGGGCGAACGGCGAATCGGCGCTGTTCTCGAAATTCAGCTGGCCACTCACGCCCACCTCTCCGCCCAGCCACGACTGCACGTCGTTGGTGAACGAGAGGCCGGTGTCCTTGAAAGCCTCATCGAGCTTGGTCGAGATCGCGGCATCGGTCTTGGTGTCGGGGAAGCTATGCACGGCGCGCAGGAGATTCACCTTCTGGGCGAGCGAAGGGTTGAGGTTGGCGATCAGGAGGACGTCGTGCGTCGCCGGCACCATCTTCTCGATGCTGGGATTCGGCTTGGCCACCGCCAGGACGGCCGCGACCGCGATTGCGCCGACGAGCACGACCCCGGCGGCAGAGAACACGGCGAGCCGGTAGCGCGCAAACCACGATGGCGAGGACGACAGGGCCGGCGGTGGCTGCGAGACCGCCCCAGGCACCGGCTCCGGTTGCGGCGGCGTCAAATCGCCTTCGTGGTTCATCCCCAAGATGCCTCACAGCATCAACTGCGGGGTTCAGGCCAACTTGTTAGCTGCGCGTGCTCGTTGCCAGGGCGTTGCCGAAATGCAACTTCGAGAGGGCGAGCATCTCGTCGGGCGAGAAGCCGGTGGTCCGACCCGCCGCATATTGCCGCTCGACCTCGTGGTGGATGGCCACCACCCGTGGGTCGTCCTTGCGCACCTGGGTGTCGCCCTTCAAACCCAGCGTGGTGTTGATCCAGTAGGCAACTCCCGCCAGACCCGAACGATCGTTGACCGTGATCCCGAGCGGCCGGTCAAGGATGCGCGCGGTGTCGAAGATGTTGTAGATCTCTTCGTTCTTCAGCAGCCCGTCGGCGTGAATCCCAGCACTGGTGACATTGAATCCCGCGCCGGCGAAGGGATAGTTGGCGGGCAGCGGCGCTCCGAGCTGGTCCCGGAAATAGGCGGCCGCGCGGGTGATCGCCGTGGTATCGACCCCGGGCGTCTCCCCTCTCAACCCGATGTGGTCGATGACCAGTGCTTCCAGCGGCGGATTACCAGTCCGCTCGCCGAATCCAAAGAGCGAGCCGTTCGCGGCGGCGCAACCGTAGAGCCAGGCGGCGACGGTGTTGACCTCGCCACGGTGGAAGTCGTTGTGGCCGTGCCATTCGAGAAGCTCCGGGGCGACCCCCAGCGTTCTCGTGAAGTACTGCACCAGTCGAGGCACACCGCGTGGGAGCGCCGCCTCCGGCCAGGGCAATCCAAAGCCCATGGTGTCGCAAAGCCGAAATTTCACCGGGATGTTCGCCTCGCGCCCGATTTCCTGGAGGGACTCGACCAGGGGAGCGACGAAACCATCGAGGTCCGCGCGGGTCAGGTCTTCCAGGTGGCAGCGGGGCCGCAGACCGGTCTGGATCACGGCGCGCACCACCTTGCCGTAGTCCTCAGCCGCCTGGCGCCGTGTCCGGTTCATCTTCAGGTAGATGTGGTAATCGGACGCCGAGACCAGAATGCCGGTCTCCTTCACGCCCGTCGTCTGGACAGCCTTGAGATCGTCGAGTGAGGCGCGCATCCAGGTCGTGACTTCGGGGCCCGGCCGCTGCCGGCACTCAGCGATCGCCTCGCGGTCGAGCGGCGTGTAGGCGAAGAACTCGGTCTGCCGGATCACCGGCCCACCAAGCTGGTTCAGCAGGTCGTACAGGTGAACGATCTGCTCGACGCTGTAGGGGGCTCGCGCCTGCTGGCCGTCCCGGAACGTCGTGTCCGTGATCCAGGTGTCCGCCGGCAGCGCCTGCGGGACGGCGTCTCCCACGAAGCGGATCGGAGGGATCCGGCTGTACGGGAACTCGTCGCGGAGGAGGTTCGGTTCGGACCGGTCCAACATGGCTCCATTCTATGCATATGTTGATTTGCATTGCAACACGTTGACTGCAACGGGCAACTCACGTACCCTTTGGGGGACGATGATCGAGATCCAGGGAGAGCCGTACCTGAGCGCCGCCGAGGCCTGCGAGCTCCTCGGCGTGAAGCCGGCGACGCTCTACGCCTACGTCAGCCGGGGTGTTTTGCGGAGCTACCGCCAGGGCATCAAGCGAGCCCGCTTATACCGCCGCGGCGAGGTGCAGGGCGTCCTTCATCTGCGGCCGAGCCGAGGAACCCATCCCCTCCCCCACGCCGCCGACTGGATGGGCGACCCTTAGGCTGAGACGACGTGAGTGGCGCCGCAGATGCGGCACTTCTCCTCACGCTGCCCAGCGTCGATCTTTCCAGTTGCTTTCCATGGCCACCCCGACTTCTTGATGTGGCAAATGCACGGCTTACCCTCGGTCTGCGGACTCCCTTCTCCCACGGTGCGCCTCCCTTTGATCGGGCATCTTCTTATGCCGCACTTACTATGCGCCGCAACCGGCGCAAGTTCAAGCCCACGTCTCGACGTTTACGGTCGCCGCGGGAATGGCCTGGGCAGGCAGTTTGCTGAACGTGCCCGCATGGTGGGTACGCGGTCACCCAGGTTCGACCTCCACGTAAGCGCGGTCTTCTTCGAAGGCGCGGCCTACCTGATCGTGTTCGCGTTCTGGGCCGGGGCTCCCAGGTGGGTGGGCGTTGTACTGTTCGTGGCCCTTCTAGCTACCGAAACGTGCTGTAGTCGATCTCCTTCTTCCGGTCGAAAGCTTCCTCGCGGCTGGTAAACGTCTGGAAGTAGCCACGGCCGTGCAGGACGTAGATCCCGTCGACGTCGTCGCGCGTCACCTTCAATTCAGGCAGATCGATGTTGTAGACCTGACCCGATTCGGTGGC
>VBIS01000114.1:0-4293 GCA_005880605.1 Chloroflexota bacterium
GTCGAGAACATCCTGCTGCGTCTGATCCAGGCGGCGGACTTCGATATCGCCCGCGCCGAGCGCGGCATCATCTACATCGACGAGATCGACAAGATCGCGCGCAAGTCGGACAACCCCTCGATCACGCGCGACGTGTCGGGTGAGGGCGTCCAGCAGGCGTTGCTCAAGATCCTGGAAGGCACGATCGCGAACGTTCCACCCCAGGGTGGTCGCAAGCACCCGCACCAGGACTTCATCCAGATCAACACCACCAACATCCTCTTCATCTGCGGCGGCGCCTTCGATGGCCTGGAGCGGATCATCGAGCACCGCATCGGCCACAAGCAGATCGGTTTTGGCTCCGAGGTCCACGCCAACCGCACCAAGGAGACGACCAAGATCCTCAAGCAGCTCCAGCCGATGGACTTGCTCAAGTACGGCCTGATTCCCGAGTTCGTCGGCCGGCTGCCAATCGGCGTTACCCTGGACTACCTCGACGAGGCGGACATCATTCGCATCCTCACCGAGCCCAAGAACGCGTTCGTCAAGCAGTACCAGAAGTTCTTCGCGCTCGATGATGTCCAGCTGGTCTTCGAGCCAGCGGCGCTGACCGCCATCGCGAAGAAAGCCTTGCAGCGCGGCACCGGCGCCCGTGGGTTGAAGAGCATTATCGAAGACATCCTGCTGAACTCCATGTTCGAAGTTCCGTCACGCCCGGAGGTCAAGCGATGCGTCATCACAGAGAAGTCGGTCAACCTCAGCACCGAGCCCGAGATGTACTCGGAGGAAGAGCTCGAGGAGATCGCACCCGAACAAACCGCGTAGGGACCATCGTTTGTCCGACGTGACCGGCGTGCCGGCCACCCTCCAACTACCGCTTCTTCCTCTTAAGAACGTCGTCCTGTTCCCTCACATGATCGTGCCCCTCTACGTCGGGCGGGAGCGGTCGATCAACGCGCTCGAGGACGCCATGACCAAGGGCAAGCAGGTGTTTCTCTGCACCCAGCGGCGCGCCGATTGCGAGGACCCGAAGGAGGCCGATCTCTACCGGGTCGGGGTGTTGGGCGAAGTCGTGCAGCTGCTCAAGCTGCCCGACAGCACCATCAAGGTGCTGATCGAGGGCTCATCGCGCGCCGTGATCGAGCGCTTCGTCCAGGACGAGCCGCACTTGCGGGTCGAGGTCTCGCCGCTCGAGGAGGACGTCCTGGCCTCGCCGGAGCTTGAGGCTCTGATGCGCGGCGTGGTGGATCTTTTCGACCGCTACGTCGAGCTCGACAAGAAGGTTCCGCCGGAGGTCAACCTCACCGTTCGGGGTGTCGAGGATGCCGGGCGGATGGCGGACATCGTCGCCTCCAACCTCGCCATCGGTGTCACCGATAAGCAGGACGTGCTGGAGACCTTCCAGATGAATGCCCGGCTGGAGAAGCTGTCCAGCGTGTTGCAGCGCGAGATCGAGATCCTCGACATGGACCGCAGCATCCGCCAGCGGGTGCGGCAGCAGATCGACCGGCGGCAGAAGGAGTTCTACCTCAAGGAGCAGATGCGCGTCATCCAGGAAGAGCTGGGTGGGGAAGAGGCGCATCTCAGCGAGCTCGACGAGCTGCGCGAGAAGGTCCGAGGGCTTGAGCTCGACGCCGCGGTCGAAGAGCGGCTCTTGAAGGACGTCGACCGACTGGAGCGGATGCCACCGGGCTCGCCCGAGATCTCGGTGCTGCACAACTACCTCGACCTGGTCGTCTCCCTGCCGTGGCACGAGTCGAGCGAAGACATCACTGACCTGCGGGCGGCCGAGAAAGTCCTCGATGAGGATCATCACGGCCTTCGAAAGATCAAGGAGCGGATCCTCGAGTTCCTGGCGGTCCGGCAGCTCACGAAGTCGCCCAAGGGACCGATCCTCTGCTTCATCGGGCCGCCCGGCGTGGGCAAGACCAGCCTGGGGCGCTCGATCGCGCGAGCCCTGGGCCGCAAATTCGTGCGCGTCTCCTTGGGCGGTCTCGGCGACGAAGCCGAGATCCGCGGCCACCGCCGAACCTACGTGGGCTCGATGCCCGGCCGCATCATCAAGGGTCTGCGCGAGGCAGGCACTCGCAATCCGGTGTTCCTGCTCGACGAGATCGACAAAATGTCGTCGGATTTTCGCGGCGACCCGGCCTCGGCGATGCTCGAAGTCCTCGATCCCGAACAGAACAAACACTTTTCCGATCATTTCCTGGAGATCCCCTTCGATCTCTCCGAGGTCCTGTTCATCACCACCGCCAACGTCTTCTACTCGATTCCGCGGCCGCTGCTCGATCGCATGGAGGTGATCAACCTGCCCGGCTACACCGCCGAGGAGAAGATGGTGATCGCCCGCGAGTTCCTGGTGCCCAAGCAGCTGCGGGACCACGGCCTGACCAGCAATCACATCGAGATCACCAAGCCGGCGCTGGCCACGATGATCAGCCGCTACACCAGCGAGGCCGGCGTGCGCAATCTGGAACGATCGATCGCCAGCGTCTGCCGCAAGGTCGCCCGCGAAGTCGTCAAAGGCAAGACGCGGAAGATGACGGTCGCGCCTAACCGCCTCGATGATCTCCTCGGGCCGCCGCGCTACAAGCCCGAGGAAGGGCATACGGAGCCGCTAATCGGGGTGGCGAATGGACTCGCCTGGACCGAGGTCGGCGGTGTGCTCCTCACCATCGAGGTGATCACGATGCCGGGCAAAGGCAACCTGAATCTCACCGGGCAAATGGGTGACGTGATGCAGGAATCGGCTCGCGCCGCGCTTTCTTACGCGCGATCGAACGCCGAGGCACTGGGCATCCCGGTCGATTTCCGGGACAAGCTGGACCTGCACATCCATATTCCGAAGGGCGCCATTCCCAAGGATGGGCCCTCGGCCGGAATCTCGATGGCGCTCGCCATCATTTCGGCGCTGGCCCAGCGGCCGATCCGCTCCGACGTCGCGCTCACCGGTGAGATTACGCTGCGCGGGCGCGTGCTCCCGATCGGCGGGCTCAAGGAAAAAGTCCTCGCCGCCCACCGGATCGGCATCCACACCGTCCTCATTCCTGAGGACAATCAGCCTGATGTCGCGGATATCCCCGCCGATATCCGCAAGCGGATCACGTTCAAATTCGTCAAGACCATGGACGAAGTGATCGCGCTGGCGCTGCTGCCACGATCCGACACGATCTTGCTGCCCGCCATCATCGAGCCGGCCCCCGTCGAAGAAGTCGCGGCGGCCAACGCTGAAGACCCCGGCCAGCAGCCGGCGAGCCAGCCCTCGTTGTAAAGCGCCCCCACAACGAAACCGCGCCGCGCGCCGTCCAGCCGCTTGCGGCGCACTCGCGCTTAAGAATGTGCGCTCGTGTGCTCGCACAAGCGGCATGCGGCGCGGCGCTCATTCGCGCGAAAGCGCGGCGGCCTGAAGGCCGCTAAGCCCGTAAACTAGGTGGCCACGATGGAGACGCGCTATGACCCCAAGACGGTTGAACAGCGCTGGTATGCGACCTGGGATGAGCGCGGCTATTTCAAGCCACGCGATAGCCTGACCGGCAAGACCTTCACCATCTCGATGCCGCCGCCGAACATCACCGGCGACCTGCACATGGGTCACGCCATGTACACGCTGCAGGACGTGCTGATCCGCTGGCATCGGATGCTCGGCGATGCCGCGCTCTGGGTGCCGGGAACCGATCACGCGGCGATCGCGACCCAGAACGTGCTCGAGAAACAGCTGGCGAAGAAAGGCACATCAAAAGAGAAGATCGGGCGCGTGGCGTGGGACAAGCTGGTCGCGGAGTGGTACGAGACCACCGGCCACACCATCCTCCAGCAGATGCGGCGACTCGGCTTCTCCGCGGACTGGTCGCGCATCCACTTCACGATGGATCCGAACTACGTCGAGGCGATCCGCTACGTCTTCGTGCGGCTCTGGAAAGAGGGGCTCATCTATCGTGGCCCGCGGATCGTCAACTGGTGTCCGCACGATCGGAGCGCGATCTCGGACCTCGAGGTCCAGTACGAAGAGACGGACGGTCAGCTCTACTACCTCGGCTACCCGGTCGAAGGGGGCGGGGTGATCCCGGTGGCGACGACGCGCCCGGAAACGATGGTGGGTGACACGGCGGTCGCCGTCCACCCCGACGACTGGCGCTACAAGGACCTGATCGGGAAGTCGGTGACGCTGCCGATCGTCCACCGCCGGGTGCCGATCGTCGCCGACGACGCGGTGGACCAGGAGTTCGGCACCGGCGCGGTCAAGGTCACCCCCGGGCACGACGTCACCGATTACGAGATCGGGGAACGCCACCATCTCGAGGTCCGCACCAT
>VBIS01000114.1:4307-30747 GCA_005880605.1 Chloroflexota bacterium
CCTTGCAGAAGGTCGAGCCCTATCGCCACTCGGTCGGCCACTGCGACCGGTGTGGCGCGGTCATCGAGCCGCTCGTCTCGGCGCAGTGGTGGGTCAAGATGAAGCCACTGGCGGGGCCGGCGATCGCGGTGGCGGAGACCGACGTCCTCCGCTTCCATCCCGAGCGCTGGCGCGAGCAGTACCTGCGCTGGATGCACAACATCCGCGACTGGAACATTTCTCGCCAGCTCTGGTTGGGGCACCGTATCCCGGTCTGGACCTGCGCCAACGGGCACGCCATCGCCTATCTGAAAGACCCCCAGGAATGCGAGCAGTGTGGCGATCGGCACCTGACGCAGGATCCCGACGTGCTCGACACCTGGTTCTCCTCATCGTTGTGGCCCTTCGTCACCCTGGGATGGCCGAATGACACAGCTGACCTGCGCCGGTTCTACCCAACCCAGGTGATGGATACGGGCCGCGACATTCTTTACCTCTGGATCGCGCGCATGGTCTTCATGAGCATGCATTTGCTCAACGCAGTGCCCTTCTCGGATGTCCTGATCCACGGCACGGTGCTGGCCGCGGATGGCCGGCGGATGAGCAAGTCCCTTGGGACGGGCATCGACCCGCTGCATCTCATCGAGCGCTTCGGCGCCGACGCGACTCGCGCCTGGGCCGCGTACTTCGGCACCGGCGGACAGGACATCCGCTTCTCGGAAGAGAAGATCAAGTCTTACCAGCTGTTCGCCAACAAGCTATGGAATGCCACGCGGCTGCTGGTGGCGAAGCTCCCGGAGGGTACCGCGCCGTTGGCGATCGACGAGGCGGAGCTGGAGCCGGCCGACATCTGGATCCTGGGGCGGTTGAGCGCCGTCACTCGGCTGGTCACGTCGTCCTTCGAACGCCTCGAATTTGGTCCGGCCATCGACTCGCTCTATGACTTTGCCTGGAAAGAGGTGGCGGACGACTATCTCGAACTGATCAAGCCTCGACTCCAGGCCGGCGACAAGTCCACCGCGACCGCCCTGTCGGTCGCGATCCACGTGATGGAGACGATCCTCCGTCTGCTACATCCCATCATGCCGTTCGTCAGCGAAGAGCTGTGGCAGCGGCTGCCGCACGAAGGCGAGACCATCATGTACGCGCCCTGGCCGCTCCCAGACGAGACGATTGAAGACCCGAAGCTGATGGACGAGATGGCCCACCTGCTGGAGGTGGTGCGGGCAGTGCGCAACCTCCGTCACAGCGCGGATCCGCGCGCCCGGCGGCAGCCGGCCGAGATCAGCTCACCCCGCCCGCTTCTGAGCCAGGCCCTTGGCCGTCGCTACCTTGCGACCCTGGCCCAACTCGAGCTCGATGGCAAGCTGCCAGAGGGCACGCCCCAGGCGGAGGTCGTGGTCGGCCCGACCACGGTGCGCCTCGGCTTGCCGTCGGACAGTGGCTCGAACGCCCAGCGGCTCCGGGGGGAACTGCAAAAGAAGCAGCAGGAGATCGAGTTCCTCGAGGGCAAATTGAACAACCCGACCTTCACAAAGAAAGCGCCACCCCAAGTGGTGGAGCGGGAGCGGGCGCGCCTGCTGCAGGCGCAGCAGGCAGCGGAACGGATACGGGGCCTATTGGGCGAAACGGCCGAATTAGGGTAAGGTAGCGGAGTCAAAATTCCGACTGCTGAGGAGGCGCATTGCCCAACCTAACGTCGCTAAAACCGCTTCTGTTCATCGTCATCTTCTACCTGTTGGCCTTCTGGCTCAGCCTCTCCTACTGGGCGTTCCGCGACGCGCGGGAGCGCTCCAACAGCGTGCTGTTTCACGTCTTCGCCACCGGCCTATCGCTGGTGTTGCCTATCTTCGGGCTGTTCATCTACATGATCATCCGACCGCCGCTGACAATGGCGGAGCGCCGGGCGCTCGAGCTGGAGACGCAAGCGCTCTCGGAGCCAGGCGGTCCGGCGCGCGAGCTTCGGCCCTGCCCCAGTTGCGGCGAGCCGATCGATTCGCAGTACGTGCTATGCCCGCACTGCAAAACGCAGTTCAGTAAACTCTGCCCGCGGTGCAACAAGCAGCTCAAGCTGGGATGGAGCGTGTGCCCCTATTGCGCCGAAGAGGTCCCGCTCCAGGGACCCGTCTCAACCACGCCGCGCATCGCCCGATAGCGTCCCTCGCCCTGCGGGTTGGCTGACCTGCTAACACAGTAGACATGCCGTTAGCAGTGCAGGCGCTGCTCCCCTTCATCGCGCTGCTGGGGGCGGCGGCGATCGTGCGACAACGACCTCGCGGCAAGAGCAACGGGTGGATTGCGGCCGGCGCCACCGCGCTGGCCGGGGTCATCGCCCTGGTCGAGCTGCTCCGACTGTCTCCTGGAGAACACGTCGACGTCCCCTACCTGACAACCTTTCCCTACGCCGATCTCGCTATCCGGCTCGATGGGCTCTCGCTGGCGTTCGCCACCATCACGCTGATCACCGCTGCCCTGTTGATGCTGGCCAGACAGCGGGTGCGCGGCGACCGCCGGGACCCGTGGGCCGGCTGGTTGCTCACGAGCGCGGCGACCTGCGCCGTGATCCTGGCCGACAACCTGCTGCTCGTCTACATCGCCCTCCAGCTCCTGACGCTGGCCTGGAGCGGCGCCCTCGACGAGGCGGCGCCGCGACGGCGAGGCCTGCGCCTGGTCGTCCAGGTCGCCGACATCGGCCTGCTGCTGGCGGCGGCCAGTGCGATCCAATCGGTGGGCACCAGCGCCTTCTCCGGCGTGCCCTCGGACACCTTCGGGCTGGCGACCTTTGTGCTCGTGCTGCTGCCGGTCGTGGTGCGGATCGGTGCGCTGACTCAAAGCTGGGGAGGACCGAGGGAGGCGGTGGTGTTCGAGCCCGGCATCGCCTGGCTTGCGCCCGCTGGGTACTTGTTGCTGCGCTTACTCGCACTGATGGGCGGGCGGCTTCCCGACCGGCCGACCGCGGTCGCGCTGTTCGCGGTCGGCGTGATCGCCGCGCTCGTCTTCGCGGGACTCGCCCTGGTTGCCCGGGCCGGCCCGCGGCTCGCCGGGCTGCTGCTGGCGGCGCAGGCCGGGCTCGCGGTCGCGCTCTCGACCGGGGACCAACCGTTGCTGACGGTGGCCAGCACCTGGCTCTGGCTCAACCTGGTGCCGCTCGCTGGTGTGGCCTCGGTTCGCTCCCATGATGGATCGACGCCTGAAGCCTTCACGCTTTTGGGCCTCGCCATGGTGCCAGGGAGCCTCGCCTTCGTGGGTCTCTGGCTCGGCGCTCTCGCGCTCAATGCCCGCGGGCTCCTGCTCGCGATGATCCCGGTCGGGCTGGTCGTCGTCCTATCGATGATTGCCGCCCTCAGCCACGTGATTGTGCGGCGACCCCGGCGGTTCGACGTCGCGACCGCCTGGGCGGGGGCCCTCGCGCTAATCGCGGCCTTTCCCATCGTCGCCACCGGCACGCTGGTCGTGCCCGCCGCGGCGACGGTCCGCCTGGTCCCCCGAGGGACGGTCTCGGTCAGCCCCTTTGGGCTCGCGACTGGCGTCGGGGCCTGGCCCGCACTGGCCATGTCCGTGGTGGTCGGCCTCGTGCTCGGGCTTGCCGCTTGGCGGCTCGTGGGGCGGCTTCCCTTGCGCTCGCGCGCAACCGGAGGAGGTCGCAGGCTTCTGTCATTTAAACGGGCACGGCTGGTAAAGCCCAGCTTGCCGGCCTGGAGTCACGTTGTGCTCTGGGGGGCCTTTGTCGCCGTGGTCGGCGCGGTTGCGATCCGGCCATGATCGTCTACCTGCCGGCGGCCCTGTTCGCCGTCAGCGTGCTCGCGGCGTACGGCAGCGTGGGCCGGCGGCGACAGGCGGCGACGATTGGGGCGGTACTGGCGGCCGAATGGTCGCTGGCGCTGCTGGTCGACTCCAGCCTCACCCCCTGGGCGATCGGTCCCATCGTCGCCACGCTCCTCATCCCGCGGCATGGCGCCCGAGCGCGCTCCAGCTTCGAGGGACTGACCCGGCGCGTGATCACCATCGTCGGCGCGCTGCTGGTCGCAGTTTTCCTGGCATCGCGCCTGCCGGTCGGCGAGAATCCGGTCCTGCTCAGCGCCGTGCCCTGGGTGCTGGGCGCCCTGGGCGCTGCCTGGTTCATCAGTCCGATCGACCAACCCGAGCGGCTGCAGGGCCAGGTGCTCATGGTCGCCGCCACGGCTGCCATCCTCCTGGCCGCGGTGCCAGCCGGGCCGCTGACTGCAGGGCTCGCGGGGGGGATGGCGCTGGTGCCCATCGCCGGGGAGCATTGGCGTCTTCCCGGGCGGCTCCGGCCGGGGCTGAGCGCACTGCTCCTTCTCCTGGCCGCGACCGTGGCATTGCTCGCGGCCGTAGTTCCCGGGAACGTCGCGCTGGTCCTGTTCGATATCGTGCTGAATGTCAGCAGCGTGACGCTGCTGGGCGCGGCGATCCTGCTGATCGCGGGCGCGACCGCCACCCCGATTGGCATCGAGTGGGCTGCCGGACTCGGCGTGTTGACGCTCGCCGCGGCGGTACCCGGTCTTCGATGGGCGGCGCTCGCCGGGCTGATCGCGGTCGCCACGACGCTGGACCGGCGCGGCGAACGTCCGGCCTGGCTGGCGGTGGGAGCACTCGCGATGACGTCGGTGCTGGCGTCCCTGGCAACCCCGTCGTGGAGTGCTCGCGTGCAGGCGGTTGCGCTCGCCGCCGGCCTGGTGCTGATGCTCTTCGCCGCTCGCGCGGCGACGCTGCGCGTGCTGGCGCTGCCGACGACCGCGCTGGCGGTCCTGTTGGTGCTTGGTTCGGTCAATGCCGCGGGCCTGGTGCGCGTCCAATGGATCGCCGCCTTGGGCGCGGTGCTGCTGGTCGCGCGCGCGGCACTGACGTGGCTGATCCCGGACATCAGTGGTCGCGAGGTTCTTCGCGACGGGTTCATCGGGGGACTCCTGCTGCTGGCGATCAGCGCGCGCGACGCCCTCGGTCTCGGTGTATTGGCGGCGGTGTTGCTGCTGATCGATGCGGCCATCATTCGCATCGACGACTTGCCGTCGCCGTCCTCGCGGTGGTCGCGGCTCGTCGTGCTGGCGCGTTCCAACTGGCCCGGGTCGATCACTTTCGCCGCCGCCACCATCACCGTGATTGCCGCCCTCCAGGCGGGGCTGCCGCTCGGCCTGCTCGCCGCATTACTGTTGGCGGCGCTGCAGCTGGCGCCACTCGTCGATCACCGCGGCGTTGCCTCCGCGCCCGAACGCCCACGGTCCGCGTTGCGGTGGGTGGGCCCGGCCTTGTCGATCGGCTGCGGCATCGCACCGGCCCTCGTGCTCCGCATGCTCCAACTGACCCGTTGACCATTCTGCTGGCGACGTCGTCGCCGCGGCGGATCGAGATCCTGGCGCGAACGAGCCTCCGATTTCGGGCCGTCGCGTCCGGAATCGATGAGCGCCCGCCCATGCCCCTCGGGCCGTTGCGCTTCGTCGCCTGGGCGGCGCGAGCCAAAGCGGAGGCCGTCGCTACGAAGACGCCAGGGCGTATCGTCGTGGGCGCCGACACCGAGGTCGTGCTGCATGGCCGCGTCTTCGGCAAGCCGAAGGATCGCGCCGAGGCCGCCGCCTTCTTGCGCGCGCTGTCGGGCCAGACCCACCAGGTCTACACCGCGGTCCACGTGATCGACGGGCGATCCGGCCGGCGCGCGAAGGGGATTAGCCGCACGCATGTCACTATGCGTGAACTTTCGGCCCGACAAATCGGCGCCTACATACGAACGGGTGAACCGCAGGATAAAGCCGGTGCCTACGCTATACAGGGCAAGGGCCGGCGCCTGATCGCATCGATCCGCGGGCCTTATGACAACGTCGTCGGGATGCCAATGCGCCTGCTGACGCGGTTGCTGGGCGAATGCGGGATCCCGGTTCCGGCGAACAATCCGGATGAACTGCAGCAAACATCTCACAAACGCCTCAAACGCTCGCCTGGCACTAAAGCGCCGCTCGCGTGGGCCGGCGGGCCCGACCATCGCGGCAAGCCTCCTGCTGCTCAGCCTGGCCCTGGCGGCCTGCGGGCCTGCTGAGAGTTCGCGACTGGTCGTCACGCAAAGCACCGATGCGTCGATGGCGTCCGACCACAAGGGCCACCTCGCACCCGGCGTGTTTGTCGGGATCACCCTGTCGATCCGCAATACCGGGGCCGGCCCGGCGCGCGGCGTCACCGTCGAGGATGTGCTGCCGGCGGGCTTTCGTTATTACGAGCTGACGACGCTGGGCGGCAACGCGATCCGCACCGCGAGCACCGACCCGGCGGCAATCGGTAATCCGGTCTGGGGCACCTGGACGATTCCGGCCGGCAACGGCAATACCGTGAGCGCACTCATCCTCAGCTTCAAGGTCCAGGCCGCGGTCAAGCCCGGCGACTACCAGAACAAGGTCAAAATCACGTCCTCGCTGGCGGCGGACCTTGCCCAGGGTGATCCGATCGGCCTGGTCGTCGAGCCGCGCCCGGCGCTCACGGTGGCGGCGGCCGCGGCCACCGCGCAGGTGACAACCGGAGGGGCCGCCACCTACGTCATCTCCGTCAGTAATGTCGGCTCGGCCGTCGCCAAGAGCGTGGTCGTCTCGGTGAGCCTCGCGCCCGGGTTTCTCTACACCACGACGACCGGGTATGAAGGCAATAGCGTTCGCACCTCCGCCATCGACCCACCCGGGAACAGCCTGCTGCCGGTGTGGTCCTCGTGGGATATCCCGGGAGCGGTCAACGGGGCGGCCGGACTCCTGCGCCTGACCTTTCAGGCCCGGGTGCTGGCCGCGGTGGTGCCCGGGCTCTACAACCTGACCGTGGCGGTGACCAGTGCCAAAGACGTCCCGCCGCAAACGATCGGCAACACCGCCCCGGTGGCGGTGGGCAAGGGGACGACCATTCCGATCACGATGACGGTCGCCCCAACGGGACCCTATGCCGCACAGAACGGGAGCGTGACCTACGTGATCACGGTCGAGAACGACAGCACCGACGCCGCCAAAGGAGTCACGGTCACCGACACCTTGCCGCTGGGCTTTGTCTTTCAGTTGAGCAACAGCATCGTGATCAACGGCCAGAACGCCGGGTCGCGACTGCAACCGGGCGCGGGGAGCGCCACCCCACAGTGGGGGCCGTTCACCATCCCTGGTGGCGGCTTCAACGGCTCGACCCTGGTAATCACCTTCACGGCCAAGGTCAATGGGGCCGCGCTCGGTCCACATCCGAATGTCGTCTCCGGCAACAGCAGCAATGCCCAGATTACCGGCGCGTCAGACCAGGCGCCCGTGATCGTCACCGCGGGCTGACCCAGGCTTATTAGTTTGGCCTTAATGCCCGTTTGGGAGAATAGGAATCAGTGTCCAGGACGCAGAAGGAACTGAAGGCGCTTCGCCAGCAGCAACGCGAGGAAGCGTCCGCGCGCCAGCGCGCGCGAGACCGACGCAACCTGTTCATCATCGCCGGCGTGATCGCAATCGCGGCCGTTGCCATTCTGATCGTCGCACTCGCCCTCAATCACGCCTCCCAGGTCTCCAATCAGAACCGGCTGCCCTTTCAGGCGGTCGGCGGCACCATCGGCACGCAGATCGCCGACGAGGGGACGCCATCCCACATCGACCCCTCGACCCAATGGACCTACAAGTCTTACCCGCCGACGTCGGGGCCGCACTACTCGGTCGCGGGAAGCGCCCCGGTTCCCTGGGGAACGGTTGACACGCTCGTGGAGGGACAGTTCGTGCACAACCTCGAGCACGGCGGCATCGCGATCCTCTACAACTGCCCCAGCGGCGCCGACTGCACCAGCTTGAAGAACTCGCTGACCAACTATGTCCAGAACCTGGTGCCGCTGGAGCCGACGTATGGCGAGCCCAAGATCATCATGACCCCCTACAGCCACGGGATGACGAAGAAGGTGGCTCTGGTTGCCTGGCATTACATCGAGTTCCTGGACTCCTATGACCAGAATGCGATCACGCAGTTCTATGAGAACCACGTCGACCAGGGACCCGAGGCGGTGAGATGATAGACTACGAAATCGCGCCCGGGGGCGCTATTGCCATGTATGCCATTGTTGCCACCAGCGGAAAGCAGTTCAGGGTCTCAGAAGGCGACCGCATCCTGGTCGACCGGGTGCCCGCTGACGTCGGCCAGACCGTACGGCTCGATTCGGTGCTGATGTTCGGCGGCGAGGAGAAGCCAACGGTGGGGACCCCGTTCGTCTCCGGCGCGGCCGTCGAGGCCACCGTGGTCGCACACCGATCGGGCGACAAGATCATCGTCTTCAAATTCGAGGCGCGCAAGCGCAAGCGGCGCAAGACCGGGCACCGGCAGCAGCTGTCGGAGCTGCGAATCGGCGCCATCCGGGCGCCCGGCGGCAGCCCCCCACCCCGACCCTCCCCCGTAAGGGGGGAGGGAGAACCGGCATCCTCACCCGCACGGCAGGGAGGGGCACGGCGCGCTTCCAAGCCGAGCACGCCGAAAGAGACGACCAAGGAGTAGGCAATGGCACACAAGAAAGGCGCAGGCAGCTCACGCAACGGACGCGACAGCGTCGGCCAGCGGCTGGGCATGAAGACGGGTGCGGGCCAGGCGGTCAGCGCCGGCACCATCCTGCTTCGCCAGCGAGGCACGGCGATCTTTCCCGGGACGAACGTGGGGATGGGGCGCGATCACACCCTCTTCGCTCTCGTCGCTGGGGTGGTTCGCTTCGAGCGCACGGGTCACGGGCGCAAGAAAGTCTCGGTCCTGGCCGAAGCCGTTTAGTCCTCGGCCGTCCGGGCGCTGATCACGCTCGCTGATGTTCACTGACCGGGTCAAGGTCTTCGTCAAGGCCGGCGATGGTGGGGGCGGGCAATTGAGCTTCCGGCGCGAGAAATTCGTGCCGCGTGGAGGTCCGGACGGGGGAAACGGCGGTCGCGGCGGCAATGTCGTGCTCGAAGTCTCGCGGCAGCTCAACTCCTTGCAGGACTATCGCTTCAAGCACCACTTCGCCGCCGAGCGCGGCGGGAAGGGCGGCGGCAGCCGGCGCCACGGTAAGGACGCGGCCGACGTCGTGCTGCAGGTTCCACCGGGCACGCTGGTCAAAGACGAGGAGGGGAAGACCCTGGCCGACCTGGTCGCGGACCGGCAGCGGTTGGTCGTGGCGCGTGGCGGGCGGGGCGGGCGGGGCAATGCCAGCTTCAAGACATCGACCCGGCAAACCCCGCGCTTCGCTGAGCTCGGCGAGCCTGGCGAATCCCGCTGGTTGTGGCTCGAGCTCAAACTGATCGCCGACGTCGGCCTGGTCGGCCTCCCCAATGCCGGTAAGTCGACGCTCCTCTCCGTCGCGAGCGCTGCTCGCCCGAAGATCGCGGATTACCCGTTCACCACCCTCGAACCCGTGCTGGGTGTGGTCGAGCTGGCCGATGACGCCAGCTTCGTGCTGGCCGACCTCCCGGGCCTGATCGAGGGTGCGGCTGAAGGCGCCGGGCTCGGCCTGCAGTTCCTGCGTCACGTCGAGCGGACCCGGGCCCTGATCCACGTGATCGACGCCAGCTCCGGCGATCAGCAGAAACTCTGGAACGACTATCAGCAGGTGCGCACCGAATTGAAGAAATACAGCGCAGCCCTGGCGCGGCGTCCCCAGTTGATCGCCCTCAGCAAGATGGACGCGGTGACCGACGCCGCGGACGTCGTTGCCTTCCGGCAGCGGCTGGTGAAGCTGCGCCGGCGAACCTTCCCGATTTCCGCCATCACCGGCGACGGCGTGCAGGACCTGCTCTGGGCGACGCACCGGACACTCGAACGCCGCCACGATAAGGTCGCGACCGAGCCACTGCCGGCGCTGAAGGTCTACCGCGGGCCAACCACCGCCGATCCCTTTACCATCGAGCCGGTCGAGGGGGGCTTCCGTGTGTCGGGGGATCAGCTGGAACGGCTGCTGGCGATGACCGATATGACCAACCCGGAGGGATTGGCGCATTTTCAGCGCATGCTCGACCGCTGGGGGCTGAACGACGCGCTTGCCCGCCATGGCGCTCGCGGTGGGGAGACGGTGCGGATCTCCGAGGTGGAATTTCTGTACGACCCGGAGCGCTGAAGGTGACCGGCATTATGGGAGGGACCTTTGATCCAGTACACAACGGGCACCTGGCGGCGGCCCGCCAGCTGCGCGACCTCGCCGGCCTCGATCAGGTCTGGCTGATGCCGAATGCGACGCCGCCCCATCGCACCGCCGCGCCGGTCGCGAGTGCGGACGACCGGCTACGGATGGTGCAGCTCGCCGTCGACTCAGAGCCAGGGCTCGCGCCCTCAGCCCTCGAAGTCGACCGCGGCGGCATCTCCTACACGATCGACACGGTTCGCGAGCTCGCGCGCGCGTTTCCGGGCCGGCCGTTCGTCATCCTGCTGGGGTCGGATGCCGCGCTCCAGATTCGCGGCTGGCACGAGGCCGATGCGCTGCTCGACGAGGCGCGCTTCGTGATCTTCAATCGCCCCGAAACCACCCTGGCACCGCAGACCCTCCACGAGCTCGGCTTCGAACCCACGCGGACCCAGATCCTCCACCTCGACACGCCCGCGATCGCCGCCCACCAGGTCCGCGATCGCCTCGCCCGAGGGGCCGCGATCGACGACCTGGTGCCGGCCGCCGTTGCCGATTACATCCGGACGCACCGCCTCTATCACTCAGCGAGCCCCGGCGTGGAAAGGCGAGCGTGACGTCATCGAGCCCCGGCGTGGAAGGGCGAGCGCGATAACTGGGATAATTAGGGCAGTGACCCCCCTTCAGCTCAGCCGGCTCATCGCGGATGCGGCGGACGAGAAGAAGGCGCGGGGCATCGTGCGGCTGGATATCCGGCAGAAGAGCACGATCGCCGATTATTTCGTGATCTGCGAGGGCGATACGGACCGGCAGGTGCGCGCCATCACCGATTCGATCATCGAGGCCTGCAAGGCGAAGGGGGTGCGGCCGTTGCGCACCGCCGGCTATGACGATGGGTCGTGGGTGGTGCTCGACTACGCCAGCGTCATCGTTCACGTCTTCCTTCCGGGCGAGCGGTCGTATTACGACCTCGAGTCGCTCTGGAAGGGGCCGGCCCGCAAGGCCGCCCTGGCCAGTGGCGGGAACGGCGCGAAGAAGGCACCGACGAAAGAACGCGCCAAGCCCGCGAAAAAGCCGGCCCGGCCGACCAGACGGCGCATCCGCTCGGCGTAGCGCCCCACCCTGCCCTCCCCCAGAGGGGGAGGGCACATGAGGCTTGCCGATCTCGAGGGGCCCCCCTGAAGTTGTGCATCCAGTCCGAAGGCCGCCACTAAGGCTGTGGGATAATAGCTTCCGTCCCGCTAACTTAGGGCGTGGCGCACGAACATGGGCCCGAAAACACCCCTCGCCCCACCCCATCCCCACGTCACGGTCGACGATGTGTGGCGCGGCGCCCTACCGGAGGGCACGCAACTGGTGGCGGGGAATGCCGGGACCCGACGCGAGGTGGTGTGGTGCACGACGCTGCGCGCCCGGCAGCCCGCCTTTACGCCGCTGCGCGGCGGCGAGCTGCTGCTGATCGATCCGCAGGTGCTGAGCGCGGTCGACGCGCGCCTCACGCTCGCCCGCCTGCTGGACTCGCTCGCCGGGCAGGGGGTGGCCGGCGCCGCCGTCCTCGGTCGCGTCTCGCCCGAGGCGCGGCGGGCGGCCGAGACGCACGCCTTGCCGCTGTTCGCACTGCCGGGCACCCTGCCACTCGACCAGGTCGAGCAGCAGGTGTTGCGCTTCATCGTCGACGAGCGGGCCCAGCTCCACGAGCGCGCCCAGGACCTGCACCGGCAGCTGAGCGAGCTGGCGCTGGCGGGACGCGGGCTGCCGGCTCTGCTGGCCCGGCTCCACGAGCTGACCGGCGTGCCGGTGGTGCTCGAGCGCGACTCGGGCCTCGACTATGTCGGCGGCGGCCGGCTCGCCGAAAGTGCGGCCGCGCTGATCGCCCAGGAGCGCCCCGCCCTGGAAGAGTGGCTGCGGGAGGTTCCCCTCAGTGCCTTCGATCCGCCGGTCGCCCTGCGGCCGCTGGCGCAGGGCCAGGCGCGGCTGATCGCCCCCATCATGGTGCAGGGGAGCATCGCCGGCTTCCTCTCGCTGTTGGGCTCGGACGGCGAGCTGGGGGAGCTGCACCGGCTGGCGGTCGGGCGCGCGGCGCATGCCTGCGCCATCGAGTTGGTTCGCGCCCGTGCCGCGCGTGATGCCCGCGACGAGGTTGAGGAAGAGTTGCTCGACGTGCTCACCGCGGGCCGTCCCGGCACCCATCAGGCGGCCCGCGAACGCGCCAAACGCAAAGGCTTCGACGTCGATGCCAATTACCTGGTGATCGCGGCCGAGCCGGCGGAGCCCGGGCTGGCGCCCAGGATCCGGGCGGCCTGGGAGCGCCAGCTGGCGACCATGCGGCTCAGCGCCCTGGTGCGGGAGCGCGGCGAGGCAACCCTGGCGCTGGTGAGCCTCGCCGGGCGGCGGGCACCCGACCCGCGATCCGTCGTGGATCACCTGCACCGTGCCGCCCGCGGCACCGTCAACACTCCGGTGGCGCTCGGCTACGGCGGCGTTCGCTCGGGCGCGAGCGAGGTCGCAGCGGGGGCCCGGGAGGCGGAGCAAGCCTTGACCATGGGCCGCCGCCTCTTCGGTCCGGACAGCGCGACCGCGTTCAACGATCTCGGCCTCTATCGCCTGCTCTACGCCCTGCAACCACTGCCCGAGATGCGAGCCTTTCGCGACGATGCGCTGGCACGTCTGCGGGCGAAGGATCGTGCCGGCGTGCTGTTGCAGACGCTCGGCGCGTACCTGGCGACCAACGGGAGCCCGACCGACGCGGCGGACCGCCTCCACCTGCATCGCAACACCGTGCTCTACCGTCTGGGGCGGATCGAGGACCTCCTCGGGGTCGACCTGCGCAACGCCGAAGTCCGGCTCTCGCTACACCTGGCGCTGAAGATCGGTGAGGTGCTCGAGCCTTAGACGTCTCGCGGGGCTCGCTATTGCGGCCGAGTGCGGATCACGTCCGGGATCTGCGACACCGACGGCAGTGGACCGACCACGGGTGCCGGCCCGGCACCCAGCGCCGAGAGCACGGCCGCGGCGATCGCCGCGTGTCCCTGGTCGCCCGGATGGAACCAGTCGGTGCGGCCGAGATAACTCGAGCCGCCATCGCTGGCGTGGAAGTCGTTGACCGCGTAGAAGCCATTCAGGGTCACGAAGGTCGCGCCGTGCCGCTCGCAGGTTTGCGCGATGATGGCGTCGACCGCGGTCGAGGGCAGCCAGCTGCCGATGCAGAGGACGCGGGTGTGCGGGCTCGAGACGCCGCTGACGATCGCCTCGTACTGCGCCGCAAAGGTATCGAGTGGGGTGTTGAAGCCGGCGTCGTTGGTGCCGAGCTCGATGGTGACCAGTGCCGGATGGGCCGCCTGGATGGCGCCCAGCTGCGGCAGCGCCCAGGCCGCCTTTGCCCCGCTACGCGCCACCAGGTTGAGCGACATCCCGAGCTTGTCCGCCACCAACGCCGGAAAGGTCCCGTCCTGCGCGATCGCAAATCGGCCGGCGCTGATGCTGTCGCCGAGGGCGACGTAGACCTTGCCCTGCAAGCCCTGCGTATCCGCCCCGGCGTGCGCGCCAAGCACCTCGCTGGGGGCCATCGCTGGGCCCTTCGCACCCGGTTCGCCAACGGCGAGCAGGACGACCACGATCCAAATTAGATATGTCACGACCCTCGGGGTGCGCGACGGCAACGCCGTTGACCCCATCCTCCTGCGTCTATTCTGCCAGCCGGGCCGGGCCGGCGCCCTACGCGAACGTCGGTCACGCCGTTAGACCAGTCCCGACTCCAGCGTAGTGACCATCTCGGCCAGTGCCCGGACGGCCCAGTTTGGACGGTCAGTCATGCCGAACAGTTCCAGGCGCGCCTCGGCGAGATGCTCGGCCGCCTGGCGGCGGCAAATCGCCTGCGCGCTCGACTGCGTGATGATGGCGCGGGCGGTCTCCATCTCGCTGGAGGTGAACTTGGCGCGCGTCAGCAGCGACCGAAGCACGCGTCGGTTGCCGGCGGCGCCGCCTTTCAGGGCCACCAGCGTCGGCAGCGTCTTCTTGCCGTTTTTCAGGTCGCTACCCACCGGCTTGCCGGTCTGGCTAGTCGACCCCCAGACCCCGAGGATGTCGTCGATCACCTGGAATGCAATCCCGAGGTGGTAGCCGAACTTGCCCGCCTTGTCCAAGGACGCATCGCCGACGCCGGCGGCCAGGCCGCCCAGCCGGGCGGCGCACTCGAAGAGCGCCGCGGTCTTCAGCCCCACCATCTCCATGTACTCGTCGACCGAAACGTCGACCCGCTGCTCGAATTGCAGGTCGAGCACCTGGCCGCGGCAGAGCGCGAGCATCGAGTCGGTCAGAAGGAGCAGCGCCGGTCGCGTTCGATCGGCGTAGCGCGCCGGCAGCAGGTCGATGACCGCGCGTGTGACCAACGCCTCCAGCGCGGCGCCGGCATTGATCGCCTGGCCAAGGCCCCAGACTTTCCAGACGGTCGGCCGTCCGCGGCGCAACTCGTCATGGTCCTGGACGTCATCGAAAACGAGCGAGAAGTTGTGTGCGAGCTCCACGGCGACCGCCGCCCACATCGCATCGGCATAGCGTTTCCCGAACGCCTCGCAGGTCAGCAGCGCGAGGTTCGCCCGAAGCCGCTTGCCGGGTCGCTCGCCCGCCTTGCGCAGGCCGAGGTGGTACTGCACCATTTCCGTCAGGAGGGAACTCTGACTGGACCCGACCCGCTGCGAGAGCCGCGACAGCTCGCGGTCCAGCGCCTGGTTCATCGCCTGCAGCCGGTCGGTGCGGCTGGCAAAGGTCTTGGTTTTCATCAGCGAGCCCCGGTGTGGAAAGGCGAGCGTGTCATCGCGTTTCGACGGGTGGCGTGGTCTTGAGCGCGGCGATCGAAGCTGCCCCGGCACAAAACATGGCGACCCGCAGCTGCCAGGCGAAGCCGTCGAGCAAGCGGCGGACGGACTCTTCGCCCTCGGTCGCGGCGGCGAGCACGGCGTGCGCGAAGCCGGTCAGGTCGGCGCCGAGGCCGAGCGCCTTGGCGGCGTCGAGCCCGTGCTTCAGGCCGCCGCTCGCGATCAGCGGCAGCTGCGGTGCGGCGCGGTGAGTGGCGATCAGCGCCTCGGCCGCGATGGCGGCCACGCCCGCGCCCGCCAGCAGTCCCGCGGTTCGCGCCGAGATGCCACAGCCGACCTCCTTGACGATCACCGGGACCGGCAGTTCGCGGCAGAGGGTCGCGATCTTCTCGATCAACCCCCGGAAGTTGTGGTCGCCTTCGGGCTGGAGCGCCTCCTGCAACGGATTGAGGTGCAGCACCAGCGCGTCGGCGCCGATCATCTCGATCGCTTCCAAGGCCTGCTCCTTGCGCATGCCGTAGTTGAGCTGGACCGCGCCCAGGTTGGCGAAGAGGAGGACGTCGGGGGCCACGCCGCGCACCTGGTAGGTGGCGCGCAAGTCCTTGTGCGTGATGCCCGCTCGCTGCGAGCCGACGCCGAAGGCGATCCCGACGGATTGCGCGACCAGCGCCAGGCGGCGGTTAATGTCGCCGGCGGCGTGGGCGCCACCGGTCATGCTCGAGATCAGGAACGGCAGCTTGAGCGGCTTGCCCAGGAAGCTGCTCGTCAGGTCGATGGCGTCGAGGTCAAGCTCGGGAAGGGCCTCGTGCGAAAAGGCAAAGCGCTCGAAGCCGGCGCTGCGGGTGGACTGCACCGAGGCTTCGAGGGAAAGACGCAGGTGCTCGAGCTTGCGCTGGGCGATCTTCGAAAGGGGATGACGGTTGGCGTCGAGGGCCATGACCTAGCTCGCCGCCGCTACCTCGGGCGGGCTTGGGTGGTCGTCGTGGACGTCGGCCTCGAGGGCGTCGGGGTTTTCCGCCTGGCGCTTGCGCATCATCTGGATGAAGTAGTCGACGATGATGGGGTCGAACTGCGTCCCCTTGCCCGCCTCGAGCTGGGCGAGCGCGAACTCCGGGGTGCGCCGCTGCCGGTAGGGCCGCGTCGAGGTCATCGCGTGATAGGCGTCGCAGACCGACACGATGCGCGCGTGCAAGGGGATGTTCTGGCCCGCCAGCCCATCCGGATATCCGCTCCCGTCGTACCACTCGTGATGGTGGAGGACGACGTTGAGGATCTGCCGGAAGGCCTTGATCGGCTGCAAGATGCGGGCTCCCAGGATCGGGTGCATGCGCATGATCAGCTTCTCGTCCTCATCGAGCTTGCCCTCCTTGAGCAACACCTTGTCGACGACGCCGATCTTGCCCACGTCGTGGAGGATCGCGGCGAGGCGCAGCTGGTTCTTGTGCGCGGGCGACAACTGCAGCATGTCGCCCAGGTCTTCGGCGAGCTTGGCGACCGACTGCGAGTGGCCGCTGGTGTAAGGGTCCTTGGCGTCGATCGAGGCGGCCAGCGCGTTGAGGGCCTCCAGCGTCGCCTCGCTGTTTGGCGACAGCATGCCTTCGGCGAGCTCTTCCAGGTGGCTCGAGTTGGCGATCTGGCCGAGGCGCTTCTCGAGGGTCGCCACCATCCCCGGCCCAACCGTATCGGCGCTCGCCAGCTGAGCCACGACCTCGCTCAAGACGGAGTCGAGCGCGGCCACGCTCTCCAGCTCGCAGGCGCCGCAGATGCAGTTGCGTCCGCGCTTCTTCGCCATGTACATGGCCAGGTCGGCGCGGTTGAGAAGCTCGTCGCGGTTCTTGGCGTCGACCGGATAGGTCGCCCAGCCAACCGAGGCGGTCAGCGGCGCGAAGATGGTTTTCGGGTTGTACATGAAGACCTTGGCGAGGGTGTCGCAAATCTCTTGCGCCCGAAGCGGTGCGGTTTGGATGTCGACCCCTGGAAGAATCGCCACGAACTCCTCGCCGCCGTAGCGGGTGACGGTGTCCTCGCGCCGCATCGTGGAGGAGATGGTTCGCGCCGCGGCTTTGAGGGCCACGTCACCGGCGGCGTGGCCAAAGCTGTCGTTGTAGACCTTGAAGCGGTCGAGGTCGATCATCATCACCGTGATCGACCCGCCGGTGTCCTTGGTGTTCTCGAGCTCTTCGTCGAACCTGGTGTGGAAATAGCGGTGGTTAGGCAGGCCCGTGACGGAGTCGGTGACGGAGAGCTTCTGCGCCTGGTCGAGGGCGTGCGCGTTGCGCATCGCGATGCCGGCGCGCTCAGCGAAGGTCAACATCAGCTCCTGCTCGGTTTGGCGCAGCGGCTCGGTACGGCTCTGGAATCCGATGATCATGTCCGCGATGGCGCGCGCCCCGTGGAAGACGGGGACCCGGTACCAGAGCCCGGCCGGCATCGCCTTGAGGTTCTCGGGCAGCACGATGTTCGGATCGGTAATGGTGATCACCTGCTCGCCCATCGCCGGCGTCAGCGACAGCCGCGCTCCCGTCATATCAACGCTCGCGTACTGCGCCTTGAGCTCGGGATTCCAGTCGATGTAGAGGGTCGAGGCGGGGGGCGCCGACTCGTCCTGGCCGATCAGGGGCGGCATCTGGACCTGGAGCAAGAAGGCGTCGGCGTTGAGCAGCAGCCGGCCCTTCTCGGCGGCGAGCAGGCAGGTTTGCTCGAACTCGAGGTCCCGGTTGAGTTCGACGGTCACTTCGGACAACGAGGCGTGCGCCCGCTCCAACTCCTCCTCGAGCGCTCGCTCGGCGCGCCGCGCGCGGTCGCCAACAAAGCCGACGAAGATGCCGGTGATGGCGACGAAGCCGGTCCGAAGCGCGAGATTGATCAGGTCCGGGTTCAACTTGAGGGAGGTGCCGGCGACGGCGTTGTCGTAGTAGACGACCGCCGTGTAGCTCAAGGCGATGGTGAGGACGGCGACGATGGCGGCCAGTCCGCCAAATCGCACCGCCGTCGTGACGGTCACCACGAAATAGGCGAGGAAGAAGGGCGAGTCGAGGCCGCCGGTGACGGCGACGCCGCCGGTGACGAGCAGCGTGTCGCCGATGGCCGAGATGTAGCCGCTGGTCAGCCAGCCGGGCTTGCGCGGCAGGATGATGACGAGCAGGGTCAGGTTGTAGATGGCGCCCAGCCCGATGAGGCCGGCGAGCGTCCAGAGCGACTGCCGGTTGAGGCTGGTCGACAGGAACGGCAGGGCGCCGAGGGAGACGAGGATCGCCAGCCAGCGAACCCAGATGATGCGCCGCTCCATCTCCATCGCCGAGGCCTCCGGCTTGCCGGTCTGTGCCGGTTTGCGTGCCCCTAGCTTGAGGTTGATGGCGCTGCTCATAGCTTTGACTTAACCCGCCCTCAGCAGGCGATCCGAGCGCGGCTTGGCGCGCGGGACTTCGTAGAAGTCGAGGAGGACCTGGGTGCTGTCGATCAGGTGGCTCAAGAATTGCTGGGTGATGCCGGTGCGGCGCTCGCGCGCGATCGCCTTCTTGAGCTGTTCGAACTCCTCCTCCATTAGATGATGGACGGCGACGCGCGCGCTGTCGAGCGTGCGCTCGCCCGGTGAGCCGAAGATCAGGTCAACCGAGTTGAAGCGTCCCTGGGCGGCTTCGCGCTCGTGCGTGCGCAGGTCGTTCGCCAGCCGCACCACGCGCGACGCCTGGCAGATGTGGCCGAAGATCCGGTTCTTCAGCTCTTGCGAGACATCCTGGTAGGAGAACGCCAGGATGGATACCTGGACGATGGGGAAGGAGCTGCTGTACATGCCGTTCGCCAGGTAGGCGTCGAGGGTGACGCGCTCCTTGTGCTTCAGCCAGTGGTTCTCCTGGAGCATGGTCCAGATCGACTTCTCCCAGACCAACCGCCGCATCGCGGTCCATTCTTCGGGAACTTCGTCCTCGCGGAACTGTTCCTCGATCTTCCGGGTGACGGTGGCGTTGACCAGGGGCATCTGGCTGAGGTCCCGGTTGGGCCAGAGCAGGAAGTTCTGGCACACCCGCCGGTAATCGGCGAGGTCGAGCTCGGGATGTTCTTCCTCAAGGTAGTCGTCGATGTAGACGATGTACGCCATGGTGCGGGCCAGTGTGAGGGCCTGCTCGAAGCTGGCGCTGGGGTGGAGGAGAACGGCCGCGCGGCAGACCTCGCCTAGCATGTCGTCGCCACGAGGGTTGGCATCGACGAGATGGCGAATGACCGCGAGTTCGTCGCCCTGCGCCAGCAGGTTCACTTTGAGCTTGTTAATTCGCCGATCTAGCATGTTCGCTCCTCGCCAGCAGGGTTCGCGCGGAAAGGACCGCCGACCGGACAACCTGGGTCGGCCCGTAGAGCGTCTTGCCCACCCACATAGGAATGACGGGCTCACCCTCGGTTTCATTCAGGTACGCCGCAGCCCGTTCCAGCTGCTCGTGCAACCCCGCTCGGAACTCGACCGGCGCCAGCATCAGGGCCTGGACCGCGTAGGCGGTCTCCTCCGGGGTGCCGTGGGAGAACCAACCCCAGGAGCCATCCGCGCGCTGGCTGTCGCGCAACCAGCTGAAGGCCGGGGCGCAGGCCTCGGGTGCCGACGCGGTGAGCGCGAAGACGGCGTGGGCGGTGGCATAGAAGGGGGAACCATGCCACTTGTCGACCCAGTGGTCGCCGTCTACGCGCGCATCACGCAGGTACTTGACGACTTTCTGCGCGATCACGTGCTGGCGGGGGAAGGGCGGCACGACCTGGAGCACTTCGAGGACGTGGGCATTGGCGGTGACGGAGGCATCCCGCTCGAGCGGGAAGGTGAAGAAGAAGTTCACGCCTTCGAAGGGCCGGAGCGGCCCCGCCGAAATCGGGAACCCGTACCGGTGCAGGACGCTGAGAGTGAGCGCGGTATCGTCGGCGTCCGGACGAAGGCCCTCCCGGGAAACGCCGACCCCATCATCGGTCAGCGACTGGGCGAGCCGTCGCCCCGGTTGCGGAGCAACAGGGCGAGGTACTCGTTCGCCTGCTCGTCGCGCGTCTTCAGCAGGAAATAGGCGGTCGCCGAGGGCGAGTTGGCAAAGGACCCGTTGGGGGAGAGCTGCGCCCGGGCGGCCTCGAAGTCGAGCCGGTTGCCCAGGTATTCCAGCGAGTGCAGGAGGGGCGTCTTGACGTTGTAGATAAGCCGCGGCGGGATGTGGCCGATCTTCGCGTCCCGCTGGGCGGAGATCCCCATGAAGCGCTCGAAGGGTAGAGGGAGCCCGCGGACCTTGGCCTCGTCCAGCAGGGCGGGGAGCACGAGCTCGAACCCGGCCATGTCGGGGCCGGTCTGCCAGTTGCCGGTGTCCTCGTAGAGGTAGCGCAGCGCCTTGGTGCGCGCCCGGTGGGCGGCCCCGTCCTGGAGGCTCTGCGGCAGGTCGGCGAGCGCCACCAGGGCGCTCAGGGTCGAGACCAGCTTGTCCTTGGGGATCGGGAGGGTGGTGCCGAAGCTCCCATCGGCGTTCTGGCTGCGCAGCAAGAAACTGAGCGTCTGCGGATACGCCATGACGTTGGGATCGTCCGGCTGGCGCAGGCGAGAGACGAAGGCGGTGTCGTAGGCGGCCGCCGAGATCGCCCCCTGCTGGAGCGACGCCAGCAACTCGCGGGTGGCGGCCGGAAGCGGCACTGCCGCCGGCCGCGGCAGTACGTCCCCGCTCGTGTAGTGGACGTCGTGGCTTTCCGTCGTCGTGACCCCCTTAAATGGCGCTCGATCCACCGTCTAGCCGGAGGCTACCGCCGTCCCGTTGCGGGCGACGTTTCGACTGCCAGGCAGGTCCTGGGGCAGACGGGCGTGACGGTCCGGTCGTATTCGTGACAGGCCGATGACCCGGGAAAGCGGCCGACAAGGGAACCGTTGTCCGGATACGGGCTTGCGGGATGGGCCCGAAGAGAGGGACGGGTGTTACGGCCGACGGGCGTATCGAGCGGGCTGGACCGGCGCGCCAGCACCATGGTGCTGGTTCATGGCGCCTACACGGCCGCCAACCTGCTGGCCGGCGCCTTCCTGTCGATCTTTCTCTGGCGGGCCAGCCACGACCTGGCGCCGATCGCTCTCTACAGCGGGTTGAGCGCGCTCATGATTCCCGCCGCCTTCGTCGCCAACGGGCTGATCTGGCGAGGGATGGGCGCCGGCGCCTCGATCCGGCTGGGTCTCTTCGGCTGCGGCCTGTCTTACCTGGTGATCTTGATGCTTGGAAATGACGCGCCGCACTGGGTCGTGGTCCTGGGGTTGCTGCGAGGGCTTGCGGAAGGCTTCTATTGGTCCGGCTTCCACCTGGTCACCTACGACACCACCTCCGACCGGGATCGCGACCGGTATTTCGGGGCGCAGGCAACGGCCAGCTTGTTCCTGACCGCCACCCTCCCGCCGGCGGCGGGTGCGATCATTGCCGTCATCCGCGCGCGAGCGCCTCTCGCTTCGTCGGGTGGCAACCCTGGCACGGCGAAATCCGGACTGGCGCTGGGTGACCCGAGCCCGGCTGGCCGACGGCTTCACCGGGAGCTTGATCGGGTTGGTGCTCACGATTCTGATGTTCCTCGTGCTCAAGAACGAGCAGCAGGTGGGCAACTTCAACGGCTTGATGGGCCTGCTGGGGGTGGGGATCAGCCTCGGGCTGGCTGCCTTCATGAAGCCCAAGCACCGGATCGCCTGCGCCCTCGTTGGTGGCGCGCTGCTGGTCCTCTCCACCTTCTTATTGCCGCTCTACCTGACGGCCTGGGCGATCGTCGGCTTCGGCCTGCTGCGCGCGATCGGTGGGCCGCTCCATGGAAACGCGCTGGCCCCGGTGGCGTTGCAGGTGATCGACCGCGATCCCGCGCCCAAGGCGATGCGCTACGACTACATCGTCCACCAGGAGTTGTGCCTGGCGATCGGGCGGGTGCTGAGTATCGGCTGCTTCCTGCTGCTCGCCGCGCCCATCAACCAGATGCTGCTGGCCCGCATCGTCGTGGTCGTGGCGGGCGTTGCCCCCATCCTGATCTGGGCAGCCTTTGCCCGCATCCCCGGAGTCACAGCCATCGTGCAGGCCGACACCCGGGCGCTGCCCGCTGCCGCGTAGACCCGATCGGGATCCGTCCCGTTAGCTGATTCGTAAGGTTCGTGTCGTTACTAAACTAACGCAACCCGATGAAGGCTCCAGTTCGCGGCCCTTGGCCGACACGCGGGTCGTAACCGGCGCGACGTTAATAGGTAATAGAGGCGTCTAGGCCGAGGCCTAAGCCCAGAGAAAAACATGATCCAGTGGATTCGCGATCGGATGCAGCGATCGGGGCAATCGATGGTCGAGTTTGCCCTGATCCTGGTGTTGGTTGCGTGCGTGGCGATGGTCACCATCACGGTAGCCGGCAACGAGCTGTCCAAGACGTTCACCGACATCCAGGAGGCCGTGACCAATCCTGGCGATGCCGGCGCGACAAGCACCTATTCCTGCCCCGACGGCACCACCGCGGTCCTGCACGGCCACAAGTACCACTGCCAGTGATGGATCGCCACCGGCTCGACAGAGTGGTGGAGCGAAAGAGACTCGAACTCTCGACCTCCGCAATGCGAGTGCGGCGCTCTGCCAGCTGAGCTATCGCCCCGGTCGGGATTATACGTTCACGTTTACCATGGGGCGGCCAGCGAAGGCTTTGCCCGATCGAGCTTGTTTCATTCTCATGAGGCGGGCATAGACTAGCCATATGGCTCAATTCCGGCCAGACCAGACGCCGCCCCCGCAGGCGCCCAAGGGCCCACGCCAGACCGGGTCGTGGATTCGGCTGGCGTTGCTGGCCGGGCTCGGCCTTTATTTCGCGATCCTCCTGGTTCAACTCTTTGGCACCAGGCTCGGCGGGCCGGCGCGGGTCGAGCTCAGCTACTCGCAGCTGTTGACCCAGGTCGAGAACGGCAACGTCGCCGACATCACGATCCAGGGGCAGTCCGCGCAGGGTGATCTCAAGACGGCCGTGACCAACAGCGGCACCACCAGCACCCAGTTCAATACCACGGTCCCGGACAGCGTCGGGCTGCCCGATTCCAGCTTCTACCCCTTGCTCAACAGCAACCACGTCGCCACCGTGGTCAAGCAGGACACCGGTGGCCTCGGCAGCCTGTTGATCAGTTTCCTGCCGTTCCTCCTTCTGATCGCGATCTGGATCTGGTTCGTGCGGCGATCTGGCCAGGCGGCGCAGGGCATCTTCAGCTTCGGACGCAGCCGCGCCCGCCTCCAGGATCCGAGCA
Source organism: Chloroflexota bacterium (assembly GCA_005880605.1). GTDB lineage: Bacteria > Chloroflexota > Dormibacteria > CF-121 > CF-121 > CF-13. The sequence continues at coordinate 27,412 of VBIS01000114.1, forward strand.
CCCCCAAGACGACCTTTCACGATGTCGCCGGCGTCGAGCAGGCGCAGTTCGAGCTGCAAGAGATGGTTGATTTCCTCCGCGACCCGGGGAAGTTCCAGAAGCTGGGCGGCCGGATGCCCAAGGGTGTCTTGTTGATCGGCCCGCCCGGGACCGGCAAGACGCTGCTCGCCCGGGCCATCGCGGGCGAGGCCGGGGTGCCGTTCTTCAGCATTTCAGCCTCGGAATTCGTCGAGATGTTCGTCGGGGTTGGTGCCTCCCGCGTCCGCAGCCTCTTCGAAGACGCCAAAAAGCATTCGCCCTCGGTGATCTTCGTCGATGAGCTCGATGCCGTCGGCCGCCAGCGCGGCGCCGGCCTCGGCGGTGGCAACGACGAGCGCGAGCAGACGCTAAACCAATTGCTGGTCGAGATGGACGGCTTCGACCAGCGCGAAGCCGTGGTCGTGGTCGCCGCCTCGAACCGCGCCGACGTCCTCGACCCGGCGCTGCTCCGTCCAGGCCGCTTTGACCGCCGCGTCGTCGTCGACCGGCCCGACCGCCGCGGCCGCGCCGCTATCTTGAAAGTCCATACGCGCAGCGTGCCGCTGGATCCAGACGTCGACCTGGAGATCATCGCGCGCTCGACGCCGGGCCTGGTAGGCGCGGACCTGTCGAACCTGGTCAACGAAGCCGCCCTGCACGCCTCGCGCACCAACCGGACGACGGTGGCGATGGAGGACTTCGAGGAGTCCTTCGACCGGGTGGTCCTCGGCTCCGAGCGCAAGATCTACCTCAGCGAGGCGGAGCGCCGCGTGATCGCCTACCACGAGTCGGGCCACGCGCTGGTCGCCTGGTACCAGCCGCAGTCCGATCCGGTGCATAAGATCACGATCGTGCCGCGCGGGATGGCGCTGGGCGTCACCCAGTCGATTCCAACCGACGATCGGCACAACCTATCGCAGGAATACCTCGAGGCCCGCATCGCGATGGCGCTCGGCGGACGGGCGGCCGAGCAGCTCGGCCTGGGATCGATCACGACCGGCGCCCAGAACGACCTCGAGACCGCGACCGAACTGGCGCGGCACATGGTGGTGAGCTGGGGCATGAGCAAGAAGATGGGACTCTTCTCCTTCGATGATTCGCCGCAGGCCGTGTTCCTGGGGCGCGAGCTGGCCGGCAGCCCGCATGTGAGCCAGCGGACGGCCGGCATCATCGACGAGGAAGTCACGCGGCTGCTCAATGATGGCTACCAGACGGCGGAGAGCATCCTGACCGCGAACCGAGCCAAGCTCGATACCCTGGCCGCGGCCCTGCTGCAGGAAGAAGTCCTCGACGAAGACCAGATCGCGCGGCTGATCGGACCGCGGGCGCTCGAAGGCGGCATTGCGTCGCCCAAGGCCTGGCGCCCGGCCGTCAGCGACGCGGGAGAGCAGGTCTAGATGGAGACCCCCCACCCCGACCCCGAACGTCTCAAACCCTCGCCTGGCACTGAAGCGCCGCTCGCGTCGGCCGACGGGCCGGCCCCGCAAGCGGGGAGCGAGAAAGAAGTTCGGCGGATTCCCCTCGTCCCCTTGCGCGACGACGTGGTGTTTCCCAAGCTGATCGTGCCGCTATCGGTCGGCCGGCGGACGTCGATCGCGGCCATCACCGCAGCGATGGAGAAGGACAAACAGGTCCTGCTGGTCGCCCAGCGCGACCCACAAGTCGACGACACGGCCGAGCAAGACCTGTACGCGACCGGCACCATCGCCGAGATCAACGGCATGCGCCAGACGCCGGCCGGCGTGCAGATGCTGGTGGCGGGCGCGCAGCGGGCGCGGATCGTGCGCTTCGTCCAGTTCAAGCCCTTCATCGAAGTCGAGGTGGAGATCGTTGCCGACCAGGTGGGGGAGGGGCTCGAGATGGAGGCGCACATGCGCTCGGTCAAGAGCCTGTACGAAAAGTACGTCGAGTCCGGCGCGGCGGTCGCACCGGAAATTGCCACGACCGTCTCCAAGACCGACGACCCGGTGTACCTGGCCGACCTGGTCTCGGCGGCCCCGGATCAAACGCTCGACCAGAAGCAGCACATGCTGGAAACGCCCAACGTCATCGAACGGCTCCGCTTGCTGTCGCTCTTCCTGAGCAAGCAATGCGAGATCCTCGAGCTCAAGGCCAAGATCCAGAACGAGGTCCAGAGCACCATCGGCAAGCTGCAGCGGGACCAGATCCTGCGCGAGCAGCTGAAGGCGATTCGCAAAGAGCTGGGCGAGGACGAAGAAGGCGCCGAGCTGCACACCCTGCGGGAGAAGATCGAATCCGCGGGCATGCCGGATAGTGTCAAAGAGCGCGCCCTGAAAGAGATCGACCGGATGCAGAGCATCCCGGCCGCCTCACCGGAGGTCGGGATCATCCGGACCTACGTCGATTGGTTGGTTGCCCTGCCCTGGGGACCGCCGCCCGACGAGACCTGGGACATCAAGGCCGCTGCCACCGTGCTCGACGAAGACCACTATGGTGTCGAGAAAATCAAAGAACGGATCCTGGAGTACATGGCCGTCCGCCAGCGCTCGCAGAGCCTCCGCTCGCCGATTCTCTGCTTCGTGGGGCCGCCCGGCGTTGGCAAGACCAGCCTCGGCAAGTCGATTGCGCGAGCGTTGGGGCGCAAGTTCGTCCGGCTCTCGCTTGGCGGCATCCACGACGAGGCCGAGATCCGCGGTCATCGCCGGACCTACATCGGCGCCATGCCGGGCCGGATTCTCCAGCAAATGAAAGTGGCCGGCGCGCGCAACCCGGTCTTCATGCTCGACGAGATCGACAAGGTGGGAGCCGATTGGCGCGGCGACCCATCGTCGGCGCTGCTCGAGGTCCTCGACCCGGAGCAGAACCGCGATTTCTCTGATCATTACCTCGAAGTGCCATACGACTTATCGCACGTGCTCTTCATCACCACGGCGAACGTCGTCGACACCATCATTCCGCCGCTGCGCGACCGGATGGAAATTATCCGGCTTCCCGGCTACACCGAGGACGAGAAGATGCATATCGCCAAGCAGTTCCTGGTGCCGCGGCAGCTGCGCGAGCATGGCCTGACGGACGAGAACCTGGCCTTGCCCGAGGCGAGCCTGCGCCTGCTGATTCGCGAGTACACTCACGAGGCCGGGGTGCGCAATCTGGAGCGCGAGATTGCGAACATCGCCCGCAAGATTCCCCGTCGCATTGCCGAAGGCGAGACCGAAAAAGTCACGGTCGAGCCCAGCGACCTGATGGCCTACCTGGGGCCGCCGCGCTTCGAATTTGGCGTCGCCGAGTTGGAAGACCAGGTGGGGGCCGTCACCGGGGTGGCGGTCAACGAATACGGTGGCGACGTGATGACGGTCG
>VBIS01000115.1:0-19340 GCA_005880605.1 Chloroflexota bacterium
AATTCGATCCGGAGACGGGGGAGATGCTGGGAAATTTTCCCCAGGCGCTGACGCATCTCTCGGTGATCAACGCCGCCCTCAACCTTGAGGGCCGGCCATCGGGCAAGGGGCGGCGTTCGGGCAAAAGGGACGGCGGATAGAATCGACTCGCTGCGGAGCGGTCGCCTAGTCTGGTCGAGGGCGCGGCACTGGAAATGCCGTAACGGGCGTACCCCGTTCGCGAGTTCGAATCTCGCCCGCTCCGCCAGCCCTAGATGCGGCGGCGCAGTTCGGCGACTTCGATGCGGCCCGAGGTGTAGCCCGCGGCGTCCAGCCAGTCCTCGATCCGATTGAGCACCGGTCTCGCCTCGGCACCCCTGCCGCGGCCGATCAGGAAACGAGCAAAGCTGAGGTCGACCTCCTGCAGGACGTCGAAGTAGTCGAGCGAGACCGCCGTGATCCGCCGGTAGGCCGCGTCGGCTTCATCGTCGCGGCCCTGGGCGGCCCGTAGTTCGGCGAGTGCCCAGCTCGACTCGGTGACGGCGCTAACGTCGTCCGGCACCGCCGTCCCCAGGGACTGGCTGAGATAGCGTTCGGCCTCTTCGAGTTCACCGCGCCGTACGGCGACCACCGCCCGTTTTGCGAACAGCTCAGAACGGTTCCAGAGTTCTCCAGTCTCCTCGCTTCGTTTCAGGGCGTCTTCGAGCACAGCATCGGCCTCCACCAGCCTTCCCGCTCTGGTCAAGCATTCGGCGAGCGAGCGCTGCAAGAAGATCGTCGCAAAGCCCTCGTGCTCCTCGACGGCGACGGCTTCTTGGAATTGCCGGGCCGCCGGCTCGAGACCATCCGACAGCATCTCGAGTGTCGCTTGAGCGTGTACGACCGAGGTGGCCGACCGCACACCGGCCTGCTTCATCAGCGTCGTTGCCCGCCCAATGTACCGATGGGCATTCTGCGGCTTTCCGGCCTTGGCGGCGAACAGTGCAAGCAGCGAATACCATGAGGCCGCCCGGGCTGGATCGTTCAGAGTGGCCGCCCGTTCAGCCACCGATTCGCCAACGCCAAGCGTCTTCGACACCATGCCGTACCCCAGATGAGAGAGGACGGTCAACCATTGGGTTTCCAGCTCGCCGACGGGGTCACCCGCCAGGCGAAATAAGCGCGCGGCCTCGGCAATCCGCTCTGCGTTGCGAGCGCTGGTTGGCTCGCGCAACTGCTCCATTCGAGCGATGCACAGCTGGGCGGAGGCTGCCAGATCCCAACGCTCGATGCCGCCCGCCTGCTCGATCACCTCAGTTGCCGCCGCGACGGCCCCGTCATAGTTGTCGAGGTAGGAGCACTGGTCGGCCTCCAGCAGCCTCAGGCGAAGACGGTCGGCGCCGAGGTTGTCGTCGGAAAGGTCCGCGATGGTCGCCCTTGCGCTGGCAATCCGATCTGTCGCGACCGACCAGTCATCTCGGGATCGCGCCCGCTCCGCGAGGAAGAGATTCCATTTAAGGGCCATCTGCGCCCGTGGACGAACGGCCTCTCCGGGCAGTCGCATTTCTCGGGAGAGAAGATAGGCGCGATCGGCGTGATGGGCGATGATCTCGGCGTATTCGTCGGCACGATCGCCTGTGACGCTTTCGAGATGTCGAGCGAATCGCTCGTGGAGGTCGCCGCGATCCTTCTTGGAGAGCGCGCTGTAGGCCATGTCCCGAACCAGCAGGTGTTTGAACCGAAAGCTGCCGCCGTTGGCCGCTGCCAGATCCTCAAGCACAAGGCCGGTCCCTAGCAGGTCGTCAAGGGTTGCCGTGGGATCGATGTCCCCACCCAACGCTGCGATCTGGTCAGCCGTAAAGCGTTCACCAATGATGCTGGCGGCCTTGAGGGTCTGCTTCTGGGCATCGGGAAGCGAGTCGAGGCGCGCCGCCAGCAGGGCCTGGATAGATTCGGGGACGCGAATCTCCTCGGCTCCGGTCTCGGCTTGCCAGCGTTCCTCGACGTGCAGCAGCTGACCCTCATCGATCATCATCCGGAGAAATTCCTCGCAAAAGAGCGGATTCCCTTCAGAGCGTTCGAGGAGTCGTTGGTGAAGGGCTGGGGGAATGTCCTCGACTTCGAGCAGCCGTGAGATCAAGGTCGAGGTCTCGGCTGGATTGAGTGGGTTGAGCGTGGTCAAGGATGTATTGGACCGGCCGGCTCCCCATTGAGGATGCATTTCAAGGAACTCCGGTCGGGCCACGCACATCCAGAGGACCGGCACCGAAGTCGACCGCTGCGTTACGTGCTGGATGAGCTCGAGGATCGCGGGGTCGGCCCATTGCAGGTCATCGACGACCACCAAGACTGGCTTGTCGGCGGCCAGCGCTTCGACATGCCGGCGGATCGCCCAGGCGAGCTCGGCACTTACCCGGGCAGCGGGCACCTCCGGGATGGCCGCATCGGCGGCTTCGACGCCAAGGACCACCGCCAGGCGCCGTTCAACTGCTCGTACCTGTTCTGCTGGTATGGGTAATGACGCCAGCCGCTGGTGCAGCTTTGCGATCGCCGTCTCACGATCATCCTCGAGACTGATGGCGGCGTCGCCGCGAACGATCTCGATGAACGGCCAATAGGTGATGCCTTTGCCGTAGGGCAGGCAGCGGCCCTGCCGGACGTGAGGGCTGAAATCGGTGGCAATTCGACGCAGGCCCTCCTCGATGAGTCGTGATTTACCGATGCCGGCAGCCCCGAGCAGGGTGAAGAGATAGGCCTGCCGATCCTCGACGACCCGGCTGAAGGTGTTGATCATCAGCTGCAGCTCGCGGTCCCGGCCGATGAGCGGTGCGCGCAGACCCGGAACTCCCCGGAACTGACGAGGTACAACCGTCGTGGTCCTTACCGTGCGGAATGCCCGCAGCGGCGCCGTTTTTCCCTTGGCCAGAATCGAAGCGCGACGCTGGTATTCGATGGCGGCCCGGGTCAACTGCTCGGTCAACGGTCCCACGATCACCTCGCCGGCCTCCGCGTTCTGTTGCAGGCGAGCGGCAACGTTCACCACGTCGCCGACGATGAACTGGCCATCATCGCCGGTCCGGACAACGGCCTCGCCGCTGTTGATCCCGACCCGAACTTCCAGTTCCGTTTCAAGCTCCCGGTTCAGCTCAGCCATCGCCTCCTGCATCGCCAGCCCGCAGCGGACGCCTCGCTCGGCATCATCATCGTGGAGCCGAGGGACGCCGAACACGACCATGACCGCGTCACCGATGAACTTCTCGACGGTGCCGCCGTGGGCGCTCCTCCCGCATGCTCGAATTTTGCATCAATCCCCGTTCCACGCGGAATGCCCGGTAAAGTGGGGTTCGTGAGCAACGTGAGCGTGGGGCAAATTGGCAGCGTCGAGCACGTCGTCCGACCCGAGCATGCCGCCGACCGATTCGAAAATGCTGGTGTGACGGTCCTTGCGACTCCTGTCCTCTGCCATTGGTTCGAGTCGGCTGCGGTTCGTGCCATTGCGCACGAGCTTGAGCCGGGCGAGGCGAGCGTTGGGACCCGGATCTCCATCGAGCATTTCAAGGCCAGCCCGGTCGGTATGCGCGTGCGGGTTGAATCCCGAGTCGTGGCGGTGGATGGACGCCGGATTACCTTCGAGGCGCAGGCGATCGATGAGACCGAGCTTGTCGCACGCAGCACGCATGAGCGCTTCGTCGTCGACCTCGAGCGCTTCCTGGCAGGCGTGGAGGTCAAAAGCTCGCATGTCCCCTGACGACCTGGTCATCAACCGCGTTCGCTCGGCCAGCACCTCGACCCCTGGGCGCGCACTCAACAAGGTGCGCGATCACCAGCTCGTCATCGACGAACCGACGCATCTCGGCGGGCCCGGTGAGCAAATCACGCCGGCCGAAGCCTTCCTGGCGGGTGTCTCGGCGTGCGGCGTCCTCCTGGTGCAGGGCCGGGCGCGCGACGCTGGCGTGCGGCTTGAACAGGTCGAGGTCAATATTGAAGCCGTCCGTCATCGCAGCGATACCTCGGTCTTTCAGCGGATCGACATGCTCTTCCGGCTTTCAGGCCCTAGCGAGGCGGAGGCGATCGATCTCGTCGAGCACTACAAGAACCATTGACCGCTTTACAAAGCGGTCGCGGTCGCGACCACCGTGAACGTATCAGTCGAAGCCGGACCCTAACGGCGACTTGAGAGCCAGGTTTAGGAGGCTCGTAGACGGGGAGAAGACGAGCCCGACGGCGAGATAGCCCAGGACCGCCGGCAAGCCGGCACGCCGTGCCAGCCAGCCGGCGATGGCCGCAGCCAGCAGGACAAAACCGATTTCGAAGATGGCGGGCGCGGTCGACTCCACTCAGCGCCTCGCAGCGCCGTGGTAAACGAGAGGCGCGATGGTCAGCGGCCCGGCCGTGCGGGGGGCCGGCTCGGCCCGACGTGCGCGTCGAGCCAGCCGGTGAGTGGCTTGCTGGCCTTGATCGCATCCTGGATGCGCTCTTTCGCCTCCGCACTCTGAAGCCAGGGCCCAGGTTTCCAGTTTCGCCCTGTCATCAACCCCTTGCACCGCAAGAGGACCGCATCGCGAAAGCGAGTGAGCTGATCGGCGGCCATCTCATGAGTGCCGATCGCCACGTAGAGCCCGTCGTCCGAGACCTGGAGATAAAGCCCGCCCGCCCGGCTGCTGGACAGATAGGCGCCGAGATGCTCCTTATATGGGCGCTTGTCGGGCGAGAAGCGCAGGTCGCGGTTGAGGCGGAAGATCTTGACCTCCAGATCCGACCCCAGGTCTCGCTCGAGCTCGGAAAGGAGCGCTTCCATCGGCTGGCGCACCTGCTCTTCGTACACCGATCGGTGGGCTTCGAAAAAGGCCTTGCTGTTGTCACGCTTCAGGCCGCGAAAGAACTGCAACGCCGGCTTCGGCCACCCCTCGAAACGCACGCGAACCGCGGTCTTCGTTTGGGCGGTCATCGCTTCCCTCCTGGTGAATCTGGCCGCAGGATTTAGGTGGATCGTAACGTTTCACTGGCATGACCTCCTTTCGTATTGCCCTGAGCGTCTTCGCGATCCTCAACGTCGTCTTTTGGGCGCTGCTCGCGTGGACCTGGGCTGTCAAGCCCGCGTGGGCCGCGCGCCTTCCGCTGGGACTTGGCTCCGACAAGCGCTACCAGAGCGCGGTCCCGGTGTGGGCGCGGCTTGCGGCTGCGATCGCAGCCTTCTGGGCGGTGGCTGCGGTGCTCTACCTGACGGTCTACTCCGGCGACCGGTTGGCCTTCGTCGCGCTCTTTACGATGGCCGCGATCTTCCTCATCCTGGCAATCGGCGCAGCCGCTCGCGTCTATACCGTGCTGCAACTGCCTAAGGATTCGATGATGGGGATGCCCCGGCGCCAGCAAGCGCGCTAGACCGCCGAGTCGCCAGCACCGACCCCACGAGAATCAGACCGAAGCCGATGATGGCTCCCAGGGTCAGAGGCTCGCGTAGCAACGCGACGCCCAGCAACAGCGCGACGGCCGGGTTGAAGTAGGTGATGACGGTCGCCCGCACCGGGCCGACCTCGCCGATGAGGGCGAAAAAGAGCAGGAAGGCGAGCGCCGTGCATACGATCGCCAGGATGCCGACCGCCACCAGGACCTGCCTGGACGGGAGCGTCCGTGGCAGTTGCGAGAGCGCCAGAGGCGCATACGCGACGGCCGTCAGCGCGAGCGATGCGGCCACGACCCCCACCGCCGGCAGCCCTGGGAGGCGGCGAGCGATGATGAGCGGCCCCGCCGCGTAGCCAACCGCAACCAGCCCGACCTCGCCGACCGCGCCGAGGTCCTTAAACGACACATTGAGGCCGACCAGAACCGCGACGCCGACGAGGCCGACCACCAGACCGGCCCCTCGTCCCGGATCCATCCGATCGTCGCCTCGCGTCAAGCGCTGCAGGATGGCGCCGATCAGGGGCACGGCGGCGACGCGAAGGCCGGTGAGCGAACTGGACAGCCGCCGCTCCGCGTCGGACAGGAGGAACCATGGCAGCGACACCTCGACCACGGTGTAGGCGATCACCCAACGCCAATAGGGAAGGAGCGGGGTAAGCCAGCCGCGGGCGGCCGCGATCGGCAGCAAGAGGGCCGCGCCGCCCGCCGTTCGGAGCAAGACCAGTGCCGCGGGCGTGAGCTCGCCGACGGCGATCTTGATCAGCAGGTAAGGGATGCCCCAGATGACGGCCATCGCCGCAAAGAGCGCCCATCCGCGACGGGTCACGCGGTCGGCGCGATGTCCAGCTCGACGTCTTCGGGGAGGATGTCTTCCCCTGTGTATGCCGAGGCCTGCAGACGGAAGAGGCGCGCATAGCGACCGTTGAGCCGCATCAGCTGTTCGTGGGTCCCCTGTTCGACCAGGCGGCCGTGCTCGAGGAAGATGATCCGATCGGCGCGCCGGACCGTCGAGAATCGGTGCGAGATATAGACCGCGGTGCGGCCCCGGGTCAGCGAGTGGATTCGTTCGAACAGCTCGTATTCCGCCTGGGCGTCGAGCGCGGACGTCGGTTCATCCAGCAAGAGGATCCGCGCGTCGCGCATGAAGGCGCGCGCCAGGGCAACCTTTTGCCACTCGCCGCCGGAAAGGTTGACGCCGGCATCGAACCACTTGCCGAGCGCGGTGTCGTAGCCCTGGGGAAGACCGGCGATCAACTGATCCGAGCCGGCCTGCCGGCTGGCACTGCGAATGGCGTCGCGGTCGGCGAGGTCGCCCAGGCTTCCCAGGCCGATGTTCTCCGCAGCCGTCGCCTGGTAGGTGACGTAGTCCTGGAACATCCCGCCGATCTGCGCTCGCAGTTCGGGTGGATCGTAGTCGCGGATATCGATACCATCGATCAGGATCCGGCCATCGCTCGGATCGTAGAGGCGGCAGATCAGCTTGAAGAGCGTGGTCTTGCCGGCGCCGTTGCGGCCAACGATCGCGATCGTTTCACCGGGCGACACCGTGAAACTCAAGTCATTCAGCGCGTTCTCCGTTGCGCCGGGATAGGCGAAGGTCACGTGGTCGAAGGTGATCTCACCCCTGACCGGGCTGGGGACGGGCACGGGGTTGGCTCGCGTCGGCAGCGCACTCGTGGTTTCCATCAACTCGAACAGGTTGCTGAGATAGAGGTTGTGCTCGTACATCCCGGAGAACCCGCCGAGAATGCCCTGGATGGAGTTCTGCACCGATTGGGCCGCGGTGGTGTAGAGGGTCAGGTCGCCGAGCGTCAGCTTGCCGACGATCGCCTGCAGCGCCACGTAGAGATAGGTCACCGAGGTCGCGATCGTGCTCAGGTTGCCCCAGAGGAAGCCGGTCAAGTAGCGGCGCACTACCTGGCGGCGCTGGCTCCCGTAATAGGCCTCGCCGATCAGGCGGTAGCGGTCGATGAAGTAATGGCCCAGACCGAACAGCTTGACCTCCTTGGCGTAGCTGTCCGTGGTCAGCAGGGTCACCAGGTAGTTCATGCGGCGGAGCAACCGGGAGCCCCAGCGCGCGATGTTGTAGCCGCGCCACCCGTAGCGGGTGTCGGCGATGAAGGCCGGGACGGGGGAGAGGAGCGCCAGCAAGGCAAGCAGCGGGCTCACCAGTACGAGCAGCGCGATCATCGTCGCGAAGGTCAGGGCCGTCTGGACCAACCCGAAGGCCGTCGAAATCATCAGGACCGGACGGTTGATGGAGTCCGTCTGGGCTCGCCGCAAGAGGTCGTAGGACGCCGGGTCTTCATAGAAGGCGAGGTCGAGTGAGGCGGCCTTCTCCATCACCATCAACTGGATGCGCATCGATACCGCGTTCTGGAGGAGCTGCTGGGTGATGTTGCGCGCGGTGCTGAGGAAGGCGATCAGCGCGAAGATCAGCAGCTGCAAGATGGCCAGGAAGATGATCCCGTTGACGGTCGTAAAGGCCGGCGTCTTCCACGGTCCGAAGTCGAACCGGATCGCATCGGCGATGGTCGCGGGAGAGTTGTGGACCTGGATGCCCAGCACGACTGCGTTGACGAGCAGCTTCGAGGTGTAGGCGGACACGGCCGGGATGACGCCAGCGACCACGGTCACCGCGAAGAGGCCGATGGTGATGGCCGGACTCGCGTCCCAGACGAGTCGAAGCACCCTGGGCAGCGCGGCCGCGGTGCCCCGGATCGACTCCTTGAGATTGCGCCAGCGACTACGCAGGTCCTTCGGTCCCTGCGGCGCTTGCGGCTCCTCGATCACCGGGTTGCCGGTCAGGCCGCTGTTTGCCGGGCCGACATCGGGCGGCTTGGAGCGCCCCCGGCCCCACATCCACCCCATCGACGGACCGCCGTGCCCCGGCGGCATCATTCCCACGGCGCTACCCTACCGCACGGCGGTGCGGCGATCGGGTTTCGAACCGGGTGCGGCTCAGGCCTCGTCCAGCACGGCGATCGCTTCGATTTCGATCAGGAAACCGGGTTCGGCCAGGGCCTGCACGCCGACCAGCGTCGACGCTGGCAGGGTGGTTGCGCCGAAAACGGCGGACCGTGCTTCGCCAAGTAGGAGCCGCAGTTCCGGCTTGTAGTTGACGACATAGATCGTGATCTTGGTTACATCCGCCGGGGTCGCGCCGGCGCCCCGGAGCGCGGTCGCCACGTTCGCGAACACTTGTTTCACCTGGCCCGCGAAATCGCCCGGTGCCACCACCTTGCCGTCGGCGTCGATCGACACCTGGCCGGCGAGGAAGACCATGCGGCGTCCCTGGGCTACCACCACCTGGGTATAGGCCGCGGGTTTGAACAGACCCGACGGGTTGAGCCGCTGCAATCCCATCCGACAATCTTAGATCTCCCTTAGCGGCCGCTCAGAAACACCTCATCTCGGCGCGGTTCAATCGATGGACTGTCATCCCAGGGAGGAGCTCATGATCAATCGACCGCTTGTCGCTCGCGAGGAAACCCCGAGCCCGACTGAATCCGCCCGTGAGCTCGCGGCCCGCGTGCCGGCGCCGATCGAGCAAATCCTGTTCGAAGTCAAACGGCTGATCGTCGGTCAGGACCGCCTGCTCGAGCGCCTGCTGATCGCGCTGCTGTCCGGCGGACACGTCCTGCTCGAAGGTGTTCCCGGCCTCGCGAAGACCGTCACGGTGAAAGCCTTCGCCCAGGTGATCGGCGGCGCCGCCGGCCGGATCCAGTTCACCCCTGACCTGGTCCCGGCCGACCTGATCGGGACCCGGATCTACAACCCGGGGCAAGGCCAGTTCTCCACCGAGCTCGGCCCGGTCTTTTGCAACCTGCTGCTCGCGGACGAAATCAACCGCGCACCGGCGAAGGTCCAGTCCGCGCTGCTCGAGGCGATGCAGGAACGGCAGGTCACGATCGGCAAAGACACCCATCATCTTCCTGATCCCTTTGTCGTGCTGGCAACCGAGAACCCGATCGAGACCGACGGCACCTATCCGCTGCCGGAGGCGCAGCTCGACCGATTCATGCTGAAGGTCCTGGTCGACTACCCGACCTTCCAGGAGGAGGTAGTCGTCGTCGAACGCATCACCGGACCCGAGATCGAGCTCCACCAGGTGGTGACGCTGGATCAGCTCAAGGCGATGCAGAAAGCGGTGAGCGAGGTCTATGTCGACCCCTCGGTACGGACTTATGCCGCCACGCTGGCCTACGCCAGCCGCCCCGGCAAGGTAAAGGGACTCGAAGACCTGGCCTCGGCGATCGCCTACGGGGCCAGCCCGCGCGCATCGATCAACCTGGTTACCGCCGGCCGGGCGCTGGCGTTCATGCGCGGGCGGTCGTACGTCCTTCCCCACGACATCAGCGAAGTGGCCCCTGAGGTGATCCGGCACCGGCTGGTCCTGACCTATGAAGGGATCGCGGCCGGAGTCACCGCCGAGACGATCGTCAAGCGCGTGCTGGACCGGTTCCCGCCGCCGCGAATCGACCTTGGAGATCGGGTTGCCTCCTGACGTCGTAAGCGGCGGTATCGCCATCGACCAGTTATTGCGCCGCTCGCGCTGGCCGGTGCTGCGGCGTCTTGGATTCCATCCCGGAGGCGACGAGCGATCCAGTTTGCGCGGCGCCGGGCTCGAGTACAGCGACGTTCGCGAATACCAGCCGGGTGACGACCCGCGGACCATCGAGTGGAATATCACGGCGCGTTCCGACCGGCCGTACGTTCGGGAATCGTTCCCCGACCGTGGGCTCGATGCCTGGTTGCTCGTTGATATCACGCGGTCGCTCGACTGGGGTACGGCGCGCTGCCTCAAGCGGCAGCTGGCGATCGAATTCACGGCGGTTGTCGGGCAGTTACTGATCGGCCGCGGCAACCGGGTCGGGGCACTGCTCTTCGACGACCGCGTCCGCTCGATCATCCCGCCCTCGGCCGGGCGCACAGCCTTCTTGCAGTTGATCGCGCGCATCGAACGGGCCGCCGGCACGCAAGATCCCGCCCCTTCTGGGGCAGGGCATCCGAACATACCCTCGCCCTCTGGGGGAGGGCAGGGTGGGGGCGCCACTGATCTAGGCCGGGCGCTAACGGAAGCCGGCCGACTCATCCGCCGCCCATCGATGATGGTCTTGATCAGCGATTTCATGACACCTGGCGGCTGGCAGCAACCGCTCAGCTCGCTGGCGATCCGCCACGAGGTGATCGCCGTGTGGATCACGGATCCGCGAGAGAGTGAGATTCCGGACGTCGGCGTCGTCACCTTCGAGGACCCCGAAAGTGGACGGCAAATCCTCGTCGACACCCGGAGCACCCGCTTACGGGCACGGTTCCAGGATGCGGCCGCGCAGCAGCGCGAGACGATCCGCGCGGATCTCCGCCGGGCTCGGGCAGCGATCGCCGAGATGACCACCGACGGCGAGCTGGTGCCGCAACTTGTCGCGTTCATCAAGAACCGGGAGGCGCAGCGCGGCCAGCGGCTGGCCATGCGGACCGCATGAGCTTCCAGTCACCCTGGTTACTACTTGGGCTGCTGGCGATCCCCCTCCTGGTCGGCTTCTACATCACGAGTCAGCAGCGCCGTCGTGCTTACGCGGTGCGCTTCACGAATCTCGCCCTACTCAACCAGGTCATGGGCAAGGGGCCTGGATTTCGTCGCCACATTCCAGCAATCCTGTTCATCGCCGGTGTCACCGGGCTGCTCCTATCGATCGCGCGGCCGCAGGCGACCATCCGGGTGCCAAAAGGACTGCCTAGTAACGCCCAGGTGGGGCTCGTCATTTTCAATTCGCAAGCGGAGGTGATCACGCCCTTGACCAGCGACAAAGGGTCGGTGAAAGATGCGCTGGGTACGCTGGCTCCCGGCGGCGGAACGGCGGTTGGTTCCGCGATCCAGGTCGCCGTCGCCCAGCTCGCGAGCATCACGGACCCGAACAGTCCGAAGTCCCAGAACTACGCTATGGTCGTCTTGCTCACCGACGGCACATCGAACACGGGCATCGATCCGGCGACGGCCGCCGGCGAAGCCGCCCGCACCAAAATCCCGGTCCAAACGGTTGGGGTTGGGGTGCGCAACCAGACGACGATGGTGCAGGGCCGGGTCGTCGACGGCGTCGATGAGCAGACGCTGCAGCAGATCAGCAGCGCGACTGGTGGTCACTACTATTACGCCGCCGATGAAGCCCAGCTCAGCAAGATCTACAGCGACCTCGGATCACGGATCGGCTGGGTCACGACCAAGCTCGATCTCACGGTGCCGCTGGTGGCGCTGGGCGCGATCATCCTGGTAGCCGGCGGCCTGTTCAGCCTCCGCTGGTTCCGCCTACTGCCGTGATTCTTCCCTCCCCCTCTGGGGGAGGGTCAGGAACTACTCCCTCCCCCTCTGGGGGAGGTCAGGGCGGGGGCCGTAACCCCAGGGAGATGCCGCTCGGCCGGTCCGGTGTAGACCTGGCGCGGGCGCGCGATCTTCTGCTCCGGATCGAGCAGGCCTTCCTGCCATTGGGCCAGCCAGCCAGGGGTTCGCCCAACGGCAAAGAGCACGGGAAACATCTCGACCGGGAAGCCGATCGCCGAGTAGATGATGCCGGAGTAGAAGTCGACGTTGGGGTAGAGGCGGTGCTTGATGAAATAGTCGTCGGCCAGGGCCACCCGCTCCAGCTCCAGCGCGATGTCGAGCATCGGGCTGCGACCGGTCACCGCCAGGACGTCATCGGCCACCTTCTTGATGATCTGGGCTCGGGGGTCGAAATTCTTGTAGATGCGGTGTCCGAAGCCCATCAACCGCATCTCGCCGGCGCGGACGCGTTTCACGTATTCGGGGACACGGCTGACCGACCCAATCTCCTTGAGCATCCGAAGCACCTGCTCGTTGGCGCCCCCGTGAAGGGGGCCGTAGAGCGCCGCGGCGGCCGCGGCCGTCGCGCTGAAGGGATCGGCATGTGAGCTGCCGACCTCCCGCATGACGTTGGTCGAGCAGTTCTGCTCGTGGTCGGCATGCAGGATGAGCAGCACGTCGAGCGCGCGCTCGAGCACCGGATTGGGTTCGTATTTCAGTTCGGTTGCCTTCCACATCATGTTGAGGAAGTTGCCGGCATAAGAAAGGTCGTTGTCCGGGTAGGCATAGGGCATGCCGACGGCGTGCCTCGCGGCGAAGGCGGCCAGGGTCGGCATCTTGGCGATGAGCCTCAGGATCTGGAGGCGGCGGCTCTCCTCCTTGAAGATGTCCTTCGCGTCCGGGTAGAAGGTCGAGAGGGCGCCCACGGTGCCGACCAGGATGCCCATCGGGTGGGCATCGTGATGGAAGCCGTCGATCAGCATCTTGATGTTCTCGTGGAGCAAGGTGTGGTGGGTAATCGCATCGATCCAGGCGCGATGCTGGGCCGGGTCCGGCAGCTCGCCGTGGGTCAAGAGATAGGCGACTTCCAGGAAGGTGCTCCGTTCGGCCAGTTCCTCGACCGGATAGCCGCGGTAGCGGAGGATGCTGCGCTCTCCGTCGATGAAGGTGATCGCGCTTCGGCAGCTCGCGGTGTTGAGGAAGGCCGGATCGTAGCTCATCAAACCCGAACCGGGCCCGTCGCTCAAGATCTTTTGGAGGTCGGTGGCGGCGATCGCGCCATCTCGGATTGGGACCTCGTAGTGACGGCCGGTTCGGTTGTCGGTGATGGTCAGCGTGTCTTGTGCCATGGCTACTCGACATTATCGGCGTCGTCGTCAGCCTAGCTCGCCTGTCCGTCCATCCTGTGTGGCGCAGGCCGGCCGGCATCGATGAGCATGGCCGTCGTGATAGCGCTAAGGAAGAGGACGCCCGCCGCCCATCCGGCAGCGACGGCATACCCGTGTACGAGGGCCTGGTTCAACAGTCCGGCTGAGGGGTGGAGGCCCGCGAGCTCGGCGGCGGTGGCACTGGCGGCGATCGTGTTGAGAAGAGCGATCCCGAGCGACGCGCCGATCTGTGTGGCCGCATTGACAGTCGCGGCCGCGATGCCCGCGCGGCGCGGGTCCACGCCGCGGGTCCCGACATTGAAAGCCGGGGCCATCACGCAGGCGATGCCGATGCCGAGCAGGATCTCGGCCGGAAGGACGTGGGTGAGATAGCTGCTTCCGACCTGGATCTGGGTCAGGACCAACATCCCGGCGGCCGCGGTCAGCGCGCCCGGCGCCATGATCCAGCGCGCTGGAACGCGCGGCATCAGGACGCTGGCGATGCCCCAGGAACCTGCTTGCGAAGCGAGTGTGAGCGGCAGGAACGCCATCCCGGCTTGCAGTGGCGAGTATCGGAGCACAACCTGCAAGTAATAGGTGAGGAACAGGAAGGCGCCGAACATGCCGGCGATGGCAAACGCCGCCGCGAGATAGGCGCCACCCCGATTGCGGTCGAGGACGATCTGCAGGGGGAGAATGGGGGCGTCGGTGCGCGCCTCGCGCACGACGAAAGCGATGAGCAACATCGCGCTCGCTACCAGGAATCCCACTACCCTGCCTGACCCCCAGCCCGACGACACGGCTTCGGTGCAACCGTAGACGAGCGCGACCAGCCCACCGGTGGCGAACAGAACGCCCGGGAGATCGACGCGCTGGCGGTGTCCAGCACCGTCGCCACCAAGGACTTGCCAGCCGCCGATTGCCGCAGCGACGGCGATGGGGATGTTGACGTATAAGCACCAGCGCCAGCCGAAGTATTGGGTAAGCACGCCGCCAAGGAGCAGTCCCAGCGCCGCGCCACTACCCGCGATCGCCCCGTACACAGCGAAGGCCCTGGCGCGATCGCGTGGTTCGGTAAAGGTGACCGCAAGCAGGGAGAGAGCCGTCGGGGCCAGCAATGCGGCGAAGGCTCCCTGGGCCGCGCGCGACGCGAGAAGCAGGAGAAAGCCTCCAGCGGAGCCTCCGATCGCCGATGCCAGCGCGAATCCGGCCAGACCAACGAGAAACGTGCGCTTGCGCCCGATGGTGTCAGCGATTCGCCCGCCGACGAGCAAGAGTCCCGCGAACGCGAGCGTGTAGGCCGTGATCACCCACTGTCGCTCGGCGTCTGACGCTCCGAGGTCACGCTGGGCCCACGGCAGCGCGATGCTGACTATCGTGGCGTCGAGCGCGATCATCAGTTGGGCAAGCGCGATGAAGGCCAGGGCAATCCATCGCCGATCGGCCGGACGGCTGGTGGTTGGCTCAGCCAACGTCGGCGCGGAGCTCGTTCCTCCCCCTCCGCGCAGGGATCTGTCCGGCCAGGAAACCGAGAGCGACGGCGAGCACTATGACCGCCAGCGATGCCACTGCCGACGGCTTCAGAGTCATCAGGAAGACAACCCCGAGGACGATAGCCAGCCGAACCCGGAGCGACATTAGAAGGATGGGGCTGCCAAGCATCTCGCGGAGTTCGGCCGGTAGGGGACCCTGGGCGCGGCCGATCGCTAGCCCGATGCGCGCCATCCGTCGCCCAGTACCGAATGCTCCGATAACACCCAAAAGCAACAGGCTGCCGAGGGCAACGAGGATCCAGCCGCGCGGCCCCCAGACCGTGGCCACCATATACAGTCCGCTAACGAGGATCAGTCCAAGCGACGATGGGGTGAGCCGCATGACAATGCTCCTCGAAAGGCCGAGCCAAACCAGGGCATCGGTGCGCTGCGTCGCTTGACGAAGCCCGCGAAGGCCGATGGTCTCGACCGTGATGGCTGCCATCAATCCGAACCCGCCGATGATGTGAAGGAAGAGAGCGAACTGGTAGAGAAGGGTCATGGTGTATCGAGCCTCCTGGTGACGACATTGACGATCCCTTAATTCATTGTATAGACTGCATGATGAAATAAGTTGATGTCAAGTTTGAGATGAGCCCAAGGCCATACCGACTCGGGCAACGGCAGGTAGCAACGGATGAGACCCGGGCACGGGTCCTCGCCGCGGCCCGCGATCAGCTCGCCAAGGAGACGAGCTTCAGCATCGACGCCGTCGCCCGGCGCGCCGACGTCGCCCGCATGACGGTCTACTACCAGTTCGGGTCGAAACGCGGCTTGCTCGAGGCGCTCTTCGATCTACTGGCGGCCCGCGGTGGGCTGCATGAGCTACCGAGTGCCTTCCAGCAGTCGAACCCGGAGCTCGCCCTCGAGCGCCTGATCGAGATCTTCGCCCGGTTCTGGTCTTCCGACCGGGTCGTGATGCGCCGGCTCCGTGCGATGGCAGCCCTTGACCCCGAGCTCGACCAGGTCCTGCGTGAGCGCAGTGAAGGGATACGGACTGGGCTGCGTGTCATCCTTTCGCGGCTCCCGTTCCGAGGGGCCAGGCTCGTGGAAACCGTCGATCTCCTGTTTGCCCTGACCAGCTTCGAGAATTTCGACCTCCTGGCGGGACCTGGCCGCACACCGGCAGAGGTCGCGCCGCTGGTCAAGCGTGCGGCGGCCGCGATCGTGGCATCTAAGCCGCGGTAGCCCTCATCCGATCCAGATTTCAGCCGATCGCACCTCTTGTTTTTGTCACGGTTTAGAAAGGCGCCGGCCTCCATGCTGCCTCCAGTACCAGTTAGGAGGAGGTGAAAAAAATGAATCTGATGAGTAGGTTGGTCATCGGGGCCGGTATTGCCGGCTCGCTGTTGACAGGCGGCATCGTCGGCGCCGCCATTGCGGGGCCGCTGGCCGCCAGCGCCGCGACGTCACCGAGCGCCGCAGCCACCGCCGCGTCTCCCGCCGCAGGCTCGGGCACGTTCGTGCCGAACGAGACCGCGGCGCATGAGGCGGGCGAGAGCGCCGCGCGGGAGGCGCAGGAGAACGCGGGCCAGGTCCCGACCGTTCCCTAGTGCCGTTTGAGCAAGAGAAGGGGCCGGGATCGTCCCGGCCCCGGACTTGTATGGTGTCATCAAATCGAAAGGAACAGGCTGCGAAGCTGTGAATGGGTGAAAGGACGTTGAGTACCGCACGGGTTGACCTGGTTCGTTCGGGCGCTCAGCGAGTGGCGCTGGCCGCGACCGGCATCGTGGCCGCCCTGTACCTGCTGATCGCGGTTGCGGTTGTGCTGATCGTGACCCACAACCTCACCTCGAACGTCGACGGCACCCTGTCGCAGTGGCTGACCTCGATGGCAGCTGATCGGCAGACGGTAGCAAGAGGTTTCCCTGGGCCCCACGGAGGACCTCGCATTGGTGACGCGCCAGTCCTCTGGTGGATGTGGCATCCCGATGGGAATTTCAGTGACAGCAGCGCGGAGGCTCAGTCGGTCAAGCTTCCGGTCCCCCCGACCAGCATCACGAATGCGCAGACCATCACCGTGTCCGGTGTCCCCCTCCGGGTCGAGGGCGGCCGCGTCGGCGATGACTGGGCAGTCGTCGCGCAATCTATGAGCAGCATCGACCAGGCGCGCTCGAACCTCATCCAGGCGGAGCTGCTAATCGGACCGGTGCTCTTACTCGTCGTCTTCCTCGGCGCGCTGGCCATCGGCCGGCGGGTGGCCGAGCCAATCGAGCAGGCACGCCGGCGACAGATGGACTTCACCGCTAACGCCTCGCACGAGTTGCGCACGCCCCTGGCCGTGATCCAGGCGCAGACCTCGCTGGCTTTGTCGCAGCCACGCGATCAGGACTGGTACCAGCGCGCTTTCACGCGTGTGAACCAGGAAAGCCAGCGCATGCGGCACCTGGTCGACGATCTGCTCTGGCTGGCGCGCTTTGAGGCGATGCCGCGGGCGAGCCGCTCGGAGCCGGTCGACGTCGGCGTCATGGCTCAGCAGGCGGTAGAGCGGTTTGGCGCCGTCGCCGAGGCCCGCCAGCAGCGGCTTACCATACGGCTAAGCGGCGACTCGCACGTAATCGCCGCCTCACCCGAATGGCTGGATCACCTCGTCGGGGTCTTGATCGATAACGCGTGCAAGTACACGCCCGAGCAGGGCACCATCGAGGTGCGGGTGGCTGCTGAAGGCAACCGCATCAGGCTGGCGGTCGACGACTCGGGACCGGGCATTCCCGTCGGTGAGCGCGGTCAGATCTTCGATCGCTTTCGACGGGCATCCGATCTGCCGGGTGGTTCCGGGCTCGGGCTGGCGATCGCGGATGCGGTCGTCAGCGCGACCAACGGGCGCTGGGAGGTTGGGAATTCCGCGGCGGGCGGTGCCAGTATGGCCGTGATTTGGCCCCGGCTGATGGCGCGCCCGACGGCCACGCGGACCGCACCCGAGACGACCCCGCCGCTGGCTCGGCTCGACGCCTAGAACCCGTCACGGTTTTGCAAGGTGCTCCCGGGCACCATAGACTCATGGATTCCTTAACACCGACCCAACGGGATCGCGGGCTCCAGCGCCTGCGCCGACTGACCTTCGGGGCCACCGCAGGAGGGCTTATCGCCGTGGTCGGCGTGGGCTACGCCGCCGCGGCCTCATATGCGGGTAACTCTTCGTCGACCAGCACGGCGACAAGCGCCACGACGAGCACCGATACGACGACGACCGATACGACGACAACTGACGCGACGACAACCGGGAACAGTCTGCCGTCGGCCACGCCGGCACCCACCGCGGGCAGCACCGGCAGCGGCATCGTGACGAGCGGCGGTTCGTGATGGCTGTCGCGCTGAAGACCTGGACGGCGCTGGGCACCTCGGTGCATGTCATCACCACCCGCGATGACGGGCTCGAACCGGCGATAACGGCCGTACGCAAGGTCCTCGAGGACGTCGATGCGGCGTACAGTCGCTTCCGCAAGGACAGCGAGCTGACCCGCTTGAACGCAAACGCCGGACGGACCAGCCAGGTCAGCCCCCTGCTGGCGACGGCAATCGAGGCAGCCCTGCGCGCGGCGCGCCTCACCAACGGGGCGGTGGATCCTACCATCGGTCGTGCGATTCGCCTGGCCGGCTACGACGATGATTTCTCCCGCATTGCCGCAGGAGGCCCCCACCCTGCCCTCCCCCCAGGGGGGAGGGAAATAGTGCTGCGCGCCCAGCTGGTGCCGGGCTGGCAGGCGGTCCGCCTCAACCGGCGATCGGGGACCGTCTGGTTACCGCCGGGCGTCGAGCTCGATCTCGGCTCGACCGGCAAAGCGCTGGCGGCCGACCTCGCCGCCGCCGCCGCGATGACTGCCGCTTGCGACGGCGGTGTGCTGATCAGCCTCGGCGGCGATATCGCCACCGCGGGCGAGCCACCCCTGGGCGGGTGGCGGATCCTCGTTGCCGAAGATAGCCGCGTCAGCCCCAGCGGCGACGGCGACGTGATCTGTGTGCCGGCGGGCGGGGTCGCCACCTCCAGCACGACCGTTCGCCGGTGGTCACGCGGTGGCGAGCTGCTCCATCACATCATCGACCCAAAAACAAGCCTGCCGACCGCCGGGCCATTCCGAACGGTCACGGTGGTCGCCCCCACCTGCCTCGACGCCAACACCGCGACCACCGCCGCTATCGTCCACGGAGAGGCGGCCATCGAGTGGTTGAACAGCTGGCGTTTGCCCGCGCGCCTGGTCGAGAACGACGGCACTATTCACTACATCGGCCGCTGGCCGGATCCGTCGAGCGTCGCGGCGTGAGCGACACGCTGCTCTGGTACGCCACGCGTGGCGCCGGGGTCGTCAGCCTGGTCCTGCTCACGGCTGTGGTCGTCCTGGGCATCGTTTCGGTGATGCGCTGGCAGACGGCCTCGTGGCCGCGCTTCCTCACCACCGGTTTTCATCGCAACCTGGCGCTCACGACGCTGATCTTCCTCGCCATCCACGTGGTGACGGCCGTGGTCGATCCGTTCACAGCCCTGGGGTGGGAAGCCGCTATCGTCCCCTTTTCCTCGCCCTATCGCCGGTTCTGGCTTGGCCTCGGCGTGGTTGGTATTTATCTCCTGCTCGCGATCGTCCTGACCAGCCTCATGCGCCCGCTGTTCGGTCCCCGCGTCTGGCGGGTGGTCCACTGGCTCGCCTACGCGATGTGGCCGGTCGCATTGATTCACAGCATCGGAACCGGCACCGATCCGCGATTTGCGTGGATGCTGACCATCGAGGCGGTCTGCGTCGGCAGTATCGTCGCTGCCGTCGCCTG
>VBIS01000115.1:19507-41514 GCA_005880605.1 Chloroflexota bacterium
GAGGGCGAACCGTTGAGCCGGAAGGACCGATCGCTGATGGCGGCCAGGCCCCACCTGGTTATCGATGGTGCGCTGCTCGCCGCGGGCGCGGTGGGCGCCAGCGACATCATCTTCTATATAGGTATGGAACACCGGGCGGCGGAGGCCGCCATGCGGCACGCGCTCGCCGAGCGCCCGGCGGACATCCGGGGCCGAGCGCAGATCGTCACGGCGCCCACCGGCTATGTGTCGGGTGAGGAGTCGGCCGCGGTTCACTATGTGAACGATGGCGACGCCCGGCCCACTGCGACACCGCCGCGACCCTTCGACCGCGGCGTAGGCGGCCGGCCCACGCTGGTCCAAAACGTCGAGAGCCTTGCCCTGGCCGCGTTGATCGCGCGCCGCGGCCGTGACTGGTACGTCGACCAAGGTCGCCGCGGCGGAATCGGTCTGATCACCGTGTCGGGCGCGGTCACGCACGCCGGCGTCCAGGAGATCGCGTTGGGGTCAACCCTGTCGGACCTGGCAGCCGGAGCCGGAGGCCTCCGCGGTGACGCGCAGGCGGTGCTCCTTGGTGGCTATTTCGGAGGCTGGGCTGAGGTCGATGAGCAATGGGGATTACCGCTAGAGCCCCGCTCGATGCGAGCTCGCGGGTTGGCGCTCGGTTGCGGCGTCGTGCACTTTCTCCCCGCAGACAGTTGCGGCGTCGAAGCCACGTCGCGCATCATGGCGTATCTCGCGTCGCAGAGCGCGCGACAGTGCGGGCCCTGCGTCTTCGGGCTGGCGGCGATCGCCGAAGCCATGCAACGTCTTGCGACTCGCTCGGCGCACGCCAACGACCTCGACCGTGTCGTTCGTTGGAGTGGCCAGCTGGCTGGCCGCGGCGCCTGCCATCACCCGGACGGTGCCGTCGGCTTGATCGGCAGCTCGCTGCAACTCTTCGCCGACGACTTTGCGGCGCACCAGCGCCGGCGCTGCCTGACCGTCTCACGGCCCGAGCGCGTGGCGGTGGCCTGATGTCCGAGATCCTCGAGGTCAACCGGATCCGCTGCGACGGGCATGGGCTCTGCGCCGAGCTGCTCCCCGAGCTGATCAGCCTGGACGACTGGGGCTACCCGATCGTCAAGAAAGGCCCGGTCCCCGACCACCTGGCTGAACTCGCCCGGCGCGCGGTTGACGACTGCCCGGTACTGGCGCTGCGGCTGGCGCGTACGCCGTTCCCAGCGGGTCGCGCCGTCCGCTAACTGCCGATGACAGCCGTCACGCCAAAGAGCTGACGGCCGTGAATGGCACCTGAGCCATACGTCCCTCAAGGTTGGAGCATCACGTATTCGAGGTGCAGAGTTGCAGAGCTATGAGTACCGATCGACGCAGAGCTGGCGAGGGATCCCCGTGGTGCACGTTGCTTTCGGCCGTTGGGACGGTCGTCGCTATCAGCCGGCCCGAGCGCGGGGGTTGATCGCCGTGGGCGATACCGCCGTCGGCATGGTCGCCGTCGGCATCGTTGCCGTTGGCGGGGTCGCGGCGGGTCCGGTGGCGCTCGGATTAGCTGCGGTTGGCCTTGTCGCTGTTGGCCTGGCGTCGGTCGGGGTGGTCGCGGTCGGCCTGGTCACCGTTGGTATCGTGGCGATTGGTCTCCGAGCAGTCGGCGTGATCGGGGTACATCTGGGAGCGGGTTAGCCTTTCCCGTCTCCACCCTCTGCCTCAGCCCCTTGACAAATTGCGTGGGTTGCCGCGAGGGATAACGGTAGCATTTTTGTTACGCTCGCATCGTGCCCGCCCTCCCGCTCGCCGGTGACCCGTTCGACGCCCTGGGCGACAGCAATCGCCGCGCTATCGTCGAATTGCTCGGCTCCCGCGGCCGGACCGTCGGGGAGATCGCCGAGGCGCTGCCCATCAGCCGTCCAGCGGTGTCCCGCCATCTTCGGCTGCTCAAGCAGGCAGGGCTGGTCATCGATGAGCCTCATGGGACCCGGCGGATCTACCAGCTGCAGGCACGCGGCGTTGAGGCGGTGCAGGCATATCTACTCGAGGTCTGGGGCGACGCGGCACGGCACTTCAAGCTGATGGCCGACAACACGCGGTCCCGGCGGTCGAGCAAATGATCGTCGAGCCGCTGCACTTAGCTTCGACGTCGAATGCCCACTCGAGGATGCCTTCGATCTCTGGACGCGGCGCACCTCGAGGTGGTGGCCCCGCTCGCATACCGTAACCGGCGAGCGGGGGGTGCAGGTCATCTTCGAGGCGCGCCCGGGTGGACGGATCTTCGAACGCACGCCCGACGGTCACGAAGTGGAATGGGGTGAGATCACCGTATGGGAGCCGCCGCGGCTGCTGGGGTACCTCTGGTACATCCGCACCAATCGAGCCGACGCTGCCGGATTACCGAGCCGCATGCGCCGGGCTCGCCCTGCACGTGCATCGCGACCGATCGCGATAAGCTGATCCTCCGTCATGCCTGATGCCGTGATCGTTGCCTATGGGCGCTCTCCGATTGGCCGTGCCAACAAGGGCTCGTTGGTGGACGTGCGGCCCGACGACCTGGCCGCTCACGTCGCCACCAAGGTGATGCAGAAGGTGCCCCAGCTTGAACCCACGACCCTCGATGACCTGATCTGTGGTTGCGGTCTGCCAGCCGGCGAGCAGGGTTTCAACCTGGGACGCGCGGTCAGCATCCTGACCCGGTTCGATGTTCCGGGCACAACGGTGACTCGCTACTGCGCCTCGTCGCTCCAGACCAGCCGGATGGCCTTCCATGCCATCAAGGCGGGTGAAGGTGAGGCGTTTCTCTCGGTCGGTGTGGAATGTGTCTCGAGGTACGTGAACGGATTCGCCGATCAGCCTGACGCCCAGAACCCGCGGCTCCAGCGGGGGAACAGCGAGGAGTACCCCGACATCTATATCGCGATGGGGGAGACGGCGGAGAACGTCGCCGACCTCAAGTACATCAGCCGCGAGGAAATGGATCGCTATGCCGTCAAGAGCCAGACGCGAGCCGTCGAGTCGCGGGACGGCGGATTCTTCGACCGCGAGATCATCCCGGTGCCGCTCAAGAATGGCACCACGATGCAGCGGGACGATGGGCCGCGGCCGAACACCACGATGGAGGTGCTGGCGACGCTCAAGCCGTCCTTCCGCGAGAACGGGCGCGTCACCGCGGGCAATGCCTGCCCGCTGAACGACGGCGCGGCCGCGGTCGTCATCACCTCCGACCGCAAAGCCAAGGAACTGGGCCTTCAGCCGCTGGCGCGCATTATCGCCACCGGTGTGTCGGCGCTCGAGCCCGAAATCATGGGCCTCGGGCCGATCGAGGCCTCGCGCCAGGCCCTCAAGCGCGCAAAGATGACGATCGACGACGTCGACATCGTTGAGATCAATGAGGCCTTTGCCGCCCAGGTCATCCCCTCCGCGCGCGAGTTGGGCATCGATCCCTTCAGCGACAAGCTCAATCCGCATGGGGGCGCGATCGCGCTCGGCCACCCCTTCGGGATGACCGGGGCCCGCATCCTTTGCACGCTGCTAAACGGCCTTGCCTCCGATAACAAGACCATCGGCCTGGAGACCATGTGCGTCGGCGGCGGCCAGGGAATGGCGATGATCGTCGAGCGCCTTAAGTAGCTTCCTCAACGCAACTGCCATCGCTCGACATCGATGGTGATGAAATCGGGAAACGGCAGAACCCAAGCGTACTGCCCAACCGACATCTTGACCCGGCGCTTCGACGGATAGGGGATGCCATTGGAGACCCCGTGTTCGAAGATGACATGGGCGGCTCTGGCATCGCGGCTGGCTGCCACAGGCGTGTAGTCATTGCGCCTGAGGAGCCCGGTTTTCTTGTCGAACCAGAAGCGCTGAATGCGGCTGTGCACCGGCAGGTTTGCGTAACCCAGGAAGTAGACGAGATTCAACCGGTCCCATTTGGTGCTGATGCTGGCATTCTGGAGATGCTCTCGGGCATCGGCGCGCTGGTCGAGGATGGTGCCGCTTGGCGACAGAATCTTCACGGTGAAGCCATCGAGAACACCGGTATCACCGGATGCGTCGACCGGATCGATGACGGTGTGGGGACGCTGAACATCCACGGTGATCTTTGCGTGCGGCGGGATGTTGATCCCTTTCAGTTGAAACAGGAGACCACCGACCGTAACCGTGCTCTCCACCGTGGTGGCATCTCTCCAGACCGCCTCCCCGCCGTAGGCTTTCAGCGCGCGAGCGGCCGTCGCGGAGAGCGCATTCCCGGGTGATGGCGTCGCGTTGCTCGACGGCCCTTGATCGAGGGCGGCCGTCGTGAGCGTGTTCTCATAGACCGTCCACAGCGCGTAACCGAGCAGCAAGGCGAGCAGCAATACCAGGATCGCTGCAACGACTGTGACCGGCCTGGACCTACGTCGTTTCAGCCGACCGGTTGTGGCTACGCCCGTCATGGAAACATTTCCCGTTTGGTTTTCTCATGAGCCACTATCGGCTATGACCGCGAGTATGTCTATACGGAGCGAAGGCCGCGCCGAACGGGCTACACTGGGCGGCATCGGAATTCGTGGTCGAGGGTGACTACTTCGAGGATCACTGCGACGTCTTCATCGGTTGGCACGTCAGGAACGGGAAGATGGGCGATGTCGACCTCAAGGGTCTCGACGCAGCGCTGGTCATCTCGTCGCCCAGTCGCGCTCGTCGAACACGGCACCTTCCTGCCGCCGCCGGGCACGGTCTGCCCGGAATGACGACGTAGGCTGAGTCTGCAGGGAACCTGACGGTGACAACGTCCGTCTATATCGAGACCGGTAGCAAGCGAACCTTCGCCGCCGCGCTCGACTGGCCCGGCTGGTGCCGATCGGGGAAGGACGAGGCTGCTGCACTCGCGTCGCTCGCTACCTACGCCGCGCGCTATGCGCCGGTTGCCAAGCAGGCGCATATCGCGTTCGAGCCGCGGACGGCCGCAGCCTTCCGCGTGGTGGAGCACCTTGCTGGCACGGCCACCACAGATTTCGGAGCCCCGGACGGGGTCGCAAAGCGCGACACCACGCCTCTGGCGGCGCCGGAGGCCAAGCGGATTGCGGCCCTGGTGAAGGCCGCGTGGCTCACCCTCGACGAGGTGATCGCAAGTGCACCGGCGGAACTGCGCAAGGGTCCCCGCGGGGGCGGCCGTGATCGTGACCAGATCGCCGACCACGTGCTCGGTGCGGAGGGGGCCTACGTGCGAAAGCTGGGACTCCGGCTCAGGCCACCGACCCGAAACGACCGTCGGGGAATCGAAGATTTCCGGGCCGCGATTCTCGAGGTGCTCGGCAAGCCGTCGAGTGGACAAGAGCCCGACGAGAAAGGCTGGCCGCAGCGCTATGCCGCACGCCGCATCGCCTGGCACGCGCTGGATCACGCCTGGGAAATCCAGGACCGCAGCGCGCCCACGGGATAATCGCGTGGCGCTATCGAGCTGGCACCGCCGCCGCCGATGGTCCTGCTCGCCGATCATGTCGAGGGAGAAACGCCGATCCTCGTCTACCGCGTGGCGAACCTCCGGAAGGCGCTGACGGAATTGAAGCGGCGTGGCTGGAGCGAAGAGTCGACGTTTGAGATTCCGCACGGGCCGATCTGCTCCTTCCGCGCGCCCGGAGGCCATCGGATCGCGGTCTATCAGCTCACGCGGCCCGGTGCCGCTGCAAGCTTCGAGGGCCGCCGCGACTTCTGATGAGTGAGTGGGGTGGCGTCGCCGGCAAGCGTGTCGTGCTGACCGGAGCGACCAACGGCATCGGGCTCGCGGCCGCGGTCGAGCTGGCCCGGCGAGGTGCGGACCTGACTCTGGTGGCGCGCAACCAGGCGAGGGCGGCGGAGGCCATCCGCCGGATCAACGCGGTTTCGACCGGCAGCTCCCCTGACGTGCTACTCGCCGACCTGGCATCACAAGCCTCCATTCGGCGCCTGGCGGATGAGCTGCTGGCGAAATATCCGCGCATCCAGGTGCTCGTCAACAATGCCGGCGCGATTTACGCCCGCCGCCGCATGACCGCCGACGCCATCGAGCTGACCTGGGCAGTCAACCACCTGGCTCCATTCCTGCTGACGGCGCTGCTGCTCGACCGGCTGAAGGCGAGCCATCCGGCACGGATCGTCACGACCTCATCCGGTGCGCATGAAGGCGCCCGAATCCCGTTCGATGATCTCAACGCGGAGCGGTCCTGGGGCGGCGCCGGTTTCACCCGCTACGGCGAAACCAAGCTGGCCAACGTCCTCTTCACTGCGGAACTCGCGCGCCGTCTCGACGGCACGGGCGTGACGGCCAACGCGTTCCATCCCGGGTTGGTCGCGACCGGGTTCAACCGCAACAACGGCGTGCTCATGCGCATCGGGATGGCGCTGACCCGGCCCTTCGCCCGCAGTCCGCAGAAGGGTGCGGAGACGCTCATCTGGCTGGTCGACGCCGAGGAGGCGGGTGAACTCAACGGCGCGTATGTGTTCGACCGGCGCCCGTTCCCGCCGTCGCCAGCGGCTCAGAATACCGAAACGGCCCGCCAGCTCTGGCGGGTCAGCGAGGAGCAGGTAGGCGGCTCGGCATAAGCCGCCCCCGGCGTGGAAGGGGCGGCGTGACTATCAGCGCCGGCCGGTCTTGCCGCCCTTCATCAGCGCGCGCCAGCCGCGAACCTTGATCTCGACCCCGTGCTTCCTGGCGGCCGACCGAATCCGGCGCCAGGCCGCCTCACGCTCGCTGTCGCTCACGCCTTCGACCTGGTCGAACCGCGCAATCGCGTTGCGGACGTGGCGGGCATCGTTGAGCGGCTCTTTGCGCTCCTTCGGAAAAGCGAACGTCTGGGCCGGCATGCGATTCTGCTGCCGTGTGCTCAGCCCAGTCGTTCGCCGTTTGACTTGTGCGCCACGAGCCCGCGAGCTCTGCGCGCCCCGGGCGCGCTCGTAGCTTGCGATTAGGAGGCTTTGAGTTCCGGCTCGCCGTGCCCGGCATTCGCCCGCCCGCGGTTCCAGTACGCCTTCGCCGAGATGTCCTCGGGCGACCAGCCGCGCGACAAGAGCGTGGCCTTGAGCGCCGTCACCAGCGCGACCTCCCCGGCGAGGTAGGCATGGGCGCGGCCCGGCGGTAGTAAAGCGCCGGCCAGGACGGCCGCGAGACCGGTATCAGGGTTCGGTGCCGGCACTTCGAAATGCCACGTGATCTGTTGCGCGCGATCGCCAGCGACGGCCTGGCGCTCTTCCGGGCCGTCGACCTGAAGGAACGCGACCGCCGGCACATCGCCCGGAAGCGCCTCCAGCATCGCCAGGGCGCCCGGGACGGCAGTCGCGTCACCGGCAAAGAGGTGCCACGCCGCTTCGCGGACGAGTGTGATCTTGCCCCGTGGCCCGACGACTTCGATCGATTCGCCCGGTCGCGCTGCCTGCGCCCAGCGCATACCGGGTCCATCGCCATGCAACACGAAGTCGAGGTCGAGGCGCCGCTGGTCAGGGTGGAAGTGGCGGATGGTGTACCGGCGGCGTACCGGCGGAGCATCGCCCCTCCGGAAGGTCAGGGCCATATCCTGGCCGGCGAGGTAGTCGAATCGGTCCAGGTCTGGGCTGGTGAGCTGGACCCGGCGCATCCGCGGCGTCAGGTCCTGCACCGCCGCGACGTCCAGTTGCCATGTTCTCGGCTCAGCCAGCATGATTCTGCTCTGTCTTAACAGACTGCGGCTACCTGCATTGGCAGGGCTGGGTAGCTCCCCGCCGGTTCGCAATCTTCGCCTAGGCGATCCCGTCTGATCTATGCGGGAAGCACCTATGAACCTCCGGCCGGTCCGCCTGCCGCTCTTCGTTCGTATCGCCGCTGGCTACGGGCTGATTCTCCTCGTGATGCTCGCCATAGCCGCGCTTACCCTCGTCCGCCTGCGTGAGGGCGCCTCCGTCGCGGACCGCCTCGGCCGGGAGGATGCGCCCGCCTTGCAGGCGATCGACGATCTCAAAGTGCAGATCGGCAACGAGCAGATTGCGGTAAACCGCTTTCTGCTATCGAGCGAAGTGACCCCACGGGGGCGCGAAGACTTCCTGGCACCCTACTTTCGCTCCCATGACGTCATCTTCGGCGATCTGGCTGTGCTTAATGGATTGGAAGGGGACAGCGGCAGCAAGGAGCTGACCACGACACTGACCGGGCTCCGGAACCAGATTCAGATTGTCGAGGCAGAGTCCGACAAGGAGATCGCCGCGATTCGTGACGGGGCGTCAATCGAGGTCGCCAACTCCATGGACTTCGCCGAGGCCGATGCGGTGCGTTCGCTCGCGGCCGGGATTGGTGACGAGGTTGCGCTCTCGATTCGAGTATCTGCGGCGGACGCGCAGCGATCGGCGTCCGAGTCGACTCGGCTCGTTGTCATCGCCTCTGTTCTTGGGATAGGTCTTTCGCTGCTGGTTGCGGCGCTCGTCACCGTGAGCATCTCAGCCCCATTGGGACGGCTTACGGCCACCGCCGATCGCATCGCGGCCGGCGAGATGATCGAGCCGGCGCCGTCTCATCGTCGCGATGAGATCGGCAGCCTTTCCCGGGCCGTCACCAAGATGGTGCAGACGCTCAATCAGCAGGCTGGCGAGCTCAAGCGCTCTAACGGGGATCTCGAGCAGTTTGCGTACGTTGCGTCGCACGACCTGCAGGAGCCCCTACGGATGGTCAGTGGCTTCACAGGCCTCCTCAAGCGCCGCTACGCCGGCAAGCTGGACGCCGATGCGGACGAGTACATCGAGTTTGCCGTCGGGGGCGCCAACCGAATGCAGGCGCTCATCAACGATCTCCTTTCCTATTCTCGCGTCGGCCGAGAGGAGGTTGCCGGGAAACCGGTGGACACCCAGATCGCCCTCGATCAAGCGCTCGCCAATCTCAGCACGGCGATCGAGGAACGATCGGCC
The DNA here is from genome assembly GCA_005880605.1 of Chloroflexota bacterium. Lineage (GTDB taxonomy): Bacteria > Chloroflexota > Dormibacteria > CF-121 > CF-121 > CF-13. Next base: position 28,364 of record VBIS01000115.1, read on the forward strand.
CTCGTATCGAGCGGTGAGCTTCCAACGGTCTGGGCCAATCAGGGGATGGTGGTTCGCCTCTTTCAGAACCTGATCGGCAACGCCTTGAAGTTCTGTAAGGCGGAGCGGCCGATCGTGCGCATCCAGGCGGAAGCTCGAGGAGCAGAGTGGCTCTTCTCCGTCGCCGACAACGGGATCGGCATCGAGGCGCAGTACAAGGACCGGATCTTCATGATCTTTCAGCGATTGCACAAGCAGTCGGAGTATCCAGGCACCGGAATTGGCCTGGCGGTTTGCAAGCGGATCGTCGAGCGGACCGGGGGTCGTATGTGGTTGGAGTCCGAACCGGGCAAGGGCACAACCTTCTTCTTCACATTGCCCGCCACAGGAGGTCAGCAAATCGCAGCATGAGTGATATTCACGAGCTCGTTCAGATTCTTCTCGTCGAAGACAACCCGGGCGACGTGCGATTGACGCAAGAGGCGCTCAAGGAAGCGAAGTTCCGCAACACGGTGCACGTTGTGGGCGACGGCGTCGAGGCGCTCGCGTACCTGCGCCAGCAAGGTAAGTACAGTGCCGCGACCCGGCCGCACATGGTCATGCTGGACCTCAATATGCCCCGAATGGATGGTCGCGAGGTGCTGGAAGCCATCAAGAAGGACCCGGATCTAAGGCGAATTCCGGTCGTGGTGCTGACTTCTTCGGAGGCGGAAACCGACATTGCCAGGGCGTATGAGCTATACGCCAACTGCTACGTCACGAAACCGGTCGACATCGATCATTTTCTCCAGGTCGTCAAGTCAATCGAGGAGTTCTGGGTGGAAATCGTCAGGCTGCCATCACAGTGAGGTGAGGTGATCGCTCAGCGAACGCGGGTCCTGCTTGTTGAAGACAACCCCGGAGATGCTCGCCTGGTGCGCGAGTCGTTGAACGACGGGCTCCCCGGCCAGTTCACCGTCCAGGTGGCCGAGTCGTTGACACAGGCGCTGGAGACCCTGCGCACCGCGGCCGATGAGGTGGATGTCGTATTGCTCGATCTTTCCCTGCCGGACAGTCAGGGTCTTGAAACCTACCGTGCCGTCCACGCGATGGCTCCGGCCGTCCCGATCCTGGTGCTATCGGGGCTGAACGATGAATCGATCGCGCTGAAGGCGGTCAATGAGGGCGCTCAGGACTTCCTCCGTAAGGCCCGGGTCGATGGCGAGGTGCTCCCGCGTGCCATCCGCTACGCGATCGAACGCCACCGCATGCTCGAGCAGGTCCGTCAACTGGCCGTCGCCGATGAGCTCACGGGGCTGGTGAACCGACGAGGCTTCCTACTGCTCGCCGAGTATCAGCGCAACCTGGCGGAGCGAAAGGGAACATCGCTCTGCTTGATCTTCCTCGATATTGATCATTTCAAGCTCACCAACGATCAGTTTGGGCACGACGAAGGCGACCGAGCGCTCAGGGAGCTGGCTGGCATCCTGCTCCGTACCTTTCGACGATCCGATGTGGTCGCGCGCCTGGGTGGTGACGAGTTCATCGTCCTAATGGCCGACATCAACGGCGACGGTCTGCGAATCGTCCTTGACCGTGTCGAAAAAAACGTCCAGGCGTTCAACCAGGAAGCGCGCTTTCCGTGGCGTCTCGCGATCAGCGTAGGCGTGGCCAGGTCGGACCCAGCGAAGCCCACCACGCTGGAGTCCCTGATGGCGGCGGCCGACCAGGCAATGTACAAAGAGAAAGAGCAGTCGAGGCTGGCATCGTGAGGCGGCTGGCGGCGCTGATCATCGGGGTAGCGCTTGGTGCCGCCGCCTGCGGTGGCAGCGGTGCAGGCGCGCAGCGGACGATGACCGGAACGCTCGCGATTGCGTCCTTTAACCCTTTCTCGGGGCAGTTTGCCGATTTTGGGCCTGAACAGTATGCCGGCTGCTATGCGGCGGTGCAGCTCATCAACCGAGCGGGTGGCGTGCTCGGCCATTCCCTCAACTGCCTCAAGGTTGACAGCCAGGGCGAACCGGCCGCAGGTGAGCTGGCCGCCCGCAAGATGCTGGCCTCGACCCCGAACCTGGTTGCGGTGTTGGGCCCGAGCTCGGGCGAGGCGCTGGTGACGGTTCCATTGATCAATCGGGCTCGCGTTCCGATGTTCCCCGATGCCGGTCAGGGAGCCTTCGACCGGTCCAGCTATCGATACCTCTGGCGCATGATTGCTTCCGACGACGCCGCGGGGTATGCCATGGCGATCTGGGCTCACAAGCAGGGCTACCGCCGGGGCGTCGCCCTATTTGGATCCGACGACCAGGCGACCGTGCCGACGCTGTTGAAGGGATTCGAGCAACTCGGCGGCGGCATTGTCATCAACCAGCTGCTGGGGGAGGGCAAGGCATCCTATGCCGCCGAAGTCGATGCGGTGCTCCAGGCAAAACCGGACGTCATCTTCACCGAGGTCAACGCCGAGACCGGTGCGGCCTTTCTCTCCGAGCTCGTCAAGCGGCACGCACCGATCCCGATAGTCGGCACGCAGGTGACCCTGCAACCGGGATGGTTCGAGGCGGTATCGAAGTCAATCGGCCCCGAGGTCCTTGCCAAGTCCTTCGTCGCGCTCGAGCCGTATGCGCCGCCGCAGGGAAGACCCTGGGAGATTTTCAATGACGCCTTACTTGCCAGCGGCTCGGAGGTTCCCAACCCTGGTCAGTGGAGCACCGATCCGTACACGATTTCGGACTATGACTCGGTCACGATTGTGGCGCTCGCCATGGTGGCCGCCGGATCAGCGGACCCGGCCTTTTTCAATCCATACGTGCGGACGGTGACCACACGAGGGGCGGATACCGTCGAGGTACACTCCTACGCCGAAGGGGTGACAGGGCTTGCAAGCGGTCACCCGATCCAATACGTCGGACCCTCTGGACCCATTGCCTTCGACAAGTGGCAAAACGCACCCGGCGGCTTCTCGGTCGCGGTCTATGATCCGAGCGGTGCCACAAAGCTGATCGAATCGATTACGGCCAGTGCGATTGGCGAGCTAAGCCGTTAGCCCGGCCGGGCGCTACTTCTTGGGCGGACGCAGCAGGACGCTGGCGCTGGCGATCGCCACCGCCCAGACCGGAGCCATCGTGATCAGGAATGGCCGGATCGTATCGCTGTTGGAATGCGAGTTGCGATCAAACGCCATGAAAACCATGACAGTGCCGATCATCAGAAGGACGAAGCCAACAATCAGAGCCGGCCATTTCAGCGATCTCATCCGAGCCGGTTGACGGCCACCGCAAAGGCGGTGGCGTGATTAGGCAGCAGCGGCGGCGGTTCAGGGTCCTGCATAGGTAGCGCCTTGATGAGAGGGTAGCGGAGACTTAGGGCGACGTGCTCCGCCGAAACCGGAAATCCCTCGTCGCCGTCAGTATCGTCGCCGTCATCCTCGCGGGGGCCGCCATCGTCGAGGGTGACGTGCCCGAGGACCTGACGCACATTGGCTCGCTGGTTATCGGACTCCTCAACCGGTTTGGCGCGGCGGCCTGTCTGGCCCTGCTCTACTTCGAGGAGAGTGGCATCCCTCTCCCGGTGCCGGGGGATTTCTACGTGGCGTTCATGGGCCGGCTCAACGCCGACTCCATGCCGCACCTCCTGGTGGCCTGGCTCGCCATCATCGCGGTGGTGCTTGCGGGTTCGACCAACCTGTACTGGCTCGCGCGCCGATGGGGCCCCGCCCTGCTCCGCCATCCGGTGGTGGGCCGCCTGCTGCACCTCGACCAACGCCGGATCGAGCGAGCGCGCGCCTGGTTCAACCGATGGGGCCCATGGGCCATCATCTTCGGCCGGCACATCCCCGGGTTTCGGATCGCGATCACGGTGATCGCGGCGACCGCGGGCGTTCCCTACCGGGTGTTCGCCCCATCCGTCGCCGTGTCCACGGCGATTTGGGCGGCGGTCGGGCTCTGGTTGGGGGCGACCGTCGGCGAGGCGATTGGGAACGTGCTCTTCGACAGAGGCTGGATCTACATCGTCGGCCTGGGGCTTCTCGTCCTCGTCCTGGCGGTCGCGCTGGTGCGTGCCTGGCGGAGTTGGGGCGCACGCCGGGCTCTGGCAGGATGAGGCGATGAGCACCCCGGCGACCGGCCGTCAGCTGATGGTCAGCACGGTCGACTACCACACCGCCGGCGAACCGTTTCGCATCGTCAGCGGGGGCGTGCCCTCCTTACGCGGCGCCACCATCATGGAGAAGCGTCGCTATGCGCTCGAACACCTCGACCATATCCGGCAGCTGCTGGTCTTCGAGCCGCGAGGTCACGCCGACATGTACGGCGGGTTCGTCACCGATCCGCAGGATGACGGCGCCCAGGTCGGGGTGGTCTTCTTCCACAACGCCGGGTACAGCACGGCTTGCGGCCACGGGACGATCGCGCTCGTCACCTGGTTGATCGACGCGGCCATAGTCCCCGCCGGCAGCCCTTTAGTCGAGGTGCTGGTCGATGTCCCATCCGGCCGCCTGCGGACGGTGGCGAGCATGCAGGACGGGCGGGTCAGGTCGGTGCGCTTTCGAAATGTCCCGAGCTTCGTGCTGGTCGAGGGGTTGTCCGTGTCCGTCGCCGGTCGCCGGGTCGAGGTGGCGGTCGCTTACGGCGGGGCCTTTTATGCCATCGTCCCGGCGGAGCATTTCGAGTTGCCCCTGGAGCCAGCCTTCGTTCCACGCTTCATCGAGCTGGGCCGTGAGATCAAAGCCGCGATCGAAGCGAAACGCGAGGTCGTCCACCCGCTCGAACCGCAACTGGAAGGCATCTACGGCGTGATGTTCACCGCCGGAAATCGGAACGTGACCGTCTTCGCGGACGGTGAGGTCGATCGATCGCCCTGTGGCAGCGGCACCTCGGCGCGCCTTGCGCTGCTCGACCGTCACGGCGAGCTGGCGCGCGGTGCCACCCTGATGCATGAAAGCGTGATCGGGACTCGCTTCGCATCGCGCGTGGTCGGCGATGACCGGGTCGGCGATTACGCCGCGGTGATCACCGAGATCGAAGGCAGTGCACATCTGACCGGTTATCACCAGTTCGTGCTGGCGGCGGATGACCCGATCGGCGGCGGGTTCTTGCTCCGTTAGCGCACCGCGATGATCTTGACCGCGTCGACGATGAACTGAACGGCGATCGCGGCGAGGAGCAGGCCCAACACCCGGGTCAGCAGCTGAATCACCGAGGGATGGATCAGCCGGGCGATCCGGTCCGCGAGCATGAGGCCAACCGCCACCACCACCACCGCGGCGACGATGCCGAGCAACACGCCGATCATTCCGGGCGCATCCTCGTAACGCCTCGTCAGCACCATCACCGCGGCGATCGCGCCGGGACCGGCGAGCAAGGGCGTGGCCAGGGGGACGAGCGCGATGTTTGCAGTGTTGGGTTGCGCCATGTCGTCGCCGCGCAGCATCTGCAGCGCGACTAGGAGTAAGAGCAAGCCGCCGGCAATCGTGAGGCTCTCCACCGAAACGTGCAGGTAATCGAGGATGAGGCGGCCGAAGAGCGCAAACACGACCACCACGCCGCCGGCGGCTCCGGCCGCTTCGAGTGCGGCTCGCCGCCGGGCTCCCGGGGTCCGTCCGGCGGTGAGGCTGATGAAGATCGGCGCGCTGCCGAGCGGATCCATGATCACGACCAAGGTGATGAAGGCCTCAGCGAACGCCCGCCAGCTCATGCCGACAGCCTACCCGCGCCCAGGCCTACGATGAAATCGATGGCGAAGAGCGCCGCCAAACGTGCCGAGGACCTGCTCTGGAAAATCGCAGAAAGTGACGAGGTCGAGATCGAAACACGCCGCGGCCCCAAGGCACCGGCGCATCGCGTCACCATCTGGATCGTGCCAACGGAGGATGGGGTTTATGTTCGCTCCTATAAAGGCAAGCGAGGCCGCTGGTACCAGGAAGCGATGGCCAACCCGCTGGTCACCATCCGCCTCGGCCGCCGGAAGGTGACCGCCCGCGCCGAACCGGAGAAAAACCCGCTGGTCATCCGGGCGGTGAATGCCGCCTATCGCAAGAAGTATGGGGAGCGCTGGCCCGACGATACCCAGGCAATGCTCAAGCGTTCACTTCTCCCGACGACACTGCGCCTGACACCCATCTGAGCCTCAGTAGGGAATCAATAAGGCCGGGTCCCAACCCTGGCGAGTGGCACCCGCTTGAAACGTGGACTCGGCAAAATCGAGGATGGCCTGACGCGGATCGCGGCTGCGACGGACGGCCTCGTACGGAAGAATGAATTCGCCAATCGCCGAGTTCCACGCCGCGCCCGCCGGGTTGATTTTTGCCGCCTGGATGCCATCCGGCTCCGGATAGCCGTAGGCAAAAAACGCCGGTTCTGGCACGGCCGCATTGCCCGGCCAGAATCCAACACATACCGATTCTGCGTCACCGCCCACGCGGCGAATGATCCCTGCTCCCGAGGGCGGTTCGACGTGGCGACCGGAGTAACGGATCACCGACAGGTCGAAGGTGCCCCACCAGAAGGAGACCGGGCTCACCCGGCCGGTGAACCGTCCGCGATACTCGTTGAGGATCAGGTCGATGCGCGCCAGCAGGCGCCAGAAGCGGTGCGCCCAGTCGGGTTCGTAGGCCGCATGCACCGTGTCCTGCGGAAACGGAATCGGGTTCTCAACCTCTGATGGCAAAACGGTGATGCTCGGCTCGATCTCCAGCGAGCGGAGCCGGCCGATCAGCTCCTGATAAAAGTCGGCGACCGGTCGCGCCCGCAATGCCACGCGCTCGATGCGTCCGTCGTTCAAGGCGACGATCACTTCGTGGTCGATAAGATCGACATCGATCGCGAAGCCGGACCGCCCATTCCACATGGGAGTGGTCGTCAGACCACGGGCGGTCAGGTAGAGGGGAACGTTGGCCCACTGCGGCTGCCGCCGCGTCAGCGCGAGACGGATTTTTCCGATGATCTGCAGCTTCATGTGCAGCGTTTCCATCGTCGGGGCCCACGCGTCGAAGGGCAGTTCGGGCCACTCCGCAAGTTCTTGCCTCACGCCGGTGGTGATCACCCAACTATCGTAGGCTGATGGCCACCGTAAGCGGGAAAGACCCAAGGCCGGAGCTTCACCGTGATTTGCAGGAGGCTCGTGAGGCGCTGGTCTGGAAGCTGGACGGCCTCTCCGAATATGACGTACGTCGCCCGATGGTCCCGACTGGGACGAATCTGCTGGGGCTGATCAAGCACGCCGCCACCATGGAGGTGGGGTACTTCGCGGACACCTTCGGCCGGCCATTCGATGAGCCGCTGCCGTGGTTGACCCGCGATGCTGACCCGATGGCTGACATGTGGGCCACCGCTGAGGAGTCGCGAGAGCGGATCGTCGGGCTGTACCGGCGGACATGGGCGCACTCGGACGCAACGATCAATACACTGGCGCTCGACGCCGTCGGCCACGTGCCGTGGTGGCATCAGGAGCGGAACGAGGTGACGCTCCTTAGAATTCTCGTCTACATGATCGCCGAGACCAACCGGCACGCGGGCCACGCGGACATCGTTCGAGAGCTCATCGACGGGACCGCCGGGTGGCGTACACACGATGACGGTCTGCCCGCAGTCGATCGGGCATGGTGGGAGAACTACCGCAGCCGGCTGGAGCAAGTCGCGCGGGAGTCCGGTCACCGGCCTGAGGCGCACTGCTCATCTGGTGGATGGGGGTGCGACGGAACCGTCCTAGCGCCGGTGTGGTCCTCGATGTCGCGGAGCGATATGAGTGGATCTTCTGGGCCGCGATCGGCCTGCAGGTGATGACGGGCGTCGGCAACCTCGGAGCCTTCGGTCAGGCCTTGCCCCCGCCGGAATCCGCTTGGGGCACGAAACTGATCGTGAAGCTGGTGGCGGTGCTCGCGCTGGCTCTTCTCTCCGTCCCCAGGACGCTGGCGGTCGTGGCGATGGCCGGCACCAAGCGCCCCCGCCCAGGTCTGCTGTCGACGTACTACGGCGGAACGACCGTGGTGGTGGTCGTGATCGCGGGCCTGGCGGTGTGGCTGGCGCATGGCTGAGCGCGCGATACGCGACCGGAACCTCCTCGTGGTCTTCACGCTCGGGACCTTCGATGCCGCCGCGCTAATCGCTGCGCTGGTCGTCACCCTTTATGCGAGTGGCGGGCTGGCGCCCCTGCTGAGCAGCCTCAGCACCATCGCGGGACTCGCGCTCTTCAGCGCGTTGTGGCTGACGACGGTATGGTCCACCGGCCGCACCCTTCGCGGCGCGTTCACGGTCGCGCCCTGGACATCGGTGCCGCTTGGCATCATCATCCCGCGCGCCACCTGGCGCGGCGGCGTCAACGGGGTCGTGTTCCTCGCGTGCGTGGGCGTCATTTTGGCGATCTCGTCGGCGTTCAACGGCGATGTGGGCGTCGTAGGCTTTGGCGCCCTGATCTTCTTGACGGTTGGGGCCGCCTTCGCCTTTGTCATCGGGCTGGTGCTGGGCCTACTGTTCGCTGGCGTCGACCTGGCGCTTGTCAGTGCGACCCGCGCCATCCTGGACGAGAAAAAGTCCCGGCCGTAGCGGCCGGGACCTTGGGGAAGGGGGAGAGGGCGAATCGATCAGGCCGCGCGTGCCACGGCGACCGCCGGAGTCAGCTCGGCGCGTGCGCCCCGCATGGCGCCAATGATCCCGCCGTAGACCGCTCCGGCATACACGCCGCAGACCATGAAGACGACGGGCTCCAGTCCGACCATGACGGTGCCCACCAGGGCGAACAGCGTGCCACCGATTCCGCCGCCCAGCGCGGCGCCGCCGATTGCGCCCCGCATCACTCGCTCAAATTCACCTGTCATTGTTGTTTACCTCCCGGAATGGAATTTCGTATCCGATAGAGGCATGATGCGCCCCGCAACCTTGCAAATCCGTGACGCGAGCCAGCCCCCACCCTGCCCTCCCCCAAAGGGGGAGGGAAATCTTGGCTAGGCTTCTTCGAGACGGAATCCGGAGCCGCGGACCGTGAGGATGCGCACGCCGGAATTGACGAGCTTGGCGCGGAGCCGGCTCATCTTTACATCGATGACATTCGACCCGAGTGGCTCGGTCTCATCGCGCCAGGCGTGCTCGGCGATCGCCTTGCGATCGACCACCGAGGGAAAACGTCGCATCAGCAGCTCCAGGATGTAGAGCTCGGCCGTGGTCAGGTTCAGCAGCTTCCCGTTGAGGGTGACCTGGCGCCGCGCTGGGTCGAGGGAGAGCCCGCCACGGTTGAGGACCGGGGCACCGACACCGCGGGGCCGCCGTTGCAGGGCGCGCACGCGGGCAACCAGCTCGCCGAAGTCAAAGGGTTTGACGAGATAGTCATCCGCCCCGGCGTCAAGCCCCTGGATCCGGTCGGGCGCGGTGTCGCGGGCCGTCAACATCAGGATGGCGGTCGGTCGGTCGTTACGCCGCGCCCAGGACGCGACCTCGACGCCTGGCACCCCGGGCATCCGCCAGTCGAGGATCGCGACATCGTACTCATAGAACTTCAACTGCTCGATGGCATCGTCTCCGCGGTCGACCGAGTCGACGAGGTATCCCGCATCCTCCAGTCCCTGCACGAGGACCTCACGCAATCCGCGATCGTCCTCGGCCACCAGGATCCGCATCGCTAAGCGCCCTGCGCCAGGAGGAGTTGGAATTCCATCGTCGCATTGTTCTGCACCGTGACAAACCCGCCAATACTCGGCGGGGTCATCCCGAACTCGCTGAAGGGGAAGGTGATCGAGCCGACGAGCTCGACCTTCGAACCGGTGAGCCGCGCATCGATCGGAATGGTGACTGACTTCGTCACGCCATGGACGGTCAGGTCGCCGGTGGCCGACACGTGGACTGTCTGGCCGCCGGCGGCGTCGGTTGTGAGGGCGATCGGAGCCGTCAGCTTGAAGGTGGCCGTGGGATAGCGGTCGCTTTGGAGTCCCTGCGAGTGGATCCGCTGGTCCCGTCTCGACTGGTCGCTCGTGAGCTGGCTCACGTCAACCGTGATGGAGGCGGCCGTGACGCTGGGGCCGCTGGCCGACTGTGCCAGGGTGATCGTGCCGCTGACCGCCGACGTCCGCCCGACCGCGTCGCTGGGGGCTGGGAGAGAGGCGAGCTGCTCGCGGACGCGATAGCCTGCCTGCGAGCCCGAGGTCACGGTCCAGGTCCCGGCCCCTGGTGTCGAGGCCGGATTTGTGGTGGATGCCGAGCTTGTCGGCGTCGGCGAGCTGAGCGCCAGCTTCTGCGGCGAGGAGCTCGGGAAGATGCGGAAATAGACGGTGCCGACGCCCGCGGCGCCAAGCACCAATCCACCGCCGACTATGGCCGTTATCAAGGTACGGCGGTTGTTCATGTAAGGAAATGGTGAGGGCGTCGACCTTTCATTTCGATGACAGGCTAGCCTGTCAGCATGAGGCGACCCTAAGAACGGATCAGCGCGCCCCAGTGTGGAAAGGCGCGCGTGCTCAGGAGGGGATGGTCAGGACGGCCGCACCCTCGAAGCGCCCGTGGGCGAGATCGTCGAGGGCCTGATTCGCCTCGGCCAGCGGATAGGGATGCGCCTCCACGCGGACGGGCACCTTGGGCGCGATTTGCAGGAAGTCCTGGCCGTCCTGCCGCGTCAGGTTGGCGACCGAGCGGACCTGTCGCTCCTTCCAGAGGAGCTCATACGGAAAAGCCGGAATGTCGCTCATGTGAATGCCGGCACAGACGACCACGCCGCCGGGATCGAGGGCTTTGAGCGCGGCCGGGACCAGGGCGCCGACCGGCGCGAAGATCAGGGCCGCATCGAGCGGCTCCGGCGGCGGCGTGAGCGAGTCCCCCGCCCATTCAGCCCCGAGGCTGCGCGCGAACGCCTGCTTTTCGGCATCACCCGGCGAGGTAAAGGCAAAGACGCGACGTCCCTGGAAGCGGGCGACCTGCGCGATGATGTGCGCCGAGTCGCCGAAGCCGTAGAGGCCCACCCGCGACGCATCGCCCGCCAGCCGCAGCGCGCGATAGCCGATCAGGCCGGCGCAGAGCAGCGGAGCAGCGTGCAGGTCGTCGTAGGACTCGGGGAGGGAAAAGCAAAAGCGCTCGTCGGCGACGCAGTACTCGGCATAGCCGCCATCGATCTGATAGCCCGTAAAGCGTCCGTTCACACAGAGATTCTCGAGGCCGCGGCGGCAGAAACGGCAGGTCTCGTCGACGTAGCCCAGCCAGGGGACCCCGATGCGATCGCCCGGCGCAAAACGCTGCGCGCCGCCGCCGAGGCCCTCGATGCGCCCCACGATCATGTGCCCGATCACGAGCGGGAGCTTGGGTTCGTTGAGCTCACCGCTCACGATGTGCAAGTCGGTGCGGCAGACCGCGCAGACGGCGACGCGGATCAGGACCTGACCCTCAGTCGGTGTGGGGATGGGCAGCTCCTCGAGGCGAAGGGGTTGCTTCGCCGCCCGAAGCCGCATCGCCCTCATTGCGCCCCCACCCCGACCCTCCCCCGCCAGCGGGGGAGGGGGAGGAGGACTACGCGGTAACCCCTGTCTTGAGCGTGGCGTTCAGGGTGATGGGTGTCGCGGCCAGCGCCTTCGAGACGGGACAGTCCTTCTTTGCGTCTTCGGCAAGGCGCTTGAAGGTTGCCTCATCGATGCCGGGCACATCGCCTTCGGTCGCGAGATCGATGCGGGTGATGCCCCAGCCCTTGTCGCCCTTGTCGAAGTGCACGCTGGCCGTGGTGCGGATTTCCTGGGGCTTGTGGCCGGCCTGCGTTAGCCCATTGGCGAAGGCCATGGAAAAGCACCCGGCGTGCGCCGCGCCGATCAGTTCCTCGGGATTCGTGCCGGGGCCGTCTTCCATCCGGCTCTTGAAGGAATACGATCCCTCAAACGCGCCGCTTCCCAGCCGCATCGTTCCCGATCCGTCTTGCAGCGATCGTTGCCATCTGGCTTCCGCTGTCCGTATAGGCATACCGGGTCACCTCACTCAGAAATTGTTTGCCGTCCTGAATTGATGCTAGTCGAGTGTGCTGACGGCTGCCGCCAGCATCTCGAGGGTTCGCAGCCGGTCTGCTTGCGTCTTGCCATGCACGCTTGCCAGCAGCGTCGTCACACCGGCGGCCGCCCAGACCCGAAGGCGCTCGCGAACGAAGGAGGGCGGCCCGGCAATGCTGATGGCGTCGACCAGGGCGTCGGGGACCCGTCGGATCGCCTCCAGCTGTTTGCCGCCGAGGTAGAGCTCTTGAAGGGACCGCGCATCGTCGGCGAAGCCGTACTTGCTGACGAGGTCGTTATAGAAGTTCTTGGTTTTCGAGCCCATGCCGCCGACGTAGAGCGCCACCCATGGCTTTAGCGCCTCGCGTGCGCGAGCGCGGTCATCGTCGATGCTGACTGGCACATGCGGTGCGATGGCAATGGAATCGACGGAGCGGCCGGCGATCCGTGCGCCCGCCTCGAGCTCCGGGCGAAAGAGATCCATGTGCTCGGGAGAGAAGAGGGTGGGAATCCAGCCGTCGGCAAGCTCACCGGTCAGCCGTAGGCCGCCGGGAGTTAGCGTTGCCAGGTATATCGGCACGGTCTCGCGCACCGGATGCGCCAGCAGCTTGAGCCCCTTGTCGAGCTGGAAGACCTGGCCATCGAAGAGAAGGCGATCGCGACGCAGAACCTGGCGCACGATGGCGATCGTTTCACGCATGCGCAGCAGCGGCCGATCGAAGGCCATGCCGTGCCAGCCCGTCACCACCTGGTAGCCACTCGTCCCCAATCCGAGGATGAAGCGGCCGCCGGAGATCAGGTCGAGTGTCGCCGCTGTTTGCGCGAGCAGCGCGGGAGTCCGGCTGAACACGTTGACGATGCCGGTGCCAAGGTGGATGCGTTGCGTGCGGGCGGCGAGGCCGCCAAGAATGGAGACGGCATCGGTGCCATACGCTTCGGGCATCCAGAGCGACTCATAGCCGAGGGCTTCGGCGCGTTGAGCGAGCTCGACCGCCTCGGCGAAGGAGAGGCTGCCCTCGTAGGGCAAGTTCAACCCGAGCTTCATCGAGGCATCGTACCGCGATGTGCGCCTACAGTTAGGCCAAAGCCGATTAGAACAGGAGGATACTATGGCAGATCGCACCACGACCACCGTCTCGGCGGCGCTCGCCGGGACGATCGACATCGGCGGCGACATGCCGGTCAATCGCTTCGGTTTCGGGGCGATGCGTCTCACCGGGCAAGGGATCTGGGGCGAGCCTGCCGATCGGGAGGA
>VBIS01000116.1 GCA_005880605.1 Chloroflexota bacterium
TGTCCTGCGCCAGGAGCTCGCTGTACGTCAGAGGGGGCTGCGCCGTAACCTGGGTGCTCAGCTGGTTGGCCACCAGCAACAGGCCGAGCACGACCGTCAGGTAATTGACCGGCGACCCGGGCCGGATGGGCAAGAGCCGCGCAACGGCCCGCTGGACGGCGGCCCACAGGAAAAGCAGTCCGAGAAGACCGGCGGCGGCGAAGGGAAGCAGCGTCTGCTCGTTTTGCCAGAATTTGCCGGCCGACTCGCTGCCCGCGGCATAGGCGAGGAGCTGGAGCAGCGAACCGACCAATCCAACCAGGAGCGAAAGTCCGGAAAGGATTCCACCGGCAATCAGTGTCAGGATGCGCGGCGTTGCGTGCCGCTCGCCGAAATTGGCGAGCACGTAGAGCGCGATGATGACGCCGACGAAGGCAATGATGAAGAGGTCGGTCTGGAGGTCGCCCGGGACGAGCAGGAGCGTCAGGCTTTTGCGGGCGGCGTCGACCCCTGAGGTTTGCCTTCCCGAATATCGATCAGCTGCTGCACGAGGTCGATCGGCACCGGGAAGACGATCACCGTATTGCGTTCGACTCCGATCTCCGTCAGGGTCTGAAGATAGCGGAGCTGCAGCGCGCTGGGTTGGGTGGCGATCACGCCGGCGGCGTCGGTCAGCTTCTGGGCGGCTTCGAACTCGCCCTCGGCATGGATGATCTTGGCTCGCTTCTCCCGCTCGGCCTCGGCCTGCTTGGCCATGGCGCGCTGCATGGTCTGCGGGAGTTCGACATCCTTGATTTCGACGGTCGAAACCTTGATTCCCCAGGGCTCGGTTTGCTCATCGATGATGTGCTGCAGCCTGGTGTTGATCTTTTCCCGATTGGCGAGCAGCTCGTCGAGGGAGGACTGGCCGAGCACGCTCCGTAGTGTGGTTTGCGCTATTTGTGAAGTGGCATTGATAAAGTTCGCCACTCGAGTGACGGCGTTGCGGGGATCCACGACCAGGAAGTAGATAACAGCGTTGACCTTGATGGTGACGTTGTCGAGGGTGATGACCTCCTGCGGCGGCACCTCGAGGGTGACGGTCCGCAGGTCGATCTTCACCATTCGGTCGATACCGAACGGAATGATCAGACGCAGGCCAGGGCCTTTCAGCGCCATCAAGCGGCCAAGCCGAAAGAGGACCCCGCGCTCGTACTCGTTGATGATGCGGATCGCCGAGCTCAATCCAATCAGGACGACAAGAACGATGATGCCGAGAACAATCAGCGCGAAAATGCCCACGGGTCCCTCCTCGATAGTCGGCTGTTACTCATGTTACGAGTCGCCACTTTATGACGCCGCCTGTGGCCCCTCCGCCCGCTGAGACTGCTGCTGGTGCAGTGCTTCCACGCGCAATCGAAGTCCGTCGACGCCAACCACCCGCACGGGCGCCCCTGCCGCTAGCGGGCCGCTCGTCGATGTGGCCTGCCAGAGCGCGCCGTTTGTGAAGACCATGCCGCTGGGATTCAGGGGTTCGCGCACGGTCCCGACGCTGCCGATCATCGACTCCTCACCCGCCTCATAGGGACGGCGCCGCGCCTCGATCAGCTTGCGCAGGATGAAGAGGAAGATTCCGGCGATGACGAGGACCGTGATGATGAGGAGCGGGATGTTTACGCCCTCCGCCAGGAAGCTGGTGTTGATCAGCAGCAAGCCGCCGAGCGTCATCGCCACGATACCGCCAGTCGTCAGCACACCGTGGGTCACCGCTTTCAAGTCGATGACGAAGAGCACAACCGCGATCAGGATGAGCAGCACCCCGGCGATGTTGATCGGGAGGTCGAACAATGACAGCGCGGCCAGGATGCCGGCGATCACCCCGATTACTCCGGGCAGGAAGAGGCCCGGATGGGTGACCCAGAAGCCGATGCCGATGATGGCCAGCAGGAAGAGAAGGTAGACAAGGTTCGGATCGGCGACGGCCTGCAGGAATTGGTCGAAGCCGCTCATGTCGTACCGCTCGATGCCGGCGCGGGCAGTTTGCAGCGTATAGGTGTGACCGCCCTTCGCCACCGCGCGACCATCGAGATCCTGCAAGAGCGTGTCGAGGTCGCGGCTTTCCAGGTCGACGACGCCCAGTTTGACGGCGTCGTCGACCGGCGCGTTGATACTCTGACGAACCGCCTTCTCGGCCCAGTCGGCGTTGCGGTGATGCAGGGTGGCAAGAGCCCGGACGTAGGCGGCCGCGTCGTTCTCGATCTTCTGGGACTCGATATCCGGGGCCGCCGACGTGGCCCCACTCGCGCTCGGACTCGCTGCCGGGCTGGCCGCCGGATTGCTGCCGCCGAGGCTCACCGGATGGGCCGACCCGATGTTGGTGCCCGGCGCCATTGCGGCGATGTCGGCGGCCTCCGTGATGTACAGGCCGGCGGAGGCGGCACGCGCTCCCGAGGGCGAGACGAACACCACGACCGGCAGCGGTGCGCCCAAGACCTTCTTGATGATGTCCCGCATCGAAGTGTCGAGCCCGCCTGGAGTGTCCATCTGGATGATGAGCGCGTTGGCCCGGCTGGAGACGGCGCGGTCGACCGCCTTGGAAATGTAGCTGTCGGTGATCGGGTTGATGACCCCGTTCAGGGTCGCCACCAGGACGTGGGGCTCGGCGGCGCGGGCTTGGACCGCTGGCACGAGCGCGGCCATTGTAATGGCCGCGAGAAAGAGCCGGATGGCCCTCTTCACGTTGTGATCATAGGCCCTGTCCCGGGACCCGTCATTCGTAGAATGAGACCGTGGCCCAACGTATCGAGCAACGACCCCCGCGGGACGACGAGGACGAGATCCAGGAGCAGCTCTCGCGCTACCCACGCCTCTCCACCGAGGACGAGCGCCGGCTCCTGGCAACCCACGGAGCCGATCGCGATGCGGCAAATCGCGTCCTGATCGAGCACAACCTGCACCTGGTGCTGGAGGCCGCGCAGGCCCGGAAGGGCCGGGGCGTGGCCTTTGGCGACCTCTTCCAGGAAGGCACCGTGGGGCTGATCTCGGCCGTCGAGCATTACAAGCCGGCCGATGGGGGCTTTCATGCCCGCCTGGTTCACGTGGTCGCCGTGACCATGGACGATGTGCTTGCCCAGACGGACGAGGCCCAGCGCAACGACGAAGCCTTCGTCATCGCCTGTCGCCTGCTGGAGTCGGCGCAACGCCTGCTCTCGGAACGGCTCGACCGTCCAGCCACCCCGGCCGAGCTGGCCAAGCTGCTGCAGTGGGACGAGGCGAGGGTCACCGCCATTCTCGCCCTGTTGGGCGAAGCGCAAACCGGGTACGACCAGGAGCTGCTCGACTACCTCGACGATCTTGACGATCAAGACGACCACGAGGAATAGCAACGCGGGCGAGGCGTAACGTTTGGTCGTGACGGCCGAGCGGACACCACTGCACGACGAACATGTCCGCTTAGGCGCCCAGATGACCAACTTCGGAGGCTGGGTCATGCCCCTCCAGTACAGCAGCATCCGCGAAGAACATCGCGCGGTGCGTGAAGCGGTCGGACTCTTCGACCTTTCGCACATGGGTGAGCTGCGTGTCAAAGACGAGAGTCTCGCCCAGCGTGTGGTCTCGCGCGATCTCACGCGGCTGCGGCCGGACCGCATTCAGTACGCCATGCTTTGCAACGAGGCCGGCGGCATCATCGATGATGTCCTGGTCTATGCGGTTGCCGACGGCGGCTACCTGATGGTCGTGAATGCCGGCAACCAGGACGGCGACTTCGATTGGATCCGCCGCCATAACCCCTCCCCCACTGGAGGAGGGCAGCTCAATAACCCCTCCCCCTCTGGGGGAGGGCTGCTCAATAACCCCGCCCCCTCTGGGGGAGGGCAGCTCAATATCCCCTCCCCCTTTGGGGGAGGGCAGGGTGGGGGCGTCTTCAACGTCGGGCGGGATTGGGCGCTGATCGGCGTGCAGGGACCACGCGCGGTTGCCCTCGTGCAGCGGCTGAGCAGCGCGGAGGTCGGTACCGTGAAGTACTACGCCTTTATCGAGGGCAAGGTCGCGGATGTCGCGTGCGTGATCTCGCGCACCGGCTACACGGGCGAAGATGGCTTTGAATTGTTTTGCGGCAACGAGGATGCCGTGCGGCTCTGGCGCGCTCTGCTCGATGCGGGCCAATCCGACGGCATCCGACCGGCGGGCCTTGGGGCACGGGACACCTTGCGCCTCGAAGCAGGGATGCGCCTTCATGGCAACGACATCGACGCCAGCACGAATCCGCTCGAGGCGGGGCTCGACTGGACCCTCAGCCTCGACAAGGACTTCATCGGCCGCGACGCCATCCTCCAGGCCCGTAAGCGGGGGCTGAGCCGGGCCCTGGTGGGCTTCAAAATGTTGGATCGAAGCATTCCCCGTCACGGCTATGCCGTTGTCAAAAACGGCGAGCAGGTCGGTACCGTAACCTCGGGAAACGTCTCCTTCACGCTTGGCTACAACATCGGGATGGCCTACGTGCCGCCGGCCCTTGCGAAGCCCGGGACCGGTCTTGGCGTCGATGTTCGGGGCACGGCTGCACCGGCAGAGGTGGTTGCGCTGCCCTTCTACAAGCGGCCTCATCCGAAATGAAGCAAAGGGAGTAACGATGCCAGACGTGAGCGGGATGCGATTCGCGGAAACCCACGAGTGGGTGAAAATGGACGGCGATACAGCGACCGTGGGCATCAGCGAATATGCCCAGTCGCAACTTGGCGACGTCATCTACCTCGAGCTGCCGGCCGTCGGCCAACCGCTCGACGCCGGCGCACGGCTGGGCGTGATCGAATCCGTGAAGGCGGCCTCGGATCTCTACAGTCCGGTGGGCGGCGAAGTGTCCGAGGTGAACCAGGACCTCAAAGACCACCCCGAATATGTCAATGAAGATCCGTACGGCAAAGGCTGGGTAATCAAGCTTCGCAGTGTGAAGGACAACCCCAAGCTGCTCGACAAGAAAGCGTATGACGCGTTCGTGCAGGGCCAATCCGGCTCGTGACCTACCTTCCCAACGCCGACGCCGAGCGCGCCGAGATGCTGAAGGCCCTCGAGCTCGACAGCACCGAGGGGTTGTTCAAGCACCTGCCGGCCGCGCTTCGGCTCGATCGGATCGAGCTGCCCGAGCCCCTCTCCGAGGTGGAGCTCGTCCAGTACTTCCGCGAGCTGGGCCGCCTCAATACACGGATCGCCCCCTCCCACAGCTTCCTGGGTGCCGGGGCATCGCGCCGCTTCAGTCCGGCGATCGTCAACCAGGTTATCTCGCGGCCCGATTTCTACACGACCTACACGCCCTACCAGGCCGAGGCCAGCCAGGGCACCCTCCAGGCAACCTACGAGTTCCAGACCATGATCACACTCCTCACCGGGCTCGATGTCGCCAACGCCTCGCTCTACGACGGCGCGACGGCGCTGGCGGAGGCGACCGCGATGGCGGTCGCGCACACAAGCCGGCAGAACGTCGTCGTGGCCGGCGCCCTGCACCCGGAATACGCGCAGGTGCTGCAAACCTACTCGAACGCGCAGCAGTACGAAATCATCCGAGTCGTCCCAGGCGTGGACGGCCGGGTCGACACCGCAAAACTGGAGCAGGCCGTGAGCGCCTCGACGGCAGCGGTCATCCTCCAGCAACCCAACTTCTTCGGCGTGATGGAGGAGCCGCAACCGATCAGTGATATCGCCCATCGTGCCGGTGCCTTGCTGATCGCGTGCGTGGATCCGATCTCCCTCGGCATGCTGGCGGCGCCGGGAGAGTATGGCGCCGACCTGGCGGTTGGTGATGGACAACCGCTCGGGATCCCGCTGTCCTTCGGCGGTCCCTACGTCGGCTTCATCGCATGCACGGAAGCGCTGATGCGTCGGATGCCGGGACGCCTGGTCGGTGCCACCGTCGACGCGCAGGGCCGCCGCGGCTACGTGCTCACCCTCCAGGCTCGCGAGCAGCACATCCGGCGCGAGCATGCGACCTCAAATATCACGACCAACCACGCGTTGATGGCGATCGCGGCTACCGTCTACCTCGCCCACATGGGTGGCGACGGCCTGAAGCAGCTCGCCGAGCTGAGCGCCCAGCGGGCCCATCACCTCGCCGCGCAGCTGGTCGAACGTAAGGGCTACCGCCTGGCGTTCGACGGCCCATTTCTCTGGGAGTTCGTCGTCCACACGCCCTACCCCGCCGAGCAGACGCAAGCGTTCATGCTGGAGCGCGGCGTTCTCCCGGGGCTGCCGCTCGGCCGGTTCTTCCCCGAGCTCTCGGATGCGTTGCTCGTTTCCACCACCGAGCTCAACCAGCCGCGTGCCATCGAGCGCTACCTCGAGGTGCTCGCGTGAGCGAGCCGCTGCTGTTCGAGCTGGGCAGCCAGCAGCGACCCAGCCCACGACTGCCGGCGGTGGGCGTCAAGACGCGACCGATCGACGAGCTCGTGCCACCGGGGCTGAGGCGGCGCTCCCCGCTGCCGATCGCATCGCTCAGCGAGCCGGAGGTCGCGCGACACTTCGGCCGCCTGGGCCGGCTGAACTTCAACCTCCACCAGGGGCTCTACCCCCTGGGCTCCTGCACCATGAAGTACAACCCTGCGGTCAATGAAGCGCTGGCTCGGCTCGACGACTTCGCCGATCTGCATCCCTACCATCCGCCGGCTCGCGCGCAGGGAGCGCTGCGACTGATGTGGGAACTGGAGCGGTCCTTACTGACGCTGACGGCGATGGATCGGATGAGCCTGCAGCCGGCGGCGGGCGCGCACGGCGAATGGACCGGGCTGCGCATGATCCAGGCGTATCACCGAAGCCGCGGCGAGACCCGCGACGAGGTGCTGGTGCCGGACAGCGCTCACGGCACCAACCCGGCGAGCGCCACCCTGTCCCACTTGAAGACCGTAACCGTCAAGTCAGGCTCCGATGGCCTGGTTGACCTGGAGGATTTCAAGCGCAAGATCTCGACGCGCACGGCGGCGGTGATGCTCACCAATCCCAACACCGCCGGGCTCTTTGAGGGGGACATCGTCGAGATCGCCCGGCTCGCACACGAACACGGAGCCCAGCTCTATTACGACGGCGCGAATCTCAACGCCATGGTCGGCGTGGCCCGGCCCGGCGACATGGGCTTCGACGTCGTGCACCTCAACCTACACAAGACCTTCTCCACGCCGCACGGCGGCGGTGGTCCTGGCGCGGGACCGGTCGGCGTCAAGTCCCACCTGGTTCCCTTCCTGCCGGTCCCCACGGTAGAGCGGACCGACGAAGGCTTCCGCTTCGAGTACGAGCGCCCGCAGTCGATCGGCAAAGTCCGCTCTTTCTACGGCAACTTCGGCATGCTGCTGCGCGCCTACGCCTACATCCGCACCTACGGCAACACCATTGATGATGTGGCGCACAATGCCGTGCTCAACGCCAGCTACCTGCGCCATCACCTGCGGCCCTTATTCGACGACGCCTTCAGCGGGCCGTCGATGCATGAGTTCGTCCTCACGGCAAAAAAGGCCAAGGCGCAGGGGGTATCGGCGAAAGATATCGCCAAGCGCCTCATCGACCTCGGGGTTCACCCGCCGACCATCTACTTCCCACTGATCGTGCCCGAGGCGCTGATGATCGAGCCAACCGAGACTGAATCGAAAGCCTCGCTCGATGGCTTCATCGCTGCCATGGCACAGATCGTCGAGGAGATCGCGAAGGATCCGGAGATCGTCAAGACGGCTCCGCATGATGGTCCGGTCGGACGCCTCGACGAGGTCCGGGCCGCCCGCCAGCTGGATCTGCGCTGGCGACCCCCGGTGGCCAAGGACGCGTCGGTGGTCGCCTCGTAATCGCTGGCTGCCCGGTGAGGATGTCATGCAGCCGTTCGGTCATCACCCCGGCCGCCGCCCATAGCGGGAAGTAGTCGAACCGGATCAGGCCGTTGAACTGCCAGCGAGCGGCAGAGTAGTCCCAGGGCGCCTGGCCCGCAAGCCGCCGGAGCAGCCGGCCACTGAGGTATTCGGCCGCATGGAAGCCGCTGCCGTAGACGAGGGCTCGGCCCCACAGGGGTACGCGACCGCGCATCATCCGGTGCGTTGGCTCGAACAAGGGCTGGATCAGCGCGTAGACGGGCAGCATCAGCGGGCTGGTGCGGGGCTGGAGTCGGCGGCGCTTTAGCGCGCTGATACAGGCGGTGAAAAAAAGCTCGCCTAGGCAGCCGGCGACGCCATACACCACCGCCCGGGCCAGCGGCGTCAACCCGGCCCGTCCGGTGCTGACTTTAGGCACGAACATAGGTCAATTTTGGCAGTCTGATTGGGTATAATTTGAATACGCGATTTGTTGAATCCTAGGGAAAAAACGACGGCTGCCTACGACGCCAAGGCCATCCAGGTTCTGGAGGGTTTGGAGCCGGTCAGACGCCGTCCCGGAATGTACATTGGGTCCACCGATAACCGTGGGCTCCACCACCTCATCTACGAGATCGTCGACAACTCTGTTGATGAAGCGCTGGCCGGCTTTTGCACCCGGATCGAGGTAACCCTCCACGAGGACGGGTCCGCCTCCGTGGCCGACAACGGCCGCGGGATCCCGGTCGACATCATGAAGGACCAGGGCAAGCCGGCCCTCGAGGTCGTCATGACCAAGCTGCACGCCGGCGGCAAGTTCGGTGGCGGCGGCTACAAGGTCTCGGGTGGACTCCACGGCGTTGGTCTTTCGGTCGTCAACGCGCTCTCCGAGCGGCTCCAGGTCACCGTGATGCGCCATGGCAAGCAGCACTACCAGGAGTATCGGCGGGGCGCACCGCTCGCGCCGCTGAAGGTCGTCGGTAAGGCGGACACCACCGGGACCTACATTCGCTTCTGGCCCGATCCCGACGTCTTCGAGGAGCTCGGCTTTCATTGGGACATCGTGTCCCACCGGCTGCGTGAGCTTGCCTTCCTCAACAAAGGGCTGACCATCCTGCTGCGCGACGAGCGCGTCGACCTCGATTACACCTTCTACTTCGAGGGCGGCATCAGCGCCTTCGTCAAGTATCTCAACCGGGATAAGGGCTGGGTCAACCTGCGGCCGCTCCACGTCG
>VBIS01000242.1 GCA_005880605.1 Chloroflexota bacterium
GTTGACCTCCTGCTGCGATGCCTCGGCATCGGGACGACGATGCGAGTCGAAGACGACCGTGACTTTCTGTCGGGTCATCGCCGCATAATCCGCCAGGGTCGCGATCAGGAGCTCACGCGCATCTTGGAGATTTACGTCTTTGAGCGCCGACAGCTCGGGCCAGGCAAAGATGATGTTGTACCCGTCGACGATCAGCCGCTCCATGGCCTCAGAGGCCCAGCCGAGATGCCGCCCGAACCAGCTCGACCTTGGCCTTTAACCCCAGCTTGCTACAAACGTTGGCCACGTGGGTCTCTACCGTCCTCTCGCCGATGTGGAGTTGCATGCCAATTTCGCGAGCGGTATACCCCTGCGCCGCCAGCACAGCGACCTCGCGTTCTCGCTTGGTAAGCATCTCGGCACCGGTTCGGCTCGTGACCTCCGCTCGCCGGACCGGCCCCTGCCGCGAAAGCAGCTCCGCGAGGCTGCCGGCGTAGAGCCGGACCACGAGGCCGAGCACGACGTAAGCGGTCGCCTCGGACACCGCGGTGGGGATGCTCACCGCGCCCAGCGCCGCGGTCAACACGAGCTGCCCCAATGCCACGACGGCCACCGCCAGGGCAAGCCGGTCCGAGAGCAACCAGCTAGCGGCCAGCAACGGAATCAGGCCCAGCGCCGTCAGGGCGACCTGGACCGGCGTCACCAGGTCGCCGACAAAGACCAGTAGCAACAGCGCGATGCATCCTGCCGCAACCGCGATCTCGTCCGACCGGCCGGCCAGAGCAAACGGACCGGGCAGGATGCGAGCCACGTTGTCGGCTGAGCGGATCGGGGTTGGTGGCATGAAACCCTTCGACCAAATCCTACGACCTTGGACCCGTACCCGGTCCGGAGCTGGGCGCGAGTACGGAATCTCGCAGGCTCCGTACAAGAATCCGTACCGAGTACGGGTGGGCGTTTGGGATAGAGGACCTAGCGTGGGTGGAAGAGAATGCAGCCGCCAGCGGACGGCCACCACCCACCCGAAGGGATCTCAGGGAGCGAGCTTCGGCGGGACGTTTCGGTTTGGGGCTCCTACATGTGGGGCTATGCGGCCGTCGGTGCCGACATCTACACCGCCCTGGGCATCATCACGCTCGCCGCCCTGGGCTTCGCGCCGCTTGCCTTCCTGGCGGCCGGAATCGTGTTCGCGCTGGTCGGCCTCTGCTATGCGGAGCTCGCGTCGGCTTATCCTCTCGCCGGCGGCGGCCAGTACTTCACCCTCCGCGGGCTCGGTGACCTCTCCGGGCTGGTGGCGGGCGCCGCCCTGGTCCTCGACTACACGATTGATATCTCGCTCTTCACCGTCGTCGCCTTCGGCTATTTCAACTATTTCCTTCCCTGGATCACGTTTGGCCATCACATCTCGGATTTCACCACGACCATCGGACCAATCCATCTCGCGTGGCTGTGGCTCGTCGAGTCGGTCGTCGGCATCCTGGTCTTGATCTGGCTCAACGTTCGCGGGATCAAGGTCTCAACGAACTTCAACGAGATCATCGGGACGATCGCCATCGTGGCGCAGACGATCATCGTGCTGGCCGGGTTCATCCTGGTATGGAAGCCGGAACTGGTGGCCCACGAGTTCCTGTTCGACCGCCCATCATTGAGCCAGTTCGCGTTTGGTTCCTCGCTGGCGATCATCGCCTTCGTCGGCCTCGAGACCATATCGCAGGTTGCCCAGGAAACCCGCCGGCCGGCGACCATCATCCCTCGAACGTCGATCGGGCTGGTGATCTCCGTCCTGCTATTCGCCATGGCCTTCTCCGTGCTGGCCGTGGGGCTTGTTCACCCCACCGAGTTCCGCGGCCACGAGGGAGA
>VBIS01000269.1 GCA_005880605.1 Chloroflexota bacterium
ACTCGCATCGATGCCTCGGGCGTGGCTGCCGAGGGCGCGCCCGTACTGGCCGAAGAGCTCGCCCAACAAGGGGTCGGGCAGAGCCGCCAGGTCGCCGATGGTGCGAACTCCGACTCGTTCCAGCTTGATCGCGGTGGCGGGCCCGCAGCCGGGGAGCCTGGAGAGCGGCAACGGGGCGAGGAAAGCCGCCTCATCGCCGGGCCGGACGACGACCAGCCCCCGGGGTTTGCGCAGCTCAGAGGCGACCTTGGCGACCAGCTTGCAGCTGGCCACGCCAATGCTGAGGTCGAGCCCGCATCGCGACCTGACCTCGTCGCGCAGCCGGGTGGCGACCGCGGCAGGCAGCCCCATCAGCGCCTCCTGTCCGGTGAGGTCCAGGTAGGCTTCGTCGAGGGCGATCGGCTCGATGACCGGGGAGTATCGGTCGAGAATGCCAAACACCGATTTGGAAGCCTCGCGGTATGCGCGGAAGTCGCAGGGAACGAAGATCCCGTTCGGGCAGAGACGCCGAGCCCGGCTCAGTGGCATCGCCGATCGCACTCCGAAGGGACGGGCCTCATAGGAGGCGGCGGCGACCACGCCTCGTTCGCCCGGCGTTCCCGCCCCGCCTACGATCACCGGCTTGCCGCGCAGTTCCGGACGGCGCAGCTGCTCGACCGAAGCATAAAAGGCGTCGAGGTCGACATGCATGACCACCCGCTGCACGCGACTATCTTGCCAGCATGTAACGGCTCGGTGACAAGCGGGTATATGCCGTGTCGCGGCGGGATGGCGTTGCTATGATCCGCGAGCTGGCTAGGCCCGCCGGCGTACCTGATTCCCGTCCCCCTCTTCGGATCCATCGCCAACCCCTCCTTCCGGCGGGCCGCGCTTTTCCAAGCAAGGATGGTGGGGTCGTGTCGTTGCCTGCTCGATGGCCCGGCTCATCACGATTGGAGTCGCCATCGTTTCTTGCCTCCTGGTGTGGAAGAGCGGCGCCATCAACGGGATGATCCCGGGGCAGCAGTCGGCCCCTCCGCCCCTCGATGCCGGTCCCGTCATCGCCAGGAGCGGTGACGCGATGCAGAGCCTCAAGAGCGTCCACCTCACGCTGGCTGGCAACCTGGTTCTCAACGGCCTGGCCGGCGTCAAAATCACCGGCTCAGGTGACCTGATCTACCCGCACAAAGAGAACCTCAGCCTCCAGATGGAGGTCCCGTCGTCGAGTGGCTACGTGATCGTGGCCATCAATGAACGGATCGAGAACGGCCACGAATACGTTCAGATTCCGTCGCAGGGGCCAGCCTGGAAGGACGTCACTGGCAACTCGAAAAGCCAGATCGCGCCCGGCATGGACCCGATCGCGAACCTCGAGTTCGCCCACGCTTTCCGTGCCTCCGATGACCTGGGCGACATCACGATGGACAACATCGATGTGCATCATTTCTCCTTGACGGTCGACCCCGGCAAGTACCTGGAGCAACTCAAATCGGATCCGTCGAGCGGCCTCACGCCGGCAGACGAAGCCGCCCTGGTTAACGCCGGCATCGAGGTCGAGGTCTGGATCTCCGGAAGCGACCGCTACATGCACCAGATGAAGATCGACATGAGCACCAGCCAATTCACCTGGTCCGTCACCTACCACTTCTCGACCTTCGTGGCGGGCGGCGGCACGACCTCGGCTTAGACCGAGACTTTCTCCCGGGTCCGCTCCGGCTCTTTCGAGGCCGGCGGCGTCGGTACGTGGCTGGTGTAGTCGCGGAGGTCATCCTCGGTCAGGTGCCCGGCCGCGATCATCAGCTCGACGTAGGTGACGCCGAGGTGCGGCGCTGCCCGCCGGAGCACCCAGGGTGGCGGGTTCTCCTTGTTCTTGTTGACGGCCTGGTAGAAGTAGATCTGGTTCAGGTCACAACGGACCGCGAGTCGGTGCAGAGAAATGTTCTGCTCACGACACTTGCGCTTCAGATACTCGCGGAAGTCCACCGCCCCACCTACCTCCAGAACCCCATCCGCGAAATTACTCGCGCGACGTGACCTCATTATAGGTATCGGCCCGTTGCGGCCCGGACGCCAGACGGTCGAGCACGGGGGGTAAGTCCCCGAGCCGGTCGATGACAAGATCCGCGGCGCCGGCCGCGTCTTCCTGCCGAAATTCCCGGGTTAGGACCGCGCGCATGCCCAGCGACTTGGGACCTTGCACATCCTCCCGCACCCGATCGCCGACGAACAGCGCTTTCGAGGCTTCGACGCCGACCTTGGCCAGCGCGTCCTGGTAGATCGCGGGGTGCGGCTTGCGCAAGCCGATCTCGGAGGAGAACGTCACTCCGGTGAAATACGACGCGAGGCCGAGCGCGGTCAGTTGCGCCTTCATCAGGCGGGGCAGGTAGGCCGCGTTGGAGACCAGGCCGAGGCGAAGGCCCTCGCGCTGGAGGTTCTCCAGGGTTCGCACCACGTCCGGCCCGACGTGCACGCTGTTCAGCCAGCCCTCTTGTTCCAGTTCCATGACTCGCTCGATCAACTCAGGCTCGAGCTCCAGCCCGATACCGCGCAAGGCGGCGTCATAGATGGCGGCGATCTCGACTTCCTCCGGCCGGCCGGCCGCGTAGTCGCGCTGGATCTCCTCATCGACGGT
>VBIS01000117.1 GCA_005880605.1 Chloroflexota bacterium
GAGGACCGGGCGTCGGGCCGGATGCTCTTCGCCGCCAAGCTCATCCCCAACCGTGGCGCCTGGCTCGAGATCGAGACCTCGGGCAAGGACATCCTGACGGTCAAGATCGACCGCAAGCGGAAGATCCCGGTGACCACCCTGGTGCGCGCGCTTGGCTACGGCAGCAACAACGAGATCAAGGCGCTCTTCGCCGACGTCGACAACAACGCCGAGCACAAGTTCATCCAGTCGACGCTGGACAAGGACTCCTCCACCGACGTCAACGACGCCCTGGTCGAGATGTACAAGAAGATCCGCCCCGGTGACCCGCCGACGGTCGACAACGCGCGGGCGCTGATGACGGCGCTGTTCTTCAATCCCCGCCGCTTCGACCTGTCGCGGGTCGGCCGCTTCAAGCTGAACCGCCGGCTGGGGCTGGGAACGGATATGAATATCCGGACGCTCAGCAACGACGACTTCATCGCGATCATCCGCAAGCTGATCGAGCTAAACAACGGGACCGGTGAGGCGGACGACATCGACCACCTCGGCAACCGCCGGGTGCGTGCCGTCGGCGAGCTGCTGCAGAACCAATTCCGCATGGGCTTGATCCGGATGGAGCGCATCATCAAGGAGCGCATGACGATCTGCGACGCGGCCACCGTGACCGCGGCGAGCCTGATCAATGCGCGCCCAGTGGTCGCCGCCATCAAGGAATTCTTCGGGTCGAGCCAGCTGTCGCAGTTCATGGACCAGACCAACCCGCTGGCCGAGCTCACCCACAAGCGCCGCCTGTCGGCCCTGGGGCCGGGCGGCCTGTCGCGCGAGCGCGCCGGCTTCGATGTCCGCGACGTGCACCATTCGCACTACGGCCGCATCTGCCCGATCGAGACCCCGGAAGGTCCAAACATCGGCCTGATGGGCTCGCTGGCGATCTTCGCCCGGGTCAACGAGTACGGCTTCATCGAGACGCCGTTCCGCCGGGTGTTCAGCACCATGGTGGCGGACAAAGCGAATCGCGATCGGCTGGTCGGACGGACGCTCCGGGACGACGTGCTCGCACCCGCCGACCGGAAGACCAAGCTGGCCAAGAAGGGCGATGTGCTCGACCGCGAGACGGTTGAGCAGCTGATCAAGGCGCGCGCTGGTGATATCCCGGTCAAGGCCTGGGTCTCGGACGAGGTCCAGTTCCTGTCGGCCGACGAAGAGGACCACTACGTGGTCGCGCAGGCGAACGCGCCCATCGATGAGGACAACCACTTTACCGAGGAGCGGACCACCGCCCGCACCAAGAACCTGTTCCTGGTGGCAGACGTCAACCGCATCGAGTACATGGATGTCTCGCCCAAGCAGACCGTCAGTGTCGCGACCGCGCTGATCCCCTTCCTGGAGCACGACGACGCGAACCGAGCCCTGATGGGATCGAACATGCAGCGGCAGGCGGTGCCGCTGGTCGTGACCGAGTCGCCGATTGTCGGCACCGGCATGGAGTCGGCCGCCGCCAAGGACTCGGGCGAGTTGATCGTGGCCAAGGTGGCCGGTACGGTCGTATCGTGCGCGGCGCCGCCGCCGGTGGATTCGGCCGCGGCCAAGCTGGACAGCTTCAAGCGTGAGCTTGGCATTCTGCTGAAGCCGGATGACGGCTCGACCGAGCAGTGGTACCCGATCCACAAGTTCGAGCGCTCCAACCAGGGGACCTGCCTTTCGCAGCGGGTCATCGTCAAGGCCGGCACCCACGTCGAAGCCGGCACGCCGCTGGCCGACGGTCCGGCGACCTCGGAGGGTGAGCTGGCGCTCGGCCGCAACATCCTGGTGGCCTTCATGCCCTGGGAGGGTTACAACTACGAAGACGCGATCCTGATCTCGGAGTCGGTGGTTCGCGAGGACAAGTACACCTCCATCCATATCGAGGAGTACGAGATCGAAGCCCGCGACACCAAGCTGGGTCCGGAGGAGATCACGCGCGACATCCCTAACGTCAGCGATGAGACCCTGAAGAACCTCGACGAGCGCGGCATCGTCTATATCGGTGCCGAGGTCCACCCGGGCGACATCCTGGTGGGCAAGATCACGCCGAAGGGTGAGTCGGAGCTCTCGGCCGAGGAGCGCCTCCTGCGCGCCATCTTTGGCGAGAAGGCGCGCGAGGTGCGCGATTCCTCGCTGCGTGTGCCGCACGGCGAGCGCGGCATCGTGGTCGATGTCAAGATCTTCAGCCGCGAAACCAAGGACGAGCTGGCGCCCGGCGTCAATCAGCTGGTGCGGGTCTACGTGGCCCAGAAGCGAAAGATCGCCCAGGGTGACAAGATGGCCGGCCGGCACGGGAACAAGGGGGTCATCGCCCGGATCCTTCCCGCCGAGGACATGCCCTACATGCCGGACGGCACGCCGGTCGAGCTGGTGTTGAACCCGCTCGGGGTGCCGAGCCGAATGAACCTCGGCCAGGTGCTCGAGACGCACCTGGGTTGGGCGGCGCACGCCCTGGGGCTGACGGTGGCGACGCCCGTCTTCGACGGCGCATCGGAGGAAAAGATCGAGTCGGAGCTGGTTCGCGCGGGTCTGCCCGAGTCGGGCAAGATCAGCCTGCGCGACGGCCGCACCGGGGAGCAGTTCGACCACGAAGTGACGGTTGGCTACATCTATATGTTGAAGCTGGCCCACCTGGTCGAGGACAAGATCCACGCCCGCTCGACGGGTCCCTACTCGCTGGTGACCCAGCAGCCGCTCGGCGGCAAGGCGCAGTTCGGTGGCCAGCGCTTTGGCGAGATGGAAGTCTGGGCACTGGAGGCGTATGGCGCCTCGCACATCCTGCAGGAGATCCTGACGGTGAAGTCCGACGACATCGTGGGCCGCGTCAAGGCTTACGAGGCGATCGTCAAGGGCGAGAACACGCTGGAGGCCGGCATTCCGGAATCGTTCCGGGTGCTGGTGAAGGAGCTCGAGGGCCTGGCGTTGGGCGTCGAGATCCAGTCCGACGGCGAGAAGCAGGTGATCCTGTCCGAAGACGACATGAGCGAGATGCCGCTCGACCTTGGCATCAACCTCGAGCGCGATGAGATCGATGAGTCGGACCAGTGGGCAACCGGGGCGCCGCGCGCTGCGCAGAATCCCCTTGATTCTTTGAGGTAATACATGACACTAAAGCTGGAAAATTTCGACGCGCTAAAGCTCTCGCTGGCATCGCCCGAGACGATCCTCTCATGGTCGCACGGCGAGGTGACCAAGCCGGAGACGATCAACTATCGCACCCTGAAGCCAGAGCGCGATGGGCTGTTCTGCGAGCGGATCTTTGGTCCGCAGCGCGACTGGGAATGCCATTGCGGCAAGTACAAGCGCTACCGCTACAAGGGGATCATCTGCGACAAGTGCGGTGTGGAGGTTACGCGCTCGAAGGTTCGCCGCGAGCGCATGGGGCATATCAAGCTGGCCTCGCCGGTCAGCCACGTCTGGTACTTCAAGGGGATCCCGTCGCGGATGGGCCTGCTGCTGGACATGTCCCCGCGCAACCTTGAGAAAGTCCTCTACTTCGCCAACTACATCGTCACCAACATCGATGAGGACGCCCGCAAGGAGTACCTCTCGAAGTCCTCGCCGCAGCACAACGACCGCGTGATCAAGCTGCAGGAGGAGCGCGACGTCGCGATCAAGGAACTCAAGGACGACCTTGATCAGCGGGTCAAGGCTAAGCAGGAAGACACCAAGACCAAGAGCAAGGCGCTCGAGGAGTCGCTCGACGAGACGGTCGATGCGATGACGTCGCGCGCCAAGGAACTGGTCGACAAGATCAAGGCCCAGAAGGGCAAGAAGGCCGCGACCAACTTCACGATCGGCGAAGGCGATGACGAGCAGGTCATCATCGAGAAGGGCACCCTCTTCGAGGACAAGCTCGCCCGCGAGCTGCCCAAGCAGGTCGAGAAGAAGATCGACCAGGTCCAGGCCGCGACCAAGAAGCGCCAGCAGGAGCTCAAGAGCAAGTCCGACGAAGAGATCGCGAAGTGGCGTGAGGACTACGAGCAAAAGGCTGGCACGCTCAACGACCGACTGAAGAAGGACACCGAAGGCCTTTCGGGTGATATCGAGTCGTCGAAGACTCAGCTGGACTCGCTCTACGTCAAGCAGCTGCTGTCCGACCAGGAATTCCGCGAGTTCACCGAGAAGTTCGGCAAGGTCTTCAAGGCCGGCATCGGCGCGCAGGCGATCCACGATCTCCTGGCGCGCATCGATCTGCTGCAGGAATCCGGCATCCTTCGCGAGGAGTCGAAGTCGACCTCCGGCCAGAAGCGGCAGAAGGCGATCAAGCGGCTCAAGGTGGTCGAGGCCTTCCGCAAGTCGGGAGCGTCGGCAACCTGGATGATCCTGGACGTGCTGCCGGTTATCCCACCGGAACTGCGCCCCATGGTGCAGCTCGACGGCGGCCGGTTCGCCACCTCCGACCTCAACGACCTCTACCGACGCGTCATCAACCGCAACAACCGGCTGAAGCGGCTCCTCGAGCTCGGCGCGCCCGAGATCATCGTGCGCAATGAGAAGCGGATGCTGCAGGAAGCCGTCGACGCCTTGATCGACAACGGCCGCCGCGGCCGGGCGATCACGGGCACCGGCAACCGCAAGCTGAAGTCGCTTTCCGACATGCTGAAGGGCAAGCAGGGCCGATTCCGCCAGAACTTGCTCGGCAAGCGTGTCGACTACTCGGGCCGTTCCGTCATCGTGGTCGGCCCCGAACTGAAGCTGCACGAGTGCGGACTGCCCAAGAAGATGGCGCTCGAACTCTTCAAGCCATTCGTGATGCGCGAGCTCGTGAGCAAGGGCTACACCCAGAACATCAAGTCCGCAAAGCGCATGGTGGAGCGCGTCCGTCCCGAAGTCTGGGACGTGCTCGACGAGGTCATCAAGGAGCATCCCGTGCTCCTCAACCGCGCGCCCACGCTGCACCGTCTCGGCATCCAGGCCTTCATGCCGGTGCTGGTCGAGGGCTCGGCGATCCAGATCCACCCGCTGGTGTGCAGCGCCTTCAACGCTGACTTCGACGGCGACCAGATGGCCGTTCACGTACCGCTGTTCAGCGGCGCCATCGCGGAAGCCAAGAACCTAATGATGTCGTCGAACAACATCCTGTCGGCGTCGGATGGTCACCCGGTCATCAGCCCGACCCAGGACATCGTCCTCGGCACCTACTACCTGACCATGGTCAAGGCGACGCCCGACGTCAAGGATCAGGAACTGCCGACCTACGGCACGGCCGAGGAAGCACTCCTCGCGCTCGACAATAAGCGCGTGCATGTACAGCAGGAGGTGCGCGTCCGCATCGACGGCAAGTTGGTCCGGACGTCGCCGGGCCGCGTGCTCTTCAACACCGTGCTCCCGATTGGCGTGCAGCCGGCGGAGGGCCACGGCGAGGCGATGGTCTACCAGAACGCCGTCTTCGACAAGAAGGCGCTGCGGGCGATCGTCGCCGAGTGTTTCCGCCTTCACGGTAACGAGCTGACCGCGCGGGTCGCCAACGACATCAAGCGGGTCGGCTTCGCCTACGCCACCAAGGCCGGGATCACGATCTCCGCGATGGACATCAAGACGCCGGCCGGCAAGGCCGCCATCCTGGCGGGCGCCGAGAAGAAGCTCGGCGATATCGACCCTTCGATGCCCTTCACCCGGTCTTCATGATGGCCAACTCCGGCGCTCGAGGCAACATCCAGCAGATCCGGCAGCTGGCCGGGATGCGAGGCCTGATGGCCGACCCGACGGGCCGGATCATCGACCTGCCGATCAAGGCGAACTTCTCGGAAGGGCTGACCGTGCTCGAGTACTTCATCTCCACCCACGGCGCCCGCAAGGGTCTGGCCGACACGGCGCTCCGTACGGCGGACTCGGGGTATCTGACCCGCCGGCTGGTCGACGTGGCCCAGGACGTCATCGTTCGGAGCGAAGACTGCGGCACGACCTCCGGCATCTGGGTGACCGAAATTTCGGAGGAGCGAGCGCTGACCGAGCCGCTGTTCGAGCGGATCGCTGGTCGCGTGGCGGCCGCCGAGGTCCAGGACCCGACCACCCAGGCGGTCCTGGTCAAGGAAGGTGCTGAGATCAGTGACATCCAGGCGCGCAACATGATCCATGCCGGCGTGGCCCAGGTCAAGGTACGCTCGGTGCTCACCTGCCAGGCGCGCGAAGGCGTATGCCGGCTGTGCTACGGTCGCAACCTGGCGACTGGCAAGCTGGTGGAGATCGGTGAGGCGGTCGGTGTCATCGCCGCCCAGTCGATCGGCGAGCCCGGGACCCAGCTCACCATGCGGACGTTCCATACCGGTGGCGTCGCGGGTACCGACATCACGCAGGGCCTGCCGCGCGTCGAGGAGCTGTTCGAGGCCCGCATCCCGAAGGGCAAGGCGATCATCTCCGAGATCGACGGCGAAGTGGAGATCATCCGCACTGAGACCGCCCGCAAGGTTAAGGTGACCTCGCGCGACGTCTACGACATCCCCTACATCCTGGCGGACAAGATGCAGCCACTCATCGAGTCGGGCGCAACCGTCACCGAAGGGCAGGAGATCGCGCGGGGTGCCGGCGAGGACGGCCAGGAGAAGGTCATCCAATCGCGAGCTTCCGGCGTGGCCCGCGTCGAGCGCAACCAGATCGTGATCCGGAGCATGGACGAGGAGTGGCGCGAGTACCCCATCCCGCACGGTTCGCGGGTCAACGTCCAGGGCGGTCAGAAGATCAAGGCCGGCCAGCAGATCACCGAGGGCTCGATCAGTCCGCAGGAGCTGCTGCACATTCTCGGCCGCGAGGCGGTCCAGACCTACCTGGTCGACGAGGTCCAGAAGGTCTATCGCTCGCAGGGTGTCGACATCAACGACAAGCACATCGAGGTGATCATCCGGCAGATGATGCGGAAGGTCCGCGTCGACACCGCCGGCGACACCGACCTGCTGCCGGGCGAGATCGTCTCGCAGTGGGAGTACGAGGAAGCGAACGCTAAGGTCCTCGCCGAAGGCGGCGATCCGTCGGTCGCCCAGACCGTCCTGCTCGGCCTGATCAAGGCCGCGCTGAACACGGCAAGCTGGCTGTCGGCGGCATCTTTCCAGGAAACGACGCGGGTGCTGACCGAGGCAGCGATCTCCGGCAAGGTCGACCGGCTACGCGGCCTGAAGGAGAACGTGATCATCGGCAAGCTGATTCCGGCTGGCACCGGTCTCGACTACTACCAGAAGCTGCGTGAAGAGTCGTTCAAGATGTTCGCCGAGCTCCCACAACCGGTTCCCGCCACCAACTAACGCGTCAAGCCGCCCACTTTCCCTCCCCCGTTTGAGGGGGAGGGTCGGGTGGGGGCCTCTTAACCCTTTCCCCTCGGGGGGAGGGTAGGGTGGGGGCCTTCGTTGTACGAGCGTGATTCGTCGTCACGGTGAGACCCTGCTCCTTCTGCTCCTGGGTATCCCCTCGGCTGCCGTCGGCTGGCAGATCGCGCGCACCTGGGGATTGCCCGCCTGGCTTCCCGCCTTGCTGGCCGGGCTGCTCGCAATCCTTACGGTGGCTGGCGCGACGCAGCCCCGACTCAGGGAGCTCGCCGGCGGTGCCGCGATCGTCGTACTCTACGGGCTGCCGATCGTCGGCGCCATCGTCCGTTGGCACCTGGCCCCGGGAACGACCCTGATCGGTGACGGCGCCTATCAGATCCAGCTGGCCCGCAATCTGCTGATGCGCGGCGTCGATCCCTACGGCTTCGACTACACCGGCACCGGCCTCGAGCGCGCGCCCTGGGGCCAGCCCTTTCCTAATCCGGCCCTACATCATCTCGACTACTGGCCGGGAACGCTCGTCGTCCCCCTTCCGGTCCAGGCCGCCTTCCAGTTCGCGACCGGTTGGTGGGACGAGCGGATCTGGCTGCTGCTCGCCGCTGCCGCCGTCTTCGTCCTGCTACGGTGGCTCCTTCCGGGAACTGCCGGCCGGATGGCTGCGATCGCCTTCTTCTTGATCCCGGGCCATAGCCTATTGGCGGTCCTCGGCGACAATGACCTGCCCATGATCGGGCTGGTGCTGGCCGCGACCCTGGCGATCGCGCGGCGGCGCCTCGTGCCGGCGGCGATTATCATCGGGCTCGCGATCGCGACCAAGCAGACGGCGCTGATCGCGCTGCCCGTGCTGGTGGCGTTCGGTTTCGCCAACAGCATTACCTGGCGATCGATACCCCGCTACGCCATCCTTGCCGTCCTTCCGATGCTGGCGCTCATCGGTCCCTTCGTCGCCTGGAACGCATCCGCCTTCATGCGCGACACGGTCCTCTACAACGTGGGGAACGGCAGCGAGGCCTACCCAATCCAGGGGATCGGGCTTTCGACTTGGTTGCTGCAGGCCGGCATCATCCAGGGCGCGCGCGACGCCTTCCCCTTCCTTCTGATCCAGCTCCCCCTGGTGTTGGCGGTATGGATCCTCGCCTGGCGTTGGCTTCGGCACCAGCGGCAAGCCGGGAACGCCATCCTCTGGATCGGTGTCGCCTTCTTCGTATTCCTGTTCCTGAATCGCTTCGCCCAGCCTAGCTACGTGCTGCTTGGCCTCGAGCTCATCACGGTCGGTCTGATTGGCCGCCTGGCGGCCGCCCGTCGCGAGCCGGTCCGGATCGAATTCGCTGCGTCAGCCGCCTGAGACCTGATCGGCTAGAGTCCGATTCGTGACCCTTCGTTGGCAGAACATCGTGGTCGACTGCCACGACCCCGAGCGCGTCGCCCGCTTCTGGAGTCAGGCGCTCGGCCTGCCCCTTCAGGGACCCCATGACGGTGAGTGGTGGTTGGAACCCGGTGGCGATTACCCGGATATCCTCTTTCTCGAGGTGCCGGAGGCCAAGTCCGTCAAAAACCGGGTGCACCTCGATCTGCGGCCGGACGACCAGGCGGCTGAGGTTGAGCGGCTGCTCGCCCTGGGGGCCGGTCACGTCGACATCGGGCAGGGCGACGTCAGCTGGGTGGTGCTGGCCGACCCCGAGGGCAACGAGTTCTGCGTCCTGCAGCCTCGCCCGGCGCCCGCAGGTTGACACCGGCGCGCTAGCGGCCGTAGAATAGCGCTTCGCGCCCGAAAACTCGGGCGAGGTCAAGGCATGCCCACCATCTCACAACTGATCCGCTCCGGCCGCAAGCCGCTGGTGAAGAAGACGAAGGCACCGGCGCTGCAAGGTTCCCCGCAGAGGCGGGGCGTCTGCGTGCGTGTCTATACGACCACCCCCAAGAAGCCGAACTCGGCGCTGCGGAAGGTCGCGCGCGTGCGCCTCACCTCCCGCCAGGAGGTCACCGCCTACATCCCCGGGATCGGGCACAACCTCCAGGAGCACTCCGTCGTCCTGATCCGCGGCGGCCGCGTCAAGGACCTCCCCGGTGTCCGCTATCACGTGGTGCGCGGCACCCTCGACACGGCCGGCGCCAAGGGGCGCAAGCAGGGCCGTTCGAAGTACGGCGCCAAGCGCGAAAAGGCCAAGAAGGCCTAGCATGCCGCGGCGTCCCCGAATTCACAAGCACGTCATCCTGCCCGACCCCGTGTACACACACGAGGGCGTAGCGAAGTTCGTCAACGTCGTGATGCAGCGGGGTAAGCGGAGTACGGCCGAGAAGGTCGTCTATGGCTCCCTGGACCGAATCCGGAAGGTGGCCAAGAAGGACCCGATCGAGGTGTTCGACGCGGCGCTCAAGAACGCCACCCCGGTGCTGGAGGTCAAGCCCCGCCGGATCGGTGGCGCCACCTACCAGGTCCCCGTCGAGATCCGGCCCGACCGGCGCTCGGCATTGGCCCGGCGCTGGATCGTACGTTACGCCAGGGCCCGATCTGGGAAGAGTATGCAGGAGAAGCTCGCCGGCGAGCTGATGGACGCCGCTAACGGAGTGGGGGCGACGATCAAGCGGCGGGAAGAGACCCACAAAATGGCCGAAAGCAACAAGGCTTTCAGCCACTTCAGGTATTAGGAATTGGCAGAAACAAAAATGGCTCGGACTTATGCGCTCGACAAGGTACGGAATATCGGCATCATGGCCCACATCGATGCCGGGAAGACGACCACGACCGAACGCATCCTCTTCTATGCGGGCCGGATCCACAAGATGGGTGAGGTGCACGATGGCGCCGCCACCATGGACTGGATGGTCCAGGAGCAGGAGCGAGGGATCACGATCACCTCGGCGGCCACGGTCGCCAACTGGCGTGGACACCGGATCAACATTATCGACACACCCGGACACGTAGACTTTACGGTCGAGGTCGAGCGCAGCCTGCGCGTGCTCGACGGGGCGGTCGCGGTCTTCGACGCCGTCGCCGGGGTCGAGCCGCAGTCCGAGACCGTCTGGCGGCAGGCCGACCGCTACGAGGTGCCGCGGATCGCCTTCATCAACAAGATGGACCGCATGGGCGCCGACTTCTTCGCCGCCTGGAAGTCGATCCGCGAGCGGCTGGGCGCCAACGCCGTCCCCATCCAGCTGCCGATCGGCAGCGAGGAGAAGTTCGAAGGCGTCGTCGACCTTATCAATAAGGTCGCGATCACCTATACCGACGACCTGGGCACCACGATCGAGACCGAAGAGGTCCCGGCCGAGATGCGCGAGCAGGTCGAGCTCTACCACAAGCAGCTGCTCGAGGCG
This sequence comes from Chloroflexota bacterium, assembly GCA_005880605.1. Lineage (GTDB taxonomy): Bacteria > Chloroflexota > Dormibacteria > CF-121 > CF-121 > CF-13. The sequence goes on from VBIS01000117.1 coordinate 10,584, forward strand.
GTCGCCGAGTTCGACGATGCCCTGCTGCAGAAGTACCTGGACGACAAGCCGATCACCGGCGCCGAGATCGTGGCCGCCATCCGCAAGGGCACGGTCGCCAACAAGTTCGTGCCGGTGCTCGCCGGGGCCGCGCTGCGCAACCGAGGGGTGCAGCCGATGCTGGACGCCATCGTGGACTTCTTGCCCTCGCCGCTGGACAAGCTCGGCGTCGAGGGGATCAACCCCAAGAGCAACGCGACCGAACACCGCAAGCCGGCCGACAACCAGCCCTTCGCCGGGCTGGCGTTCAAGATTGCGACCGACCCCTACGTGGGCAAGCTGACCTTCTTCCGTGTCTACGCGGGCACGCTGAAGTCTGGCTCCTACGTCTGGAACGCCACGCGCGGTACCAAGGAGCGGGTCGGCCGCATCCTGCAGATGCACGCCAATCACCGTGAGGAGATCCCGGAGGTTTACGCCGGCGATATCGCCGCGGCCATCGGCCTGAAGCAGACGACGACAGGCGACACCCTGGCCGATGAGAACAACCCGATCCTGCTGGAGTCGATCGTCTTCCCGGATCCCGTCATCAGCGTGGCGATCGAGCCGCGGACCAAGGTGGACCAGGAGAAGATGGGCCAGGCGCTGGCCAAGCTCGCCGAAGAAGACCCGACCTTCAAGGTGCGCACCGACGAGGAGACCGCCCAGACCATCATCTCGGGCATGGGCGAGCTGCACCTCGAGATCATCGTCGACCGGATGCTGCGCGAGTTTGCCGTTGACGCCAACGTCGGCAAGCCGCAGGTTGCCTACCGCGAGACCATCAAGCGCAAGGCGCACGGCGTCGGGCGCTTCATCCGCCAGTCGGGTGGCCGCGGGCAGTACGGCCACGCCGAGATCAATATCGAACCCAACGAGGCCGGCAAGGGGTTCGAGTTCGTCAACAAGATCGTGGGCGGCTCGATCCCGAAGGAGTACCACTCCGCGGTCGAGAAAGGGATTATCGAGGCGCTCAACAGCGGCGTGCTGGCGGGCTTCCCGGTGGTCGACGTCAAGGCGACGCTGGTCGACGGCTCCTACCACGAGGTCGACTCGAACGAGATGGCCTTCACCATCGCCGGCTCGATGGCGGCCAAGGACGGCATGCAGAAGGGCCAGCCGACGCTGCTGGAGCCGATCATGAAGGTCGAGGTCGTGATGCCCGAGGAGTTCATGGGCGAGATCCTTGGCGACCTCTCATCGCGCCGTGGCCAGATCCTCGGCATGGAAGGCCGGGCCACCATGCAGGTGGTTCGCGCCTACGTGCCGTTGGGCAACATGTTCGGGTACGCCACCGACCTTCGGTCGAAGACCCAGGGTCGCGCCGTCTACAGCATGGAATTTCATCACTACCAGGAAGTCCCGAAATCAATCGCGGAAGAGATCGTCGCGAAGTCAAGAGCCTAGAGGAGGACGTTAAGAAGGAGTAACAATGGCGAAGAAGAAGTACGAGCGCACCAAGCCGCACGTGAACGTGGGAACCATCGGTCACATCGACCATGGCAAGACCACCCTGACCGCGGCCATCACCAAGGTCCTGTCAAAGAAGGGATTCGCTGAATTCCGCTCCTTCGACTCGATCGACAACGCCCCAGAGGAGAAGGCTCGCGGCATCACGATCGCGACCGCGCATGTCGAGTACGAGACGGAGAAGCGTCACTACGCGCACGTCGACTGCCCCGGGCATGCCGACTACATCAAGAACATGATCACCGGTGCCGCCCAGATGGACGGCGCCATCCTCGTCGTGTCCGCCACCGACGGCCCGATGCCGCAGACGCGCGAGCACATCCTGCTGGCGCGCCAGGTCGGCGTGCCACGGATCGTGGTCGCCCTCAACAAGGTCGATGCGGTTGACGATCCGGAGATCCTGGAGCTGGTCGAGCTCGAGGTTCGCGAGCTGCTCTCCAAGTACGAGTTCCCCGGCGACGACATCCCGGTCGTCAAGGTCTCGGCGCTCAAGGCGCTCGAGGGCGATGCCCAGTGGGAAGAGTCGATCACGAAGCTGATGGACGCCGTCGACAGCTACATCCCGGTCCCGGAGCGCCCGCTGGACCTCCCCTTCATGATGCCGATCGAGGACGTGTTCTCGATCGAAGGTCGTGGCACCGTCGTCACGGGGCGGATCGAGCGCGGCCAGGTCAAGGTCAACGAAGAGGTCGAGATGGTCGGCATCAACGACACCCGCAAGACGGTCGTGACCGGGGTCGAGATGTTCCACAAGCTGCTGGATTCCGGCCAGGCGGGCGACAACGTCGGCTGCCTGCTGCGCGGCATCAAGCGCGAGGACGTGGAGCGCGGCCAGGTGCTGGCCAAGCCCGGCTCGATCAAGCCGCACACCGAGTTCGAGTCGCAGGTCTACGTGCTGACCAAGGAGGAAGGCGGCCGTCACACGCCGTTCTTCAAGGGGTACCGGCCGCAGTTCTACGTGCGCACCACGGACGTCACCGGCGAGGTCGAGCTGCCGGAGGGCACCGAGATGGTGATGCCGGGCGACAACATCGCCATGAAGATCAAGCTCATCACCCCGATCGCGGTCGAGGAGGGGATGCGCTTCGCCATCCGTGAAGGTGGCCGCACGGTCGGAGCCGGCGTGGCGATCAAGGTGATCAAGTAAGGTCGTGGCCCAGAAGATCCGCATCCGGCTGAAGGCCTACGATCACCGCGTCCTCGACCAGGCCGCGGACAAGATCGTGGATACCGCGCGCCGAACCAACGCGTCGACGGCCGGCCCGATCCCGCTGCCCACCGAGATCAACAAGTGGACGGTGATCCGTTCGCCGTTCATCGACAAGGATTCGCGTGAGCAGTTCGAGATGCGCACCCACAAGCGGATCATCGACATCCTCGACCCGAATCCAAAAGTCGTGGACGCACTGATGCGGCTCAACCTGCCATCCGGCGTCAACATCGAGATCAAGCTCTAACCATGGCGACGAAAGGGTTGCTGGCCAAGAAGATCGGGATGACCCAGGTATTCACCGAGAAGGGTGAGCTTCTGCCGGTCACCGTGCTCGAGGCCGGGCCCTGCGTCGTGATCGCGCTGCGCGCCATTCAAAAAGATGGCTACGGCGCGGTCCAGCTGGGCTTTCTTGAGGCGAAGGCAAAGCAGCTCAACAAGCCGGATGCCGGCCACTTCAAGAAGGCGGGGGTCGCCGCCCACCGCCACGTGCGCGAGATCCGCCTCAAGGCCGACGCCAGCTATGAAATCGGCCAGGCGCTGAAGGCCGACCTCTTTTCGGCCGGCGAACTGGTGGACGTTACCGGGACGACCAAAGGGAAGGGCTTCTCCGGGCAGCACAAGCGGCATCACTTCGGCCGGGGCCCGGTGACGCACGGCTCGCACAACATCAAGCAACCCGGATCGATCGGCTCGTCGTCGACCCCATCCCGCGTGTACAAGGGGATGCGAATGGCCGGCCAGCTGGGCAACCAGCAGCGAACCACCAAGCACCTCAAGGTTGTTCGGGTGGACGTCGACCGCAATCTGCTGCTGGTCAATGGCGATGTGCCAGGCCACAAGAACAGCCTCGTGCTGGTGAAGGACTCGACGCGCCAGCCCAAGGGGAAGAAGGCGTAGTGGCTACGGAGAAATTGTCCGCCCCGGTCTACGACCGCGAGGGCAAGGAGAGCGGCCACCTGGAGCTGCCCGAGGACATCTTCAACGCCCCGCTCAACACCGCCGTGCTCCATCAGGCGGTCAAGCGCCAGCAGGCGAACGATCGTCAGGGAACGGCCCAGACCAAGACCCGCGGCGACGTTTCGGGCGGTGGGAAGAAGCCATGGAAGCAGAAGGGCACCGGCCGCGCCCGCCAGGGCAGCACCCGCGCGCCGCAATGGCGCCACGGCGGCGTGGTCTTCGGTCCCCATCCGCACAGCTACGAAGAGAAGATGCCGCGCAAGCAGCGACGGCTGGCCTTGCGGGTCGCGCTCTCGGTGAAGTCGCAGGAAGGCGCCGTGCGTGTGATCGAGGAGATCGCGCTCGAAGCCCCCAGGACCAGCGTAGTAGCCAATCTCTTCGATCAGCTGGGTGCGGGGGCGCGGACGCTCTTCGTCATCCCCGAGCACGACCTGATGCTGGAGAAATCGACGCGCAACCTGGCTGGTGTCAAGACCATCCTGGCCACCAACCTCAATCCCACCGATGTGCTGATCGCCGACACCCTCGTCTTCACCCGCACGGCGCTCAGCCAGATCGAGGATTGGCTATCGTGAGAGCCCCCGTCCAGGTCGTCCAGCGCCCACTCATCAGTGAGAAGAGCTATGCCGCGATGGCGACCGGCAAGTACCTGTTTCGCGTCCATCCCAAGGCGACCAAGACGGAGATCGCGCTGGCGGTCGCCGATGCTTTCAAAGTCGAAGTGGTGGCGGTGAATACGATGCAC
>VBIS01000118.1:0-2237 GCA_005880605.1 Chloroflexota bacterium
ACAATCGCGGGAGGTCCGTTCGTGGCATTGCGAATCGCATAGCCCACTGCCATACAGTTTCGGTCGGACGCGCAGGCGATCCCAGAGACGTCGACTTCCTCGCCGACGGTGGCCTTTCCCCAACCACTGCCACCATCGCGGCTGACGTAGATGACGGTGTGGAGCTGAGCATCGTAAGCGCTGCCTGCCGTAACACAGAAGGATTCGGTTGGGCATGCGACTGCGTTCAAAGCGCTGCCCGCCCCGCCATCAAGTTGCTGGATGCGCCATGTTCCAGCGGCGTCTGTCGAGACTGCCACTGTAGGTTGGAGCGAAGGGCCCCCTACACCGGCGACGACGCACTTGGCGGAGGACGGGCATGAGACCGACGATCCAATGAACTTATTCGGGCTGGCGGCGAAGAGACCACGCCCCCACGTCAGGCCACCGTCCTTTGACACCACGAAGCCCGAACGGTCGATGACGATGCAGAACTTCGTAGTGGGGCAGCTTGCCGCTTGGACCTGTCCGAGTTGCCCAGTCGGTTCGATCTGCCATTGGCCGGATGGCGTCGCCGCCTGCTGGCGGGATCTCGTCGAGACGGGGGCGGAAACGCCACATGCTGCGATTTGGAGGGACACCAGCGTAAGTGCCAAAACCGGGATCAGGGCCGGTAACCGTGAATTCATCTCCAACCTTGTTAACGCCGGGCCGTACATCATTCCGGTGATCGCGCCCTATAATTGACCGCTCATGGCTCTCCCAAAGACCCGATACGCCCATGCCCGCCAGGGCGAGCGCCGCGCCCACCTGGCGATCAAGCGCACCCAACTGGTGGAGTGCTCGCAGTGCCACCAGCCGAAGCGGCCGCACACGATCTGTCGTAATTGCGGCTACTACGACGGGCGCGAAGTCATCAAGACCGACTAGGTCCTAAGCCGATCACCGTCGCCTTCCTGTTCCCAGGCCAGGGCGCCCAATTCATTGGAATGGCGCGCGACTTGCTGGAAGGGGACCCAGGTTCGGCCGACTTCCTTGTGCAGGCCGAGGGTCGCCTTGGCATGCCGTTGCGACGTTTAATGCTCGACGGACCCGAGACGGAGCTCCAGGCGACCAGCAACGCGCAGCCGGCGATCCTGTTTCACAGCCTCGCGCTGCTGCGCCTGATGGCGGCCAGAGGGCTGGCCCCTGCGCTGGTCGCCGGCCACAGCATGGGCGAGTTCGCCGGGCTGGTGGCGGCTGAGGCGCTCGACCCCTTCGACGCGCTGGCGGCCGTGCAGGCTCGCGGCAGGGCGATGTCGGACGCCGCCCCTGCCGCCAGCGGCATGGTTGCGGTGCTCGGCCTGGCCGACAACGCCGTCGAACTGGCCTGCGCCGCCAGCGCGGGAGAGGTCGTGGTCGCCAACTACAATGCCCCCGGCCAGGTCGTGATCTCGGGGAGCGAGGCCGGCCTGAAGGCCATCGGCCCAAGGCTGGGCGCCGCGGGGGCGAAGCGCCAGGTGCGGCTGCCCGTAAGCGGGGCCTTCCATTCGCCGCTGATGGCTAACGCGGCCCAGGTCTTCGCCGCCGCCTGGGAGAAGATCCCGCTGCGGGGGTTGCGACGGCCGCAGGTCTTCAATGCCGATGCGCAGGTCCATCAGGATCCGATCGAGGTCCGCCGGCTCATGGTCGGCCAGCTGACCGGGCCGGTGCGCTGGACCCAGTCGATCCAGCAATTGCAGCAGCTCGGTGCCGACACCTACATTGAGGTTGGTCCGCGTAAGACCCTGACCGGGTTGGTCAAGAAGATTCTGCCGGGCGCGGTGGTCCACAATATCGAGGATCTGGCGAGCATGAACACCACCCTGAAGACCATCCATGGCTGACGGCTTTTCGGAACAGGTCGTCCTGGTCACCGGGGGAAGCCGCGGCATTGGTCGAGCGACCGCGGTCCTTTTTGGACGGGCCGGGGCCATGGTGGCCGTCACCTACAAGAGCCGCCAGGCGGAGGCCGACGCGCTGGTCGAGGAGCTGTCGCACGAGGGCCACCAGGCGATGGCGCTGCAGGCGGACTTTGCCGACAGCGCGGCGCCGGCGACCGCGGTTGAGGCCGTGGTGAAACAATGGGGTCGGCTGGACGTGCTGGTCAACAACGCCGGTCTCACCCGCGACACGCTGGTGATGCGGATGAGCGAGGCCGATTGGGACATCGTGATCCAGACCAACCTGAAGGCGGCCTTTTTGAGCAGCAAGGCCGCCCTGCGACCGATGCTCAAGCA
>VBIS01000118.1:2285-11485 GCA_005880605.1 Chloroflexota bacterium
GCTCCCGGCTTCATCACGACGGAGCTCACCAGCGGCCTGCCCGCCGAGCTCCTCGAACGAGCCCGGCAAGCCGCCGCCATCCCCCGGATCGGGACCCCGGATGACGTCGCGCCGGCCATTGTCTTCCTCGCGTCGCGAGCTGCCGGTTATATCACCGGCCAGGTTTTGGGCATTGACGGCGGTCTGCCGATCTAGGAAGATGGGCCCCGCTTGGTCTAGAATTTGACGGCTCGCACTACCTAGCAGGGGAGTCGGATGGACGGGAACAGCTACGAGAAGTTCAAAGGTATCATCGCCGAACAGCTCGGCGTCGATACCGAGCAAGTTACACCCGACGCCTCTTTCGTCGACGACCTCAACGCGGATTCCCTCGACCTGGTCGAATTGATCATGGCGTTCGAGGAAGAATACGGAATGGAGATACCTGACGAGGACGCTGAAAAGATCCAGACCGTCGGTGCCGCGTGGGACTACGTTCAAGAAAAGCTCGGAATCACCACCTGAACTAGAGCCCACGCCGACCGACGACCCCCTTCAGAAGCTTCAGCGCACGCTCCGCGTGCGGTTCCACGATGCTGCCCTGCTCCGGCAGGCGCTGACGCATCGGTCCTACAACAACGAGCATCCGGAGCGGGGAAGCGCCGACAACGAGCGGCTCGAGTACCTGGGCGATGCCGTGCTCGAGCTGATCGCGGCGGAGCACCTCTACAACACGTATGCGACCTCCAATGAGGGTGAGCTGACGCGCCTGCGCGCCTCGGTCGTCAATACCAAAAGCCTGGCGCGTCTTGCCTCCCGGCTGAGCCTCGGCGACTACTTACTACTCGGCAAGGGCGCACACAAGACCGGGGCCCGCTCCTTGCAGTCGATCCTCGCCAACACCTTCGAGGCAGTGATCGGCGCGATCTTCCTCGACCAGGGCTACCGGGCGGCCTACCGGCTCTTCAGTCGCAGCCTGATCGACGTGCAGGCCTGGCCGGACGACAACTACAAGGGGCGACTGCAGGAGGTCACGCAGGAACGGTTCCTCACCACGCCGCAGTACGAGATCGTCAGCGCCTCGGGCCCGGGCCATCGACGCGAGTACACGGCGGAAGTCACCTTTGGCGACGGCATCCGCGGCGTCGGACAGGGACGAACCAAGCGAGCCGCGGAGCAGATGGCAGCGCGCGAAGCGCTCGCCGAACTCGGCGCGCTCGACCATCCGCCGGCGCAGGACGAGGTCCTCGAGGCCGTGGCCGCCCACGAGGCGCGCCGCTCCCCGAACTAGCTCGGGGCTAACACCGCGGCGACCGCGCAGCCGGGCCGATGAAACTGCCAAGCGGCGGTTGGGAACCGGCGCATTCCGGACAGGCCCCATTGGATTTGAGCGGGGTCAATCCGCCCCACTGGTTCTTGACCAGCAGGCGACGCAGCTCGGCATTCTCGGCCCGAAGGGCATCAAGGTCCTGGTTACTCACAGGAGGGATTCTACTGGCCCCATCCCAGTCTCTCGGCGCGATTCAGATCCGACCTAATGGCCGAGAATCAGAGACATTTGGTGTGAAAAACCAGCAAATGCTAGAGTTTGTCCGTCCTGGATATGGCCTCCTACAAGATCGGCGAGGTCGCGGAGCTCCTCGGTATCAGTGTCGACAGTGTGCGCCGGCTGGCCGATAGCGGCCAGCTGGCCACCGTCAGGACGGCCGGTGGCCAACGCGTCGTGGATGGGAGGCAACTCGCGCGCTTCATGGCTAAGACGCCTGCTGACGTCAAGCCAGAAACGACAGTGGGCCGATCGGCACGCAACCATTTCCAGGGCATCGTCACGCGCGTTGTCAAAGACCGGGTCATGGCACAGGTCGAACTGCAGGCTGGCCCATATCGGCTCGTGTCCTTGATTTCGCGTGAAGCGGCTGACGAGCTTGGCCTCGCGCCTGGGGTGCGCGCGGTCGCCGTCGTCAAGGCCACCAACGTGATGGTCGAGCTTCCCGAGGCCTGAGACACGGTGCGTTGGCGAGCCCTGGCCGCAATCGCCGTGGCCGCGCTGTGTAGTTCATGTGGCAACGCCGCCTCCGGATCCTCGAGCCCCTCGGCGATGCGCGGCACGATCACCGTCTTCGCAGCCTCCTCGCTGACCGCGGCATACACCGTCATCGGCAAAAACTTCGAAAGGGCGCACCCCGGGAGCATGGTCAAGTTGAGCTATGGCGGGTCGGCGGCGCTGGTCGCGCAGATCCAGCAAGGCGCGATCGGCGACGTCTTCGCATCAGCGGATCAGCCCAACATGCAGAAGCTGGTCGATGCCGGGCTGGTTGCCGGCTCGCCGACGATCTTTGCCCACAACCGTCTCGACATCGTGGTCGCCGCCGGCAACCCGAAACACATCGCGGGCCTTTCGGACCTCGCCCGTTCGGGTCTCGTCGTCGTCCTCTGCGCCCCTGTTGTTCCCTGCGGGCATTACGCCGCGCAGGCCCTGCAGAAAGCCGGCGTCACCGTGAAGCCGGCCAGCCAGGAGACCGACGTGAAGTCTGTCGTCAGCAAGGTGGCGCTGGGCGAAGCCGACGCCGGCATGGTGTACGTCACCGATGTCACGGCGGCCGGGGCGGCGGTGCAGGGGGTGGAAATTCCTCTAGGACAGAATGTCGTGGCCGACTATCCGGTCGTCGTCCTCAAGGATTCCCAAAACGGACAACTGGCGAAAGCGTTCGTCGCGTATCTCCTTGGTGCCGGCCAGCAAACCCTGGCCCGCTATGGCTTTACCCGCCCGTAAGGCGACGAGACCGCGGCCGGCCGCACCGGTCGCGCTCCTGGTGCTGGCCGGCGTTGGAGCCGCGTTCTTCCTCATCCCACTGATCGGCCTCGTGCTACGCACGCCGTGGGCTTCGACCTGGGAGCAGCTGCGATCGCCTGAGGTCCTGACCGCGCTGCGCCTCTCGCTGCTCGCCTCTTTCTCGGCGACCGCGATTGCCCTCGTCTTCGGCGTGCCGCTGGCGTGGACCTTTGCGCGGCTCAGCTTTCCGGGGCGCGCGGTGCTGCGTGCCGTAACCGTGCTGCCGATGGTCCTGCCGCCGGTGGTGGGCGGCGTCGCGCTGCTGCTCGCCTTCGGCCGGCGGGGGTTGCTGGGGGGCTGGCTCGCAAACACCTTCGGAATCCATCTGCCATTTACGACGGCCGGGGCGATCATCGCCGAGACCTTCGTGGCGATGCCCTTCCTCGTGATCACCGTCGAGGCCGGCCTTCGCTCGATGGACACACGCCTCGAGGACGCGGCGCGAACGCTGGGAGCCAGCCGTTGGACCGTCTTGTGGCGCGTGACCTTGCCGCTGGTCCGCCCTTCGCTGCTTGCCGGCGCTGTCCTCTGCTGGGCCCGTGCCCTGGGAGAGTTTGGCGCCACCATCACGTTTGCCGGCAACTTTCCGGGGCGCACGCAGACCATGCCACTGGCCGTCTACCTCGCGCTCGAGACCAACCCAGACGCGGCGATCGTGTTGAGCCTGGTGCTGCTGGCCGTCTCGCTCGCCGTGCTGATCGGCCTACGCGATCGCTGGCTGGGGTCGTCATGAGCCTCGAGGCGCGGATGCGCATTGGCATCGGCAGCTTCGAGCTCGATGTCGACCTGACGGTCGAGCCGGGAGAACTCCTTGCCGTGCTCGGTCCCAACGGCGCCGGCAAGACGTCGTTGCTCCGAGGGCTGGCCGGCCTCCTGCCCCTCGATGCCGGGCGCGTGACCCTCGATGGGGTCGTGCTGGACGAACCGTCGACCGGTGTTTTCGTGCCGTCTGAGCGCCGACCGATCGCGATGGTCTTCCAGGACTACCTATTGTTTCCACACCTCACCGTCGTCGAGAACGTTGCCTTCGGCCTGCGTTCGCGTGGTATGGCCGCGGCAAAGGCAGCAACCGCCGCCCAGGGCTGGCTCGAGCGCGTTGGGTTAGCGGCCGAGGGGCCAAGGAGGCCAGCCTCGCTGTCCGGTGGGCAAGCGCAACGAGTCGCGCTGGCCCGCGCCCTCGCGACCAACCCAACCCTGCTCCTGCTGGATGAGCCAATGGCCGCGCTCGACGCCAGCACGCGTGTCGAGTTCCGGCGCGACTTGCGCCGTCACCTCGAATCCGTTCGAGGGGTCCGCCTGCTGGTCACCCATGACCCACTCGAGGCGATGGCGATGGCGGACCGGCTCGTGATCCTCGAGCACGGGAGGGTGCTGCAATCCGGCACGGCCGCCGAGGTGACGCAGCGGCCGCGCTCGCGCTATGTCGCCGACCTGGTGGGGGTCAACCTCTTCCGCGGCCATTCCAGTCGGGACCTCATCACGATCGCCGGTGGCGGCACGTTGATGGCGGCGGGGGCGACCGACGGCGAGGTGTTCGCGGTCGTGCATCCGCGCACGGTCGCGCTCTTCCGGACCCGGCCCGATGGCACCCCGCGAAATGTTTGGGAGGGTCGCGCCGTCGACCTCGATTTCGAGGGCGATCGGGTGCGCGTGCGTCTCGAGGGCACGCCGCCGATCGTCGCTGAAGTTACGCCGGCAGCGGTCCGCGAGCTGAGCCTCGACCGCGGCGATCCGGTGTGGGTTGCGGTCAAAGCGACCGAAGTCGAGGTCTACCCGGCATAGCCGCCGTTGCCATCGGCAACGGTGACGTGCTCTAATACACGTCGTGACCCGCGCCGTGGTCCATGCTTACGTCTTTTATGGGCGCGATCGCTCAGCCATGCTTTTAGCTTTTTAGCCTGTGCATCTAAAGTCACTCCGGCTGCAAGGGTTCAAGACCTTTGCCCGCCGCACGGAGTTGCCCTTCAGCCGGGGCATCACGGCGATCGTCGGCCCCAACGGTAGCGGCAAGTCCAACCTGGTCGATGCAATCCGCTGGGCGCTCGGCGAGCGCAACGCCCGCGGCTTGCGGGGCCAGAAGATGGAGGACGTCATCTACTCGGGCGGTCCCGGCAAGTCGGCGGTCGGCATGGCGGAATGCACGCTCACCATCGACAATGCCGACCAGCGGCTCAACGTCGAGTTCAACGAGATCGAAGTCGCCCGCCGTCTGTTCCGCTCCGGGGAGAGCGAATACCTGATCAACGGCTCGCGCGCGCGATTGAAAGACATCGACGCGCTGCTGGCCAGCACCGGCCTGCGCCAGGATGGCTACGCGGTCACGGCGCAGAACGATATCGACTTCGTCATCCAGGCCGCCCCCGCGCTTCGCCGCGAGCTGATCGAAGAAGCGGCCGGCGTGCGGCGTCTCCGCGACCAGCGGCAGGAAGCGATCAACCGGCTGGGGGAGGCGGATCGCGACATGCGACGCGCGCGCGACATTCTCAATGAGCTGAGTCCCCGCGCCGAGGAGTTGCGTACGCAGGCGGCGTCCGCCGAGGAGTACCGGAAAGTCGCCGACGCGCTCAAGGTGTTGCAAGGCAGCCTCGCCCGCGATGCCTGGCGCAAGGCGATGGTCCAGCTCCGGAAGGCTCTCGCCCGCCAGCAAACCGCGGACCACAAACGTGTGGCGGCGAACCAGGCGGTCGCCGAGTTTGAACCGCGCTACGCTGCGCATCGCGCCACGTTGCTTGGCGCGCGCGAAGCGCGCTGGCGTCACCAGGAGGCGGTGGCCGACGTACGCCTCCGCCTGGCCGAAAGTGAGCACCAGGCGCGGATCGCCCAGGAACGAAACCTGGCCGCCGTTCAAGCGCTGGAAGCGCTGCAGCGAGAGCTCGAACGGTTGGATGCTTCGGAACAGGCGGGCACCCGCGTCGTTGATGAGCTCGCTCGCGGCGTAGAGGCGGCGCGCAATGAGCTCGAGGCGGCAAGCAGCGCTCTGCAGGCCGCGGTGGAAGCTGAGCAGGCGGCGCGCGACACGCAGGGGGCGCTCGAGGCGGACCGGATCGCACGCCTCAAGCGGCGCCACGAGGCCCAGCGCGAGACAGCCTCCGTCGACGCGGAGCTTCGCCAGCTGGAAGGCCGGCGCCAGTTCTTGAGTGAACAGCAGCAGCAGGCGCGGGCCCAGCTCGAGGCCTGGTCGGTTCGACACGCGACCTTAAGCGAGGAGTTCGACCGCCGGAGCCGCATCGCCCAGGCAGCGGGGCATGAGCTTTCGGAGGTAAGCCAGGCGACCGCGAGTCTCGAGCAGCGCCAGGCTGAGACCGAGGCCGCCGTCGAGGCGGCACGCAAAACAGTCGTGGAGCGAGAGGCGGCGCTGCGTTCACTCGAGGCCGAGCTCGGCGCGCTTCGGACCTTGCGGGATGGTGCACAACGCCGCTGGCCGATCCGCAGTGACGCCAACTGGGAACGCCTCCTCGAGCTGATCGACGTCGAACCGGTGCATCGGGTTGCCGTCGAGGCTGCGCTGGAGGGCTGGCTGCACGGCTGGGTGGCGCGCGACCGAGGCAGCTTCGAGAGCGCCTCCGCCGCATTGGCGGCCGCCGATGAGGCGCGCGACACGCTGCTCTACCCGCAGGACAGCGACACGCCGGCAGCCGTGCCCGACGGACTGCTTCCCGTTATCGACCTCGTGCGCGCCGCCGATCATGCCGCCCGGCTCCTGGCCCATCTGCTTCGCGGCGTGGTCCTGGTGGCCGACCGGTCGGAGGGCGCTCGCGTCGTGGAACACCATCCCGAGTTGCGGGCCGTGACGCCCGGTGGGGAGATCATCACGGCCGTCTCCTATCGAGGCGGGCAGGCCGCGGATGCGCTCCTCGAGGTTCAGTCCCGTATCCGAGACGCCGAGCAGGCGCTCGATGGCGAGCGGCACGCCGCGCTTCGGGCTGCCGAAGAGGTGGAGCAGCTGGCCGCGGTCCGGTCGGCGTTGACCGCTGAACGGCAAACGATTTCGGCTCGGGTCGATGCCGCTCGCACCGCGGCGGCGCAGGCTGCCGGCGCGCTGGCTGCCGCTACCGACGGGGTCCAGCGAGAGAGCCAGCAGGAAGGACAACTTCGGCAGCAGCTGGTTCGGATCGGCGGACTTCTGCAGCAGGCCGAGCAGACCGAGGTCGAGACGCTGGGCCGCCAGCGTGCCCTGGGCGAGACGGAGACGACCGCGGACCTGGAGCTCGCGGCGCTCGAGCAGCAGATCGTCGAGGTCGCCGCCAGCCTGCGTGACCTGACCGATCGACGCCAGGAGACGGAGCTCCGGGCAGCGCTCGCCAGACAGCGGTCCGATGACCTGGACCGCCAGCTCGAGCGGGCTCAGCAAACGCTGCGCTCCCATGGCAACGAGCTCGCCCAGCGCCGAGCCGCGGAGGGGGAGCTCGCAGTCCAGCCAGCCCTGATCAACGAGGAACGCGTCCGGTGGCTCGAGACCTCGCAGACGCTACGCGTCGAGCTCGAGACCCTCGAGGCGGCGCAGCTCCCGGATGTCGACACGCTTGCGGCTCTGGAGGCGCAGCTCCGCGAGGACGAACAACGCAACGTCACGCTGCAGGTCGAGCTCGCCCATGCGGATGACGCCTGGACCGCATCGGTGGCCGACCACGAGGCGGCGCAGATCGAGGTTGACCGCTGCGCAGTCGCGCTGCGCGAGGGGGGCCAGGAAGTCGAAGACGACACCGAAGCCATCGAGGACGTCGATTGGCAGAAGACCGAGCGCGAGGTCTCGCGCCTGCAACGACGCCTCGATGCGATGGGCGCCGTCAACCTGCTGGCGCCCGAGGAATACGCGCAAGTGCGCGACCGCTGCGAAAGCCTGTCGGCCCAACTGGGCGACCTCGAGGCCGCGACCGCGCAGCTCAACGAGCTGCGGCAGCGGCTCGAAGAGGAGATCGACAGTCGCTTCCGCACCGTCTTCCAATCCGTGGCGGTGAACTTCCAGGAATTCTTCGCCGAGCTGTTCGAGGGCGGCCGCGCGACCCTGCGGCTCGAGGGAGAGGTGGAGGGGAACCCGCTCGATGAGGGCGTGGAGATCCTGGCCCAGACACCCGGCAAGCGGCTGCAGCCACTCACCCTGCTGTCGGGCGGCGAGCGGGCGCTGACCGCGCTGGCATTCCTGTTCGCCTTGCAGGCCGTGAACCCGAGCCCCTTCTATGTGCTGGATGAGGTCGACGCGGCCCTCGACGACGCGAATGTCATGCGGTTCAATCGGGTGCTGAAGCGGCTCTCTGCCGACCAGCAATTCCTGATCGTCACCCACAACCACTCGACGATGGCGCAGGCGGAGGTGTTGTACGGCGTCACCCTGGGCGAGCACGGGATCTCGCGGATCGTGTCGGTCCGACTGCATCAGGACGCCCTGATCCCGGTAGGTGAACGCTCCGCCTGAGCCGGATGACAGGGCGCCAACCGAGCGCCAGGGATTCTGGAAACGGTTTTCGAAGAGCCTCGACGCTGGTCGCCAGGCCTACGTTGCCGACCTCAAAGAGGTCTTCGGTCGTCCAGCGCTCGACGATGCCTTCTGGGACGACCTCGAAGCAACGCTAATCGCGGCGGACGTCGGCGTCCCTACCACCGAGCGAGTGGTTGCGGACCTGCGCCGGCAGGCCGCAGGTGCCCACCTGCGCTCGCCCGCTGATGCGCTTCGTTTCCTGAAAGCCGACCTTGCTACGCAGATGGGCGATCGCTCGCGGGATCTCAACCTCGAGGGCGCGCCGGCGGTCGTGCTGGTCGTCGGCGTCAATGGATCGGGCAAGACGACGACGATTGGAAAGCTGGCCCACCTGTTGGGTCGCGAAGGCCGCCGCCCGCTGCTGGCAGCCGCTGACACGTATCGGGCGGCAGCGATCGAGCAGTTGCGGCTCTGGGGACAGCGGGCCCAGGTCGATGTCATCGCGCACCAACCGGGGTCCGACCCCGGCGCGGTCGCCTTCGATGCGGTGCAGGCGGCACGCGCCCGCGGCATGAGTCCCGTCATCATCGACACCGCGGGCCGGCTGCACACGCGCACCGATTTGATGGAGGAATTGCGGAAGGTCCGCCGGGTACTGCAGCGGCTCGATCCGCAGTCGCCGCAGGAGGTGCTGGCGGTCCTGGATGCCCACGTCGGGCAGAATTCGGCGCAACAGGTCAAGGTGTTCCAGGAGGCGATTGGGCTGACCGGGCTGGCGGTGACGAAAATGGATGGCAGCGCCCGGGCGGGCGTTGTGCTTAGTATCGAAGCTGAGCTTTCGGTGCCGGTGAAGCTCGTCGGCATCGGCGAGGGTCTTGACGACCTCAATCGGTTCGATCCCGGACAATACCTTGATGCGTTGTTGCGGATGGAGGATGCGACATGAGCTCGATGGATAAACCGGACAACTTC
>VBIS01000270.1 GCA_005880605.1 Chloroflexota bacterium
GCCCAGCTCCGGCTGATGTGCTCGAGGATCGCCGCCGGCCCCACGACGCTCAGGTACGTGTCGTGCTGGCCAGCGAAGGAGGCCGTCGGCAGATCCTCTGCCGTCGCACTCGAGCGGACGGCGTAGGCGGCTTGCTCGCCGAGCGTGGCGAGCGCGAGGGTGATCGCCGCCGCCAGATCGTCGGGGATGGCGATCCCTTCGAGGGTCCGGCGGATCTCCGCGCTGAGCATGCGGATCGCTGCCCGGTCGTCCGGGTTCAGGCGCAACAGTCGATCGAGTCGTTCGTCGATGGACGGCGCTCCCGCCATGATCTGCCGGAAGGCATCCGTCGTCACGCAGAAGCCAGCCGGCACGCGAATGCCTTCGATCCGCGAAAGCTCGCCTAGGTGCGCGCCCTTGCCGCCAACGATTGCGACCTGCGTCTGATCGATCTCTTGGAAACCCAGCACGTAGCTGCCCATCCGTCCATCTTCCCTTCAGCCGCACCTGTGGGCCAGCTTGTGACGTGCAGTGTCCGCACACCGGAGCCCTTGCAGCACGACCCCTATCCTCAAGTAACACTCCTGAGCTTGGAGATGTCACCCAACGATACTGGGGTTGCCAGACCTGACCAATTGACCAGCCATCGCCTACTGCGCGTGTGTCCCGGACTCCCGTTTCCCAACCTCTGGGGACTCTGCGGGTCCGAGGCTGCCCGCGGCCGCAACCGCTTGAACCGTGTCCGCCGCCGCGTTCTGACGGCGCGACAGCGCAAGCGCCGGCAGGGCAATGGCTGAGATGGCGGCACCGACGACGTATGACGGCCCATACCCCCAGACATCGGCAACCCTACCGAGCAGCGGCTGGGCCCAGACGCCGCCTGCTGAGCCCATCAGCGAGTCGAACGACAGGATCGTGGCCCGTTGTCGCGACGGGATCATGCCGTTCATGTAGGTCTGGCGGATGGGCATCGAGGCCGCGAAGATGAGCGACCAGATGACGACGAGGCCGATCACGACCCAGAAGTTCTGCAGGATTCCCATGAGGCCGAGGACAACCACGCCGAGGCTCGCCGTGGCGATCAATGCCGACGTGCGCCGGCGGAAGAGTCGTCTGATCCGCGGTGCTGCCAGTCCACCCAGGATTTGTGCGCCGGCGACAATCGCCGCCGCCAGGCCGGCGATCACGTAGGCGCGTCGGTCACCGTAGAGCTGGAGCAGGTACGGCTGCAGCGCGTAGAAGCCATAAATCCCAACACCACCGGTGAACAGTGACTCGATCATCAACCACCTGACCGACGGTACCCGCAAGCCAAACTCAATCGAGGCCGAAGCGATCTTTCGTACCTCGCTCAGCACCCGCCCGCCCTTCTCTGGAGAGAACCCAACATCGTGCATCAGCCTGAATGCCACGACGAACATGGCGACGAGGATCAGGCCGCGGAGCACGAAGGGCACGCCCAGGTTCGTCTGCTGCGCGATCAACCCTCCAACGACCGAGCCGCCGAGCATCGCCACGCCGGTGACGACCTGGCCACGCCCGAATA
>VBIS01000119.1 GCA_005880605.1 Chloroflexota bacterium
ACGCCGGACAAGTTGTAGGCGAGCGATTCGGTCCCAAGGGTGGACGCGATCTGGACGACCTTGTCGCTCCCACCGGCGGCCGTGAGCTCCGAAGCCTTCATCGGCACGTCGCTGGCGCCGAAGTCGACGACTTTCTTGGTTAGTTGCGAGATGCCGGCGCCTGAGCCGAGCGCGTTGTAGTTGATGGTCACCTGGCTGAACTTCTGGTTGTAGGCGAAGCGAGCGGCATCGTAGAACGGAGCAGGAAAGGTCGCGCCAGTGCCGATCAGCGAGGCTTGCGGCGGTGTCGGCACACCGGATCCGCCGGTAGCCGGATTGTTGCCGGTGGCGCTGCCTCCGCAGGCGGCTAGCAGGACGACCGCGCCCACCGAGAGAGCGACGAAAAAGCGTTTCATGCTGGCGATGTTTCCTCCTCAAACGATGGCCGCGCCCGGCCCTTCTGCACTTGAGGAGCAAGCTAGCGCCTGCGCTTTATGGAATGGGGCGCGTAGGGTTAAGGGGACGTTAACGGAGCCCGCGGGAGACGCACGCGAATCACGGTGCCCGCTCCGGGGATGCTTTCAGCCAGGATGGTGCCGCCCTGCAATTCCACGAGGTGCCGAGCGATCGACAGCCCGAGACCGCTCCCGGGCTGACCGCCTCTCGACCGGTCGACCTTGTAGAACCGCTCGAATATGCGTGCGAGGTCGCGGCCCGGAATCCCGGGACCAGTATCGCGGACGGCGATTTCGACTCGCGACAGCTCGGCAGAGGCACTGATCACCACCTCGCCGGAGCCCGTGAATTTCAGTGCATTGTCCACGATGTTCTGCAGGGCCTGGTCGGTCTTTGCCCGGTCGCCGACGGCAGTGCTGCCAGCCGTCGCAATATCGGCGCGCAGAACCAGCTGCCCGGCCGCCGCCCTGACCTGGTACCGATCGACCAGGGCACGGACCAGATCATCGACCGAGAACGGTAGCCGTTCCACAGCGATGCCCTCCGCATCAAGTGCAGCGAGCTGATTCAGGTTGAAGACGATGTCGGCAAGCCGCCCTGCCTCCTGCGTTATGCGGTCGATGAACAGCCGCATGTCTCCGTCGGCCGGAAGCTCGGCCGAGAGCGTCTGAGCCGCCAGGTCAAGGCCAGCCAGCGGCGTGCGAATCTCATGGGACAGATTGGCGACGAATTGCTGCCGAACCGTCTCCAGGTAGCGGAGCCGAGTTATGTCTCGCGCCAGAAGGATGAGGTCGCCATCGTGAAGCGGCACCGCGCGGACCTGCAAGATCCGGCCTGAAATCGGCAGCTCCACCTCCGCCGCCTGTTCAAGCCGCGATTCGCGCGCTCGGAGCGCTAGCCCATCGATGCGATGCTCTCGAACGACCTCAACCAGCGGACGGCCAACTGGCTGCTCGAGGGCAGGAAACATCAACCGCGCTGCCGGATTGAGCCATCGGACCCGAGTCCCGTTCAATAACAGGACGCCCTCCTCCACGTGCTCGAGGATGCCGGCAAGCATCCGGCGCGACTCGGCAACCTCGACCGGCGCCTCGGGATCCCCCGTTGAAGGCCCACCGGAGCTCACTGAAGGTCGTCGCCGCCAAAACCGCGCCATCCCGGCCGAATCTAGCAGACGATCCAGCCGCCATCAAATGAAAAGCCGCTCCGGCAGGGGGAGAACCCGGGAGCGGCGGTGGGAATGCGGTGGCAGTGTCCCTAAAATGCGCCTCGAAAGTAAAAATTCGGCCGGAGGATGGTTAACAATTGGCGGTTCCGGCGCCTTGCTTTAAGGTTGTGGGGGGACGTCCACACAAGCGGAGGTGCGGTCATGAGGTTGAGCCTGGTGCCCCAGGAGCGGCGGTTCTATGCCCTGTTCAAGAAACAGGGAGAGCTCGTCAACGAGTCGCTTGAGCAACTACGCAACGGTTTACTGGAGGGCCAGACTAGGCACCCGCGCCTTCGAGAGCTCGAACACGAGTGCGACGACGTGACTCACGAGATCTACAACCTGATCAACCAGACCTTCGTGACCCCGTTCGAGCGCGAAGACATCTATTCGCTTGCCTCATCGCTGGACGAGGTGGTCGACCTGGCCGAGGAGGTTTCGGACAAGATCGACCTATACCGTGTCAAGGAAATCACCCCATCCGCCCGCCGGATGGGTGAGGTGCTCGCCAAGGCGGGAAAGGAGTTGGAACAAGCGGTCGCCGACCTCGAAGGCTTCAAGAATTTGACGCCGCATCGACTCGCGATCCACAGCCTCGAGAACGAGGGTGACCGCATCACACGCGAGGCACTCGCCCAACTGTTCACGGACGGTGCCAGCCCCAGCGACCTCGTTAAGTGGAAAGATCTCTATGATCTGCTGGAGACGACGATGGACCAGTGCGAACACGTGGCCAACGTCCTGGAAGCGACCTCGATCAAGAATGCCTGAGCAGCTGTTGCTGCTAATCACGATCCTTATCGCCCTTGGCTTCGACTTCACGAACGGCTTTCACGACACGGCGAACGCGATCGCTACATCGGTATCGACGCGTGCCATGTCGCCCCGAATGGCCGTCCTGATCGCGGCCGTCCTCAATCTCGCCGGCGCGGTGATCACAGTGGTCTTCTTCCAGGCCAAGGTCTCGAACACGATTGGCAAGATCGTCGCCTTCAGAGCCGGCCTCGTTGTCATCATCTCCGCCCTGGTTGGCGCAATCATCTGGAACCTGATCACGTGGTATCTCGGACTGCCGAGCAGCTCGACTCACGCGCTGGTTGGGGCGCTCAGCGGCGCGGCGATCGCCGCCGCGCACGGCCTCGGCGGCGTACGCGCTTCGGAGTTCTGGAAGACGGTCCTCTCCCTGGTGATCTCCCCACCGGCGGGTTTCATCCTGGCCGCGATTGTCATGACCGCGCTGCTAATCGTTCTACACGGGGCCAGGCCTGTTCCACTGAATCGGACGTTTCGCAACCTGCAGATCCTCACGGCAGCATTGGTTTCCTACTCCCACGGGGCCAACGATGCGCAGAAAACGATGGCTGTGATCACACTCGCGCTCGTGGCCACGGGCCATCTTCAGACGTTTCAGGTCCCGGTGTGGGTCGTTATCCTGTCCGCGTCGGCAATCGCCTTTGGCACCTACGCGGGTGGATGGCGGATCATCAAGACCCTCGGCTGGCGCATCTACAAGCTGGACCCCGCAACGGGCTTCGCCGCGCAATTGAGCGGCGCCGCGGTGATCCAGTTCGCGACCCAATTTGGCCTTCCCGTATCAACCACGCACGTGGTGACGGGCTCCGTCATGGGGGCCGGCGCCTCGCAACGACTTTCTGCCTTGCGATGGGGTGTAGGGGCCAACATCGTGCTGGCCTGGGTGCTGACAATCCCAGCGGCCGGCCTCATGGCCTGGGTGCTTTACGCGATCCTCAACACGGCCGGACTGCGAGGATAGGCGCTCGGATTACGGCGCGGCCACATAGCGAGCGCCGGTGATTTTTCCAGCGGTCTCCTCGACCGCCCATGTGGATCCCTTCTCCATCTTGGCCTGGGACCTTGATACCACCCCCTTTTGGATCAAGTGCTCGAGGAACTCTTCGACGAGGTCGCCGTGCGTGCATAGAACCGCGTTGCGTCCCTTGAATTCCGAAACCATGCGGAGCAGACTCTCGCCGCCGGACCCTTCTTCCAGGTCCTTTCTCGGCTCGATGGGGAGCTTGTGCTGGTTGGCGAGCGGCTCGACGGTTTGAATGCAGCGAACGTACTCGCTCGACAGGATGGCATCGATCGGTTCCTTCCTGAGCCAGTTCGCCAATTCCTCGGCCTGCCGGCGACCGGGCTTCGTCAGCGGCCGGAGTCGATCGTCGCCCGCCCAATCGGCACGATCACCGGCCTTTGCGTGGCGAACAACGTAGATCGCCATCAGACTACCGGGCCTCGTAGCGAGCCGCGCTATCCGGTCGCTTCGAGGTCGAGTGCCCGCAAGAGAGCGCGATCCCGCCGATAGCTGAGGAGGTCGAGGGCGTCGTCGATCGTCACCCATCGAACTTCGTCGATCTCGCTGCCGGCGCGGAACCGCTCGCGCAGCGCGGTTTCCTCGAGGGTTTCGCCGCGGTCAACTTTTCCCTTGGGGAAAGACCAGTCATCGTAGCCCGGGCGGTGGACGACGGCGATGCGCATCGCACCACGCGACCCATTCCGGCGGACGACGCCTCCCGCGGCCCTTACGAGTTTTGCCTCATCGACGTTCAGGATCTTTGCTGCCATGGACACCCCTTGCGCGGTATGTTGCTGTGACGATTGCATGGTCGCCGAGGCGGCACGACTCATATCATCCACCTTCTGAGGCGGTTGCGGTCAAGTTTTTTCCAAACTTTGGGCCATTCGGCCCGGTCATCGGCAGCCGCCTCACGTTCGAGTGCCGATAATTCGCCCGCGACGAAGGCACGTGATCCGGTTCCGGCCCCTCGCAGCCATTGTTGGGCAGTGACGCTGTCCTGATGATCACCGAGAACATCCTGGAGTGCTGCCGCCGCCTCGGAGAAGCGCGGCACGGCCTTGCCGGCAATGGGAACGGCTGCCTCGGCCGCATAGCGAGCGCGCTTGGCGAGGATGCGAATGCGGTGAAGGTCGGCGTCGGCGGCCGCCTCGGGCAGGCCGCGCACGCCCTTGCGCAACCGCTTCCAATCTCGGCGGGCCAGCGCGGGCATCGCTGTTGCGGCGGGCTGATCGCCTTGCGCCGTCAGGGCCGGCGCGCGAGAGGCCTCGACCAGACGCTCGATCAGGTCGATGTAACGGTCGGTGCGCATGTCGAGCACCAGTCGGGCTCTGGCTTCCTCACTCTCCGCTTGCAGCTCATCGGCGAGCTCGCCCACGATCGGGCCATCATCGGCGGCGAGCGCGCTCGTCCGTCCGCGCAACCGCTGGCTCATCACCTGCTTGTCGCGAACGCTGCCGAGGCCCGCGCCCAGCCAGCGCAGATCGGCGCGCAGCGCGTTGGCCCAGACGGGATCGAGCAGCGCGCGAAAGGTCCGCAGTTGCGAGCGCAGGCGCCGGGTCGCAACCCGGGCCCGATGGACATCTTCCGGATCGTCGCCCAACCGCACGCCGGGGTCGTGGCGCAGCAGGCTGGCGACCGACACGGCGATCACGTGCCGCACCAGGTCACCGGCCCGCGCCGTCGGTGCCAGCAGGATGGGATCGACCTCGGGCGCCGCGGTCGCCCGCGCGCCGAGCGCTCGTACCAGCTTGGACGCCTGGTCCTCGTCGGAGGCCCCGGCGTGGCGCAGGCGAGCCAGGATCGGATCCAGTAGACGGTCGGCGGATGGGTCACGCAGCTCGACCTC
Source organism: Chloroflexota bacterium (assembly GCA_005880605.1). GTDB lineage: Bacteria > Chloroflexota > Dormibacteria > CF-121 > CF-121 > CF-13. Next base: position 5,308 of record VBIS01000119.1, read on the forward strand.
GACTTCGCGAAACCGGTTCTGGATGCGGAGCCCCTGGATAACCGAGACGTCGTCATCGACGACCTCGGCGAGCACGGCGCCGTCACGGTTCTTGAGCTGCACCCGCCGGCGCACCGTCGACAGGCTGGCCACGGGAACCAGCGTCGAGCGGCGTACGTATGCCATGACCAGCGCCACGGCCGCATCCGGCGGCCGGTTGCCGTCACCGGGAAACTCGATCTCGCGCCGGTTGAGCGTGCGACTCTCGGTGGTGGTAGGGAGCTTTAGCGTCCAACCTTCGCCCTGGCGGAGGCGAAGGTTGCAACCCCAGCGCGCCAATCGCAGGTCCGGGGTGTCGTAGTAGACGGTCTCGAGGCGCCGCTCATCAACCGGCGTCGTCTCGACCGCAGCGGCGACGTCTTCGAGGTTGGGGAGATGAAATCCGGGCGTGACCGCGAGCTTGATCTCGCGCTCAAGCATCCGGCGTGTGCCCGTTGTTTCCGTTGGTCGCCGCGGCGCGCGCCGCGGCCAGCTGTTCGAAGGCGTGCTGCGCGTTGACGCCCTTGATGGTTGGCACCTTGGACCACGAGCCGCTGGGCTGCAGGCTCCAGGCCAACACGTCGTCCTCGAGCTCGACGTCGAGGATCTGTGCCAGGCGGTCCTGCAAACTGCGATCGAGTACCGGGACCATCGCCTCGACGCGGCGATCGAGGTTGCGGGGCATGAGGTCCGAGGAACCCAGGTAGTACTCGGCCGCGTCGCCGTCCGGACCGAAGCGGAAGATCCGCGAATGCTCGAGGAAGCGGCCCACCAGCGAACGTACTCGGATACGGTCGGATAGACCCGGAGCGCCAGGCCGAAGGGTGCAGAGGCCGCGAATGATCAGGTCGATCTCGGTGCCGGCCTGCGACGCCGCGTAGAGCGCTTCGACGATTTCGGGATCGACCAGGCTATTGACCTTGAGGACGATCCGGCCACCGCCCGGGCGGGCGGCTTCTCGCCGGATCATGCGGATGATGTTGGACCGCAATCCCACCGGCGCGACCAGCAAACGGCCGAATCGACGCTGGCGACTGTAGCCCGTCAGGAAGTTGAACAGCTCGGAAACGTCGGAGCCGAGCTCGGGGTCCGCCGAGAGCAGGCCCACGTCTTCGTAGATTTGCGCCGTTTTGGGATTGTAGTTGCCGGTGCCGACGTGGACATAGCGCCGGATTGCATCGGTCTCTCGCCGAACCACCAGGGCGACTTTCGCGTGCGTCTTGAGCCCAACGACGCCATAGACGACGTGGACGCCAACCTGCTCGAGCGCCTGGGCCCAGGCGATGTTTGCCTGTTCGTCACCGCGCGCCTTCAACTCCACCAGAGCGACGACCTGCTTGCCGCTCTCGGCGGCGCGGATCAGCGCCCGCACGATGGGACTCACCGGACCGGAGGTCCGGTAGAGCGTCTGCTTGATGGCAAGGACGTCCGGGTCGTTGGCGGCCTGATCGATGAAGGCTTCCGCCGAGGTGGTGAAGGAGTCATAAGGATGATGGACGAGGATGTCGCCGTCCTTGAGCGCCTCGAAGATGTCGGCCTGCTCCACGCCGGCGCCCTGCAGCCGCCTTTGAGTGAGCGGCGTCCATAGCTCGTCCTTGAGATCGGGACGGTCGAGCGCGTAGATGGCCCAGAGGCTGCTCAGGTCGAGCAGGCCGTCGACTCGATAGACGTCCGTCGGTTCGAGCTCGAGTTCGCGGACGAGCAAGCCGAGGACTTCGTCGGACATCCCGGCATCGACCTCGAGCCGGACGACCTGTGCCTTGCGTTGCTGCCGCCGCAACTCGTTCTGGATGGCGGCCAGCAGATCGGCCGCTTCCTCATCGACCAGATCGAGGTCCGCGTCGCGGGTCACGCGGAAGGGATGCTGGCTCACGATCTCCATCCCAGGAAAGAGCTCCACCAGGTAGAGCGCGATCACCTGCTCCAGCGGGATGAAGCGCTTGCCATCCGGCAGGGCGATGAAGCGCGGCAGCAACGGCGGCACTTTGACGCGCGCAAACCGCATCTGGTGGCGGACTGGGTCACGGACCATCACGGCCAGGTTGAGCGAGAGATGGGAGATATACGGGAAGGGATGCGCCGGATCGACCGCAAGCGGGGTGAGCACCGGAAAGATCCGGGCTCGAAATTCGGCGGCAAGAAAGTCATGATCCGCTTCGTCGAGACCGGCGACCGAGGTGATCGAGACCCCCTGCTGGTCGAGGGCCGGGCACACCTGGTGCGTGAAGAGACCGGTACTCCGCTGGAGGAGGCTTCCTGCCCGCTGGTGAATGGCGCGCAACTGTTCGCCGGTGGTCATGCCATCCGGCGATGTTTGGGGGAGAGCCGCGAGCACCTGCTCCTTCAGGCCGGCGACCCGGACCTGGAAGAACTGGTCGACGTTCTCGCCCAGGATCGCCAGGAAGCGCACCCGCTCGAGCAGCGGCAGCGACTCGTCCTCGGCCATGGCGAGCACGCGTTCGTCGAAGTCGAGCTGCGACAGCTCCCGGTTCAGGTACCGCGGCTGAGCCTGGGTCGGGACCGCCTGGACCGGCGGTGGAGCCTCCAGGGCGGGCCGTTCGTGGACGGTCGGCGCTGAAGCTACAGGGATCTGGTCCAAGAGTGATACGGGAGCGGGCTGGGCAGCAGCGGACGCTTCGAAATTAGGCCTGCCTTCCCCCATTACAAGAAGTATAGGGAGGCCAGATTAAGGGACGGCTTGCGGTAGAGCCCGGTTAGATTATGGCCTCCACAGTTATGTGGCGAAGCCGTCTGGGAGTGGGATACCGAATGTTTGATGCAGCGCGTGCACGTCGTGAACGTCCGCGTCGCCAGGGTCGTAGGCGGCGTGGTGAGTGAAGAGCTCGCGATGGTCTCGGCCCTCGGCAATGACCTCGCGCAGCGTCGAAAACAGCCGATGGTCGACGCCCAGCCACGAAAAATACGCGCGTATGCCCATGGTCAGCTAAGGGATCTGGAGCGGGCCCACATCATCGTCGAAATCGTGCCATATTGCAGACCAGATGGAGGAGCACGATGCGAGAGCTGACGGTTGACCTGTTCTGTACGGTGGATGGCTGGGCCACAGCCCGTAACTCACCCGCCTACTTCGGGTACGGAGGTCCCGAGCTTCAGGCGTGGATCGACGAACAGTTGGACCGCCCGCACGTGATCCTGATGGGAAGCAACACCTACCGGGCACTGGCGGAGATCACCGCTGGTGGCGGCGATCCTCGGATGGATCAGCTGCCCAAGGTGGTGTTCTCCAAGTCATTGGAACCGCCGCTGGCCTGGGCCAATGCCACGTTGGTGCGCGACGATGCCGCCGTGGCGCTGCCGGCAATGAAGAATGAACCCGGCGATCCCTTGCGCGTCATCGGCAGCCTCACGTTGGTGCGCAGCCTGTTCCAGCTCCGCCAGGTCGACCGCTTGCGCCTGATGATCTTCCCGCAGGTCCTCGGGGAGAGCGGACGGGAGCGCATCCTGCAGGACCTGCCCGATATCAACCTGCGGCTCAGTTCTACCCAGGTGCTCGACCAGCGGCTCGTCCTCCTGGAGTACCAGGTGGATTAGGACGTGGCTGTCAAAATTGGTCGTGTGACTGACAGGCCGACCGACGCGGAGCTGGCGGTCCTTCGTGCCGGCTGTACCCGGGCCGTCAACTGGCATGGACTACGCAGCGCAGCGGACATGTTGGGCACGATCCCTTCGGACGTTGAAGCGGACCGCTACGGCAGCGGAGGTATCGTGGGCGAGCTCGAGGCGGAAGTGGCGTCCCTGCTCGGCAAACCGGCGGCACTGTTCCTGCCGAGCGGCACCATGGGCCAACAAGCAACCCTGCGCGTCCACGCGGACCGAAGCGGGCGACGAGCCATCGTCTTTCATCCGGCGTGTCATCTCGATTGGCACGAAGGGCGCGGTTATCAACGGCTGCATGGATTGATCGGCGTCCCCGCCGGCGAGATCGGCGCCCTCCTGACGCGGTCCACCCTGGAAGGGGTCCACGAACGTCCGGCCGTGTTGCTGCTCGAGCTGCCGCAGCGGGACCTTGGCGGCACCCTGCCCGCTTGGGACGACCTCGTCGCCCAGGTGAGCTGGGCGCGAGAACGCGGGGCGGCGGTCCACATGGATGGGGCACGTCTGTGGGAGGCGACACCGTGGTACGGGCGCAACTCCGCCGAGATCGCTGCCCTCTTCGACACCGTGTATGTGTCCTTCTACAAAGGTCTGGGTGCCCTCGCCGGCTGTTGCGTCGCCGGACCCACCGACGTGGTGGCGGAGGTCTCGGACTGGCGAACCCGCCACGGCGGTCGCCTGTTCGCGATGTGGCCGTACGCGGCCTCTGCGCTGACCTCTTTGCGAGCGCGCCTACCGCGGATGCCGACCTATTACCGGCATGCGCTCGCCATCGCTGAACTGCTTGACGACATTCCCGGCGTAGAGGTCCTTCCGAATCCGCCGCAATCGACCATGATGCATCTGCAGCTGCCCGTCACTGCGGCCGAGCTTGAGAGCCGGGCATTCGACATCGCACGGCGGGACAGGATCTGGACTTTTCCTCGTCCCTTCGCCACCGTCTCGCCCACGGTCCAGCGGATCGAGTTCTCCGTGGGCGATGCCACCTTGGAGTTCACGCCCTCCGAGGTGCGAGACCTGATCGAAGCCCTCGGCTCGCCCCGCGCCCGTCCCTAGCGCCTGGCCAAGAGAACGGGGACGAAGGCCGCGCCCTCGTCCCTGTCTTCCGAAGCTAGTCGCACCTACTTCAGGCTCAGGCTCCAGGCCCCCTGGCCATAGGTCGCTGCGTAGAGTGCCTGTCCGGGTACCAACGTCAGACCGGCGATCGGAATGTCCGGCATCCCCGTTGCCGCCAGTGTCCATGCGCCAGCCCCCGAGTCCAGCCGAAGCGCGCCGTAATCGGTACCGGCGTACAGGGTGCCGCCTTTGGGGTCCCGTACCAGTCCCGTGATTGGCAGATCGCCGAGGCCGTTGTCGAGGTTGACCCATGTGGCCGTTCCCGCCACCGGGTTGTAGGTCACCTCAAAGACGTGACCGACCGTACCCGAAGTGGCGTTGAAGCCGGAGTACGAGATCCAGGCATGGTTAGCGTTTTTGGGGTCGACGACGATGCTGCTGATGAACCGGTTTGGCGCGTTGGGCGCCAAGTTGTCGATGCGGTTAAAGACGACGGCGCTAGCCGGATCCGCATTGACGTTCTTCGACACGAACACGCGGCCATGGCTGGTCGCCGCCCATAGGGTGGACGAATCGCTCGAGGCGCGCTGCAACGCCACTACGTCGCCGCCGCTCTTATCGGCGCCATAGAAGGTGGAGGTAAGGGCCGCGCCAAGCGGTTGCCAGTCCCCGCAGGTCACCGCGAAGTCGCCGGTCCACTCGTTGCAGTGCTGGTTGAATTGCGCCATGGTCATCGTGCCCTGGCCATCCGTTTTCGTCCGCCAGACATGCGTCCCGCCAGTAAACAGCGTCTTGCTAACCGTTGGGTCGGAAATCCACGGAACGTAGAACTCCGACGCTTCAATCTGCATCGGGTCACCAATCCAGATCCAGTCCGCCAGCGCCCCATCCGAGAAATTGACGTCGCCCCCAGCACCAGCAAAGGTGTGGGACCGGAAGTGCCGATTGCCAATGTCGAAGCTCGACTGGCCGCCGTCGCCAATCATCGTGTTGTTCCAGGTCACCGTGTTGCCGTAGTTCTCCCAGGTGCCGTTGTCCTGCGTCCCGCCCTGCAGCTCGCTGCTGTCGAATGGGCTGACCGAGAGGCTCTGGAATTGCAGGCTGGTGATGCCCTGGTTGATGCCTGATAGGCCTGTGGGAACCCGAGACAGCATCTGCTGGCAGCGATGGAGCGAGACGGGATCCAGCCCGCGGTTCGAGCACCAGTTCGAGACGTTGGTGAAGTTTCCGGTGGATCGCATGATGCCGCCATCGTTTCCTTCCCAGAACTGGAACGGGTTGCTGGGGTTGGTGACGATCACGTGCTGATCAGGATGTAATGCATTCGGATGCACGGGGTCGGTACCGTCGGCTGTCATGTCGGTCCAGGCTTGGCCGGCGTCCGTCGAGAGCACGACCGCTCGATGGTTCGCAATGTTTTCGCCATATCCGTACGATCCGCCGACGTAGACGATGTCTGGGAAACCCTTGGGCGTGTAGACGTAGTTGTCGTACCAGCACTGGCCGCCGCAGAAGTTGTACGTGCCCCAACGCGAATCGCCTTCGTTGGCTGATGTCAGGTCGCTCCACATGGGAGCACCGGCCTCGACCATGTCGCTGCGGAAGACACGGCTGTATTCGATCTTCGTCTTGCTCAATGGGATACCGGTATTGCCTTCGCTGACGTACATGCGCGTGTGACCGCTGGCCAGGGTCGTTACGGCGACCCACGGCAGAGTCGTTGTCTGCGTCGAATCGAGTGAGGTCTTGATCTGCGTCCAGCTCGTGCCGCCGTCGCTCGACCGCCAGACGCCACGGGCGTACGACGAGGCATAGACGATCTCAGGGTTGGTCGGATCGAGAACCACCTGCCTGGTGCCAATGGGCGTGCATGGCGTCGTGTTCGTCGCCATGGAAGCCACGTCACCGCATCCGGCCAGGGTTGCCGCACCGGCATGGATGTAGGCCCAGGTCGTCCCGCCGTCTACCGACTTGTAGACGCCCCAGGGCGCCGCCCCGGGGACCACGATCCGCTCAACGCCCGAGCAGCATACGGATGTCATCCCATGGATGGCACGGACCGTCGATACGTACATAACCTTGGAATCCAGTGGGTCGATTGCGAGCGACCCGATGCCGCGGCCGTTTAGAACCGATCCACCGAGCGGGCCGCTCCACGTGTTGCCGCCGTCGGTCGTCTTGAAGAGGCCCACGCCATGGACGCAGCCGCTACGGCAGGCGTTGGCCTCGCCGGTGCCGACCCAGAGCGTGTTACCGGTCGGGTCCGCCGGATCGAAGGTGATCGTGCCAACCGAGTTGATCGGGAAGGAGCCGCTCAGGTAGCTCCACGCCGGTTGATTCGCGAGCGCGTCCTCGGTGCGCCAGATGCCGCCCGTTGCTTCGCCTACCCAGAGGCGACAGTTGCCCGGCTGGCAGGTCGGAGCGAGCGCCAGGGATGTCACGCGGCCTGCGGCCACATACGCGTTCGGGACGTAGAGCGGAAGCGTGCGCAGCGGCGAGAAGGGATACAGGGCCGTGCTCGGTCCGACGGAGACCCAGCCACTTGAGGTACGCGCCGCCGGCCGGCCCTTGGCAGTCGACGCTGCCGAGCGGGCCACCGTCATCCGTGCGAGCGGAATGTCAGTCCCGGGGTATGCGAGCGCTTGGAGGTACGCCTCATCAGCGCCTCCGGGGCCACGATTAGACTCTCCTCCATTGCCTGGAATCGCCTGGGCTAGCTGGTTGAGGTGAACCGATAGCGCCGATGGCATTTCATCGCCCGAACCAGTCACCTGCTGACTTGTGCCCCGGCCAGCGACCGCAACCGTGCCGATCAGAACCGTAAGCGCGCCGATAACCGTAACCC
>VBIS01000120.1 GCA_005880605.1 Chloroflexota bacterium
TACTCCGGACGCCCGAGAGGCCGATAGGTCTGGATGGTGATGCCCCGGGAAGTGGTCCGCGAGTTGACCAGGTCGAGCGCGACGTCCGGACCGGAATCGGGGAACAGTCGGGTGCCCTGGCCGATGACGACGGGATAGGTGAGCAGGTCGAGTTGGTCGACCAGGTCGTTGGCGAGCAGCCATCGGACGAGGGCACCGCTGCCGGGCACCAGCAGTGTGCCGTCGTGATGCGCCTTCAGATCACTGACGGCCGTGGCGACGTCGCCGTGCAGGACAGTCGTTCCCGCCCACTTCGGGTCGGTGAGGCTGGTCGATGCCACGTACTTGGGCCGGCTGTTCAGCGCGGCGGCGATCGGGCTCGTGCTCGGATCGGCCATCGCTCCCCAGGAGCCGGCGAAGATCTCGTACGTCCGCCGGCCAAAGAGGAACGCGGCCGCGCCGCCGTAGACCTGGTTGAGATAGTCCCCGGTTTCGGTGTCGAGAAGTGGTATGGCCCATCCGCCGCGCTCGAAGCCGTCGCGACGATCCTCGTCAGGTCCGCCCAATCCCTGCATCACGCCGTCCACCGAGACGTTGGTCGTGGTCGTCAACCTCATGTCGTGGTCACCTCCCTAAACAACCGCCGCGGGCCCCTTCTGGATCCGCCTTACTTGCTAAAGACAATCTAACGTGGTGAGGTCGCGACGCCTCTTGTCATCTGGCCACCGTTCTGGGACAGCCTCCCTGATTATCCTGGCGGTCTTGGTTGATGAAGTCGTAATCGTGTACGGTAAACTGCCGCGCAGGGCGCATAGCTCAGTTGGTACGAGCGCTTCCATGACAAGGAAGAGGTCACAGGTTCGACTCCTGTTGCGCCCACCAGCGCTCCCACGGTGCCAGAGTCGGTGAGCCGGGAAGTCGAGGACTTGAACCGGCGCCTATTGCGCGCCCGCGACGCCATGGACCGCTCCTACGCTGAGCCGCTCGACGTCCGCGCTGTGGCCGCGGTGGCCTACCTCTCGGAGGCGCACTTCATCCGCAGCTTCCGCGCCGCCTTCGGGGAGACGCCGCACCGTTACCTGCAGCGGCGGCGGGTGGAGCGCTCGATGTTCCTGCTGCGCGAGACCGACCGCAGCGTCACCGACATTTGCTTCGATGTTGGCTTCACGAGCCGCGGGACCTTCAGCCGCACGTTCCGGGAGATCGTCGGCGAGGCGCCGTCGAGCTACCGACTGGGGAATGGACCGATGGTGGCCCCCAACTGCTACCAGATGTGGGCGACGCGGCCGGTGGTGGCGGCGGGGGTGGCGCGGCGATCGAGCAGTTTTGGAGACGCCGCCGCCGCGACAGCCTCCTAGGATGAAGATCATCCGTATCAAGTCTCGCAAAGGAGAAAACGAGCGATGATCACCAAACTCAACGTCGCCTCCATCATGGTCCTCAACAAGGACGAGGCTCTTGACTTCTACGTCAACAAGCTCGGGCTGGAGAAGGGCCAGGATGTCAAGCAGGGTTCCTACCGCTGGCTGACGGTGCGCGTCCCTGGCGACGTCACCGAGATCTCCCTCGAGGAGCCGGGCCCGCCGGTACATGACGAAGCCACCGCGGCGCAGCTCCGCGAGCTGATCACGAAGGGCGCGCTGGGCGGGCTTGTGTTCAAGGCGGACGACATCCGGGGTCTGTACGAGACCCTCAAGTCGCGCGGGGTCACCGACTTCACCCAGGAGCCCACCGACCACTTCTACGGCACCGACATGGGCGTCCGCGACCCCTTCGGCAATGCCATCCGGATCCTTCAGCAGGGGAAGGTGGCCCATAAGGTAAGGGCTTGATGGTCCGGCTGCCTTTGGTTTGAGTCGCACAGGGGGTGCCAACTCGTGGGGACTCCGGCGTTATAAGGCTGTGACATCCCGGGCGACCCGCTTTCGCCGCTGGCTGGCGCAGCTACTCGATTATGTCCTTCTCCACGGCCCCAGGCTGCCCTAAACCCGCTACCGTCTACGGATGGCCGTTGACACGGGCGCCCTATCCCTGGCCGACGTGCGAGCCGCTGCCGACCGGATCGCACCCTATGTCCTGAAGACCCCGACGCTCTCGGGCGAATCGGTCGCGGGACCGGGCGTCTGGTTGAAGGCCGAGAACCTGCAGCGGACCGGCTCCTTCAAGGTGCGGGGTGCCGTCAATGCCGTCCTGCAGCTGACTGACGAGCAGCGCCGCCGCGGCGTGATCACCCTCTCGGCCGGCAACCACGGCCAGGCGCTCGCCTACGCCGCGCAGGCCTTTCAGATTCCGTGCGTGGTCGTCATTCGAGAGGACGCGCAGCTGACCAAGCTGCAGGCGATCCGTCGTTACGGCGCCGAGATCGTGCTGGTGCCGCTGGTCGAGTGGCAGCAGCGTCTCGAGCTGGAACAGCAGCGGCGAAATCTCCACCTCGTGCATCCCTTCGATGATCCCGCGGTCGCGGCGGGCCAAGGCACCGTGGGCCTTGAAATCCTGGACGCCGTCCCCGACCTGCGCACCCTGGTCGTCCCGGTCGGTGGCGGCGGCCTGATCGCGGGCATGGCGGTGGCGATCAAAGCGCAGCGGCCGAAACTCCGGATCATTGGCGTGGAGCCTGAGGGGGCACCGGTGGTCAGCGAGAGCCTCGCCGCGGGCCAGCCGGTGGCGCCGTCTCGGCTGGACTCGATCGCGGACGGGCTCGGGGCGCCCTACACGCGTCCCTTCAACCTCGGCCTGGTCCAGCGCTATGTCGACCAGATGCGCACCGTCAGCGACGCGGCGATCATCGAGGCGGTCAAGGCCATCACCCAGCAGGCGAAGCTGGTCGTCGAGCCGGCTGGGGCTGCTGCGGTGGCGGCGTTGCTGGCCGACGCGGAGATCGAGCGTCCGGTGGCAGCGGTCCTCAGTGGTGGCAACGTCGATATGGATCGGCTGGGGTCGTGGCTTAGTCGCTAAAAAAGTCCCCGGGTGGGCGACCCCGGAGACTTGAGCGGAGGCCTATTCAATGTGGTAACGCGACGATGCCCTTCTACTTACGGCCTTCGGTCCATGCCATAATTTCGCTCGACCATGGCCATCGCTCGGGATAGCGACTCCGCTACTGCCGTCGTCATCTTCGAGAACGATCCGCGCCAGGCAACCGCCTACCAGGAGTTGTTTACGGGGGCCGCGTTCGATGCCCAGACCGCTCTCCCGAATCAGGACGTGCAGCAGCTCTGCGAGCGCCTCAAACCCCAGGTGATCCTCTTCGACATGGCGATCTGGGAAGCGGATACGGCCTACGTCTTCGGCGTGCTCAACGGCGCGCTCGGCTTCGAACGGCCGGTGATCATCGCGCTGGCGACGCTGCCGCACCAGGTGCGGCGAGCCAAGCGATTCGGTGCCGACAACGTCTGGATCCGCGGCGTCGATGACGCCGCCGGACTGCCGCAGCTCGCCGGCGACCTGCTGCAACAGCGGCGCGATGGGAAGCTCAAGCCACGCGCGCCGTCGACCCCGCTGTAGGCGGCGCAGCAGGAATCGGCGGCAAACGCACCGACTTCTTTACACGACCCCATCAGGCGTTGATGGCCGCGAGAATTTTTCCCCCGGTTATCCTCCCGCCACCCGAAGAATGTGGAAAAGCACAGCCGATACTTGACACGCAACAAAGGGCGCGCATAATCAGTAGCGCGCCAGGGGAAGAACGGTCTCGGCAGGGACCGCCGAAAGAAGTGGAGGACAGGATTGGTGATCGCTCACGGTTTCAAGCACGTCCCGTCGCTTAAGATCTGCGCCCGGCCTGGGTGCGAGACCTCGGTCAAGAAGGCAACAGCCAAGTACTGCAGCATTAGCTGTTGTGCCATGGACCCGGTCCGGCAAGAGCGCCTTCGTCGCCAGGCCCGGCGCGCGCCAATCGTTCCCCTGGCGCACCAGCTCTCGATCATGTTCCAGGTGCATCCCGACATGGAGGCGTCGCTCGACGAGCGAACGTTGGGCCGGGACGATATCCCGGCCGGCCTCCAGCGACTGCGCGCCGTTTAAGCGCGGCCCAAGTCCCTTCGTATAATCGGCTGACCATTTTGCGCGGACAGCCATGAGCGAAGACCTCGAAACCCTGCGCCATTCGACGGCGCATGTGATGGCAGCGGCTGTCCTCGACCTCTTTCCCGGCACGGTGATCGGCATCGGTCCGGCCACCGACGAGGGGTTCTACTACGACTTCGGGTTCCAGGATCGCCTGCTGCCCGAGCAACTGCCGAAGATCGAGGCACGCATGCATGAGATCGTCAAGGCCGCGACACCCTTCGTCAAAGAAGAGGTGCCTCGGGCCGAAGCCGTCGCCATGTTCGAACGGTTGCACCAGCCGCTCAAGGTCGAGTTGATCGAAGAGAAGGTCACCGAGCCCAACGCGCGGCTCTACCGGACCGGAGACTTCGTCGACCTCTGCCTGGGGCCGCACGTGGCCAACGCCGGCAAACTGGGTGCCTTCCAGTTGCTCTCCATTGCCGGCGCCTATTGGAAGGGGAGCGAGAAGAACCAGCAGCTGACTCGCATTTACGGCACCGCCTTTCCGACTCAGGCGGAGCTCGACGCGCACCTCAAGATGCTCGAGGAGGCCGCCAAGCGTGATCATCGCAAGCTGGGAAAGGAGCTCGATCTCTTCCTGATCGACGAAATGGTGGGCCGCGGCCTGCCGTTACTGACCCCGAAGGGGGCCGCCATCCGTCACCAGATGGAGGAGTTCATCCTGCGCCTCGAACGCCGCCAGGGCTACGAGCACGTCAAGACCCCCGACATCGCCCGCCTGGAGCTCTACAAGGTCAGCGGACACCTCGAGCGCTACCGGGACTCGATGTATGCGCCGTCCGAGATGGAGGACGAGGAGTGGCAGCTGCGGCCCATGAACTGTCCGCACCATATCCGTCTCTTTCAGCGCAAGCCGTCCAGCTTTCGCGATTTGCCGGTGCGGATCGCGGAGCTCGGCACCGTCTATCGCTACGAGAAGTCGGGCGAAGTCTCGGGGCTGATTCGGGTTCGGGCATTCACCATCAACGATGCCCACATCTTTTGCCGGCCGGACCAGCTGAACGTCGAGTTCGAGCGCGTGATCCAGCTCATCCTGCAGGTCTACCGCGCCTTCGGCATCAAGGACTTCTATTTCCGCTTATCCCTTCGCGACGAGGTCAGCAATAAGTGGATGGGTGATCCGGCGATCTGGCAGCGCGCCCAGGATGCGGCCCGCGAGGCGCTCCGTGCGTCCGGGCATCCATTTGTCGAGGCGCCGGGCGAGGCTGCCTTCTACGGACCGAAGCTTGATGTGCAAATCAAGGACGCCATCGGCCGCGAGTTCAGCCTCTCGACCAACCAGATCGACTTTCTGTTGCCGGAGCGATTCGGGCTCGAGTACGTGACGTCGGAGCAAACGATGGAGCGGCCGGTGATGCTGCACCGGGCGCCGATCGGGTCTATGGAGCGCTTCATGGCCTACCTGATCGAGCACTACGGTGGCGCGTTCCCCGTCTGGCTCGCCCCGGTCCAGCTGGTCTTCATTCCGATCGCGGACCGTCACCTGGAGGCCGTCACCAAGCTGGCGCACCGATTCCGCGACAAAGACCTGCGAGTCGAGGTCGACGGCAGAGCGGAGCGGATGCAGGCGAAGATCCGCAATGCTCAGCTGCAGAAGGTCCCTTACATGGCGGTGGTGGGGGATAAGGAGCTGGAGGCCGGGACGCTCAACATCCGGCGGCGCGAGGGCGGCGACCAGGTATCGCTGACTACCGACCAATTCCTGGCCCAACTCGAGGACGAATCGCGGTTACCCCTGTAGAGCCCCCACCCTGCCCTCCCCCGCGAGCGGGGGAGGGGACCATGACCCCTCGTCCGCGATGGGGGTTGGCAACTGTGATGACGTGGTATACTCCCGCGTGCCAAGAGAGGCTGTCCGACTCTCACCTCCAGGCCGGGCCAAAGAGGTAAAGGGGACGAAGATAGCTCTGAGGCTATCTTTTTTTATGTTCGAAGGAGGCTTGATCCACGGCATTTAGGGAACTTCGCATCAACGACCAGATCCGCGCCGCTGAAGTCCGCGTCATCGACGATCGCAACGAGCAGTTGGGTGTCCTGCCCATCGACCGCGCCAAAGCCTTGGCGGTGGAACGGGAGATGGACCTGGTGGAAGTTGCGCCCCAGGCGCAGCCACCAGTGGCTCGGATCATGGACTACGGCAAATTCAAATTCGAAAGCATCAAAAAAGAGAAAGATGGACGCCGCAAGCACAACGTCATCAAGGTCAAAGAAATGAAACTCCGTCCCAAGATCGGCGAGCATGACTTCCAGACGAAGTTCCATGCCGTCAAGTCGTTCCTCGAAGAGGGCGACAAGGTCAAGCTGACGATCATGTTCCGCGGCCGCGAGATGGTGCATCAGGACATCGGCAAGCGGCTGCTGGAGCGGATGGCGCTGGAACTAAAGACCATCAGCACGGTGGAGCGCATGCCGCTGCTCGAGGGCCGGAACATGATCATGATCCTGGCCCCTGCCGGCGCGGCGGCTCCGGCGGCCCCGCCGGCCCCGCCCACACCATCCGCACCGGCGCCGGCTGAACCTCCCGTGCGGGCCCAGGCGCCCAAGAGTTAAAGGAGCGATCGATGCCCAAATTGCGTACACATCGCGCGTCGGCCAAGCGGTTCCGGGTGACCAAGACCGGAAAGATCGTGCGCCCGCACGCGCAAAAGAGTCACCTGCTGGGGCACAAGAGCCCTCGGCGCAAGCGTCAGTACAGCAAGCTGCTGGTGCTGACGGGGAAGGACGCTCGGCGGTTGCGCCGGGCAGCGCCCTACCTGAAGGACAAGGACTGAGATGCCACGCGTAAAGCGAAGCGTCCCGGCTCGGAAGCGCCACAAGAAGATCCTCAACCTGGCCAAAGGCTTCCGGATGACGCATCGGACCCTGTTCCGGCCAGCAAACGAGGCCGTGCTCCACGCGCTCGAGTACGCCTATCGCGACCGTCGGGCGCGCAAGCGTGACATGCGCCGGCTCTGGATCGCCCGGATCAACGCTGCCTCGCGAAGCCAGGGCATGCCTTACAACCAGTTCATGCACGGGCTCAAGGTGGCAGGCGTCAACATCAATCGCAAGATGCTGGCCGACCTGGCGGTGCGTGACGCGCAGTCCTTTAGCGAGCTGGTCGCGGTCGCCAAGGGCGGCCCCAAGTCGTAACATGGCGAACACCATGCGACGCAGCGACCGCTTCATCTTTAGTCGGCCGGCCCGGGGCCGGCACGAGCTGAGCTAGCGCCACTCAGCTCTCGCCTCCCGATTGCCGGCCGCCTCCACGCTGATGAATCAGGCGCGCCTGGAGGTGTAATCGGATGAAGCAAAACGTCGTCGGGGAACTCGAGCAGCTTCGCGCGAGCGCGCGTGAACGCGTCGACGCGGCGGGTGACCAGAGGGCCCTCGAAGACCTGCGGGTCGGCCTGCTGGGGAAGAAGGGCGAGCTCACCGGAGTCTTGAGGCAGCTCGGAAGCCTGCCCGCTGCAGAGCGCGCCGCCGCCGGAGCTGCGGCGAATCAGCTCAAGGACGAGATTTTCGGCTGGATCGCGGAGCGCCAGGCAGCGCTCGAAGCGAAACGCCACACCGCGCTCGGCGATACCGAGTGGGTGGACATGACGTTCGTCCCCAACCCGGTCCGTCGCGGCCACCTGCATCCGCTGACGCTGATCCTTCGGGAGGTCAAGGCGATTTTCTCGCGGCTCGGCTATGAGGTGGCGCTGGGCCCGGAGGTGGAGGACGAGGTCCACAACTTCGAGGCGCTCAACATCCCCGCCGAGCATCCGGCGCGCGACACCATGGACAGCTTCTACGTCGATGCGGACCAGCTGCTGCTCCGCACCCACACCTCGCCGGTGCAGATCCGCTACATGCAGAGCCACAAGCCGCCGATCCGGATCATCGCCCCCGGCGCCGTCTACCGGCGCGATGCGACGGACCCATCGCACGGGTCGCAGTTCTACCAATTCGAGGGCCTCGTGGTCGACCACGATATCCGCCTCTCGGACTTGAAGGGGACGATCGAGTATTTCGCGCGCTCGCTGTTCGGTCCCGACCGGCGCATTCGGATCGTCGGCGACCATTTTCCCTTCACCGAACCAAGCATTGGCGCCGCGGTCTCCTGCGGCCTCTGCGGCGGCGCGGGATGCCGAAGCTGCAAGGCTGGCTGGCTCGAGATCCTGGGTGCCGGCATGGTCCATCCACAGGTGCTCCGCAACGGCGGCATCGACCCCGACCACTATGCCGGTTTCGCCTTCGGCGCCGGGCTGGACCGGCTGGCAATGCTGAAGTACAACGTCAGCGATATCCGGCTGTTTCTCGAGCCCGACGTGCGCTTTCTGAGGCAGTTCTAGGGCATCATGCTGATTTCGCTCAATTGGCTCAGGGAGTACGTCGATGTCCCGGCCGATGTAAACACATTGGCCAACCGGCTGACGCTGGCGGGCAATGAGGTCGAGCGCATCGTGGAACAGGACGTCGACTTCGAGAACGTGGTCGTCGCCGAGGTCCAGGCCCTGCGGCCGCTGCCGGGATCGACGAAGAACCAGCTCGCCACGGTTACCACGGGGCCAGCCGTCACCGAGGTAGTGACCGGCGCCTGGAATCTCAAAGTCGGCGACCGGGTCCCGTACGCCCTCCCCGGCTCGAGATTGAAGGACCGGCGGATCGACACCAAGACCTTCCTCGGCGTCCAATCCGCTGGCATGCTGTGCTCCGCCATCGAGCTCGGCCTCGGGGAAGATGCGGCGGGCATCATGGTCCTCGACCCCTCCGCGCCTCTGGGTATGGATCTTCGAACGCTGTATCCGCGCGACACCATCCTCGAACTCGAGATCAAGTCGAACCGCCCCGATCTCCTGTGTCACCTGGGCATCGCCCGGGAGGTCGGTGCGATTTTCAGCTTGCCTCTGCGCGCGCCCGGCCTCCCGAAAGTCCGAACGTCGGATGCACCTGAACTGGTTCGGATTGACGCCCCCGACGGTTGCCGACGATTTAACGGGCGGTTGATGACCGGGGTCACCGTCGCCGCGTCGCCAGCCTGGATGCAGGCGCGGCTACGAGCCGCGGGCGTCCGACCGATCAGCAACATCGTGGACATCACCAACTACGTGATGCTCGAAAGCGGGCAACCGATGCACGCCTTCGACTACCAGCGCCTCAAGGATGGGCGGATCGTGGTCCGCCGTGCCCGTGACGCTGAGGAGATCGCATGCCTCGATGGCAAGACCCGGCGCCTGACCTCGAGCGATATGGTCGTGGCCGACGCCGAGCGGGCCCAGGGGATCGCTGGCATCATCGGTGGCGCCGACAGCGCCGTCCAGTTCGGGACCACAGATATTTTCCTGGAGGCGGCGACCTGGGAGCCGCGCTCGATCCGCCGGACGGCGCGTCTGCTCGGCTTGCGGACCGAGGCCTCATCGCGATTCGAAAAGGGATTG
>VBIS01000121.1 GCA_005880605.1 Chloroflexota bacterium
CGGCACCCCCGCGATCGCGATGCCCATGGCGGCGCCGTCGCTCCTGGGAATCAAGAACCCGATGGCGGAAAACCGCGACGCGCTTCGTCGCAGCCTGCTCCCCGGACTTCTGGAGGCGCTTGCCCTCAACGCGCGGCAGGACCAGGGCGGGGCGCACCTCTTCGAGTTGGGCTCCGTCTTCTGGAAGTCGGAGGCGAACGCCGTCGAGCAGCCGCAGGTGCTGGCGCTG
>VBIS01000213.1 GCA_005880605.1 Chloroflexota bacterium
GCGGGGACGGTCGACGTCGCAGAATTCCTGGCCACGCGAGGCGCGATGTTCACGGACGCCCCCGGACGCGCCGCGGGTTCAGTCCTCGGGCTTGTGGCATGGGCCGCCCTGCTCGGGGTGGTTACGCTGCGTTATGCGCGCGGTGAGCGACGCGGAGCGCGCGCAGCCACCCTCGGGCTCGCGGGACTGGTCGCCGCGGGCAACGTTGGTCTCACCGCCATCCACCTGAAGGCGGGCGTCGGAGGAGTGCGTCCGATGGTGGGCGGTGTGCTCGGGATATTGGCGTTGGTTCTCGCAGTGGCCCCCACCCTGCCTTCCCCCAGAGGGGAGGGGAATAAGGCCCCCGCCCCGACCCTCCCCTGCGAGCCCGGGAAGGGAATAGAGTGGCCTTAGGCGACCAAACGGTGGGAGGTTCCAGGAGGATCAGCGCCATGCCGATTTATGAGTTTAAGTGCTCGAAATGCGGCGATCTCTTCGAGGTGATGGGCAGTTACGCGGAGCGTCAGAAGGAACATGCCTGCCCGAAGTGCGGCAGTACGGACGTCAAGCAGGCGATCTCACTGTTCTCCGCAGCGCCGCCCAAATCCTTCTAGGCGGTCGGGCTACCTTCCAGGGCCGGCGCTGCAGACAACAGGCTGGCGGCATGCACGCCGGACGCGGGAGGAAGGCGAACGACGAACGTACTGCCCCTGCCGACGTCGCTCTTTTCGAGTGTGAGCGAACCGCCGTGGCGGTCGGCCAGCTCGCGGCTGATGAAGAGGCCGAGCCCGGTGCCGGGCTGAGGTCCGAGACCCGGATCGTCGATGCGGAAGAAGCGCTCGAAGATCTTGTCGTGCTTGTCACTCGGGATGCCGACCCCGTGGTCCTCGACGACCAGGGCTGGTCCCTCGTCGTTGACAACGGTGAGCCTGACCCACGGCCGCCCGGCACTATAGGTCAGCGCGTTGTTGATGAGGTTATCGATGATTCGAGCCAGCTGCTCGCGGTCGGCATTGACCGCGACGGGCTCGTCCGGCTCGCTGTAGCTCATCTCCGCCCGGAGCAAGCCGGCCCGGGCCTCGGCGCGGGCGATGGCCTGGCGAGCCATCTCGCGCAGATCGAGCGTCTTGGTATCGGTCGGCACCGTGCCGCCCTCGATGCGGGCGGCGGTCAGCAGGTCATCGACGATGCTGTTCAGCTCGGTCGCCTTGCCGATCAGGACCCGTAGCGGGCGCTCCCACTTGTCGGGCGTGAGCGTTCCGTCCTGGAGCATCGAGAGGTAGCCGGTGATTACCGACAGCGGCGTCCGCAATTCGTGCGCCGCCATGCTGAGGAAAGCGCTCTTGCTCTTGCTCGCTTCCTGGGCCTCGGCGAAGAGGATCTGCGACTGCTTGAGTAGCTCCTCGGTGCGCATGTTGGCCTCGATCGTGTTCAGCACGACGCCGATGCCGTCGGTCAGCTGATCCAGGAAGTCGAGGTGCGTCTCGTTGAATGGTTGGACGGAAGCCAGTTCGACGACGGCCTTCACCCGACCCTCGAAGATCACGGGCAGTACCACGATGCTGTTGGGGGGCGCTTCGCCCAGCCCTGAACGGATGCCGATGTAGCCGGACGGCACGGTGGTCAGCAGGATCCGCCGCGCATCCCGAGCACACTGACCGACCAGCCCCTCACCCCAGCGAAAAGCCTTCCCGGCGCCTTCGCTCTCGCTGATGGCGTAGCCAGCCGCCATGCGAAGCACCGGCTCCGCGGTTTCCCCGGTATCGACGATGTAGAAGGCGCCAAATTGTGCCGAGACCAGGGGGGCGATCTCGGTGAGGATCAGGTCCGCGACGGTCCGCAGGTCGCGCTGGCCCTGCAGCATCCGGGTGTGCTTGGCGATGTTGGTCTTGAGCCAGTCTTGCTCCATGTTTTTCTGGGTCGTCTCTTTGAGGTTGCGGATCATCTCGTTGATCTTGCCGCTCAGCAGGGCCACCTCCCCGCTGGCCTCGACCCGGACCGATCGGGTGAGATCGCCCTCGGTGACCGCCGTGGTTACTTCGGCGATCGCCCGCACCTGGCCGGTCAGGTTGGCGGCCAGCTGGTTGACGTTGTCAGTCAGGTCCTTCCAGGTGCCGGCGGCGCCCGGGACGCTCGCCTGGCCGCCCAGCTCGCCCTCGACGCCGACTTTTCGGGCGACGGTGGTGACCTGCTCGGCGAAGATCGCCAGGGTGTCGGTCATTTCGTTGATGGTGTCGGCGAGGGACGCGATCTCGCCCTTGGCTTCGAAGACGACTTTGCGGCGCAGGTCGCCGTTGGCGACCGCGGTCACGACGCGGGCGATGCCCCGCACCTGGTCGGTGAGGTTACCCGCCATCAAGTTCACGTTATCGGTGAGGTCTTTCCAGGTCCCCGCCACGCCCTTGACTTGCGCCTGGCCACCCAGCTTGCCTTCGGTACCGACCTCACGGGCCACGCGGGTGACTTCCGAGGCGAAGGCATTCAGCTGATCGACCATGACGTTGATCGTGTTCTTGAGCTCGAGCACTTCGCCCTTGACGTCGACGGTGATCTTCTTGCCGAGGTCGCCGTTGGCGACGGCGGTCGTGACCTCGGCGATGTTCCGCACCTGGGTGGTGAGGTTGTTCGCCATGAAGTTGACGTTGTCGGTCAGCGCCTTCCACGTCCCGGACACGCCCGGGACGTCGGCCTGGCCGCCGAGGATGCCTTCGGTGCCGACCGTGATCTTCTTGGACAGGTCGCCGTTGGCGACGGCGGTCGTTACCTCGGCGATGTTGCGCACGTGCGCCGTCAGATTGCCGGCCATGAAATTGACGTTGTCGGTGAGGTCCTTCCAGATGCCGACCACGCCGCGAACCTGGGCCTGCCCACCCAGCCTACCCTCAGTACCGACTTCACGGGCGACGCGCGTAACCTCGGAGGCGAAGGCGTTGAGCTGATCGACCATGACGTTGATCGTGTCCTTCAGCTCGAGGATTTCGCCCTTGACGTCGACCGTGATCTTCTTCGACAGATCACCGCGGGCGACGGCGGTGGTGACGTCGGCGATGTTGCGCACCTGGGCGGTCAGGTTGCCTGCCATCGAGTTCACGTTGTCGGTGAGGTTTTTCCAGGTTCCTGACGCACCCGGGACGTGCGCCTGGCCGCCCAGGCGCCCCTCGGTGCCGACTTCCCGAGCCACGCGCGTGACTTCCGAGGCGAAGGCATTCAGCTGATCGACCATGACGTTGATCGTGTTCTTGAGCTCGAGGATCTCGCCCTGGACCTCAACGGTGATTTTCTTGGACAGGTCGCCGCGCTGCACCGCGGTCGTTACCTCGGCAATGTTGCGGACCTGCGTGGTCAGGTTGGCGGCGAGCTGGTTAACCTGCAGCGTCAGGTCCTTCCAGGTGCCGGATGCGCCGGGGACGCTCGCTTGTCCGCCCAGCCGTCCCTCGGTACCGACCTCACGCGCCACGCGGGTGACCTCACCGGCGAAGGCGTTCAGCTGATCCACCATCGAGTTGATGGTGTTCTTCAGCTGCGAGATCTCGCCACGGACATCGACCGTGATCTTCTTGGAGAGGTCGCCCTCGGCGACTGCGGTCGTTACCTCGGCAATGTTGCGCACCTGGGCGGTGAGGTTGCCGGCCATGTAGTTAACGTTGTCGGTGAGATCCTTCCAGACACCCGCGACGCCTTGCACCTCGGCCTGGCCGCCCAGCTTGCCCTCGGTACCGACTTCCCGTGCGACGCGGGTGACCTCGCGGGCGAAGGCGTTGAGCTGATCGACCATGACATTGATGGTGTTCTTCAGCTCCAGGATCTCGCCCTGAACCTCGACCGTGATCTTCTTGGACAGGTCGCCCTTCTGGACCGCCGTTGTGACGTCGGCGATATTGCGCACCTGGGCGGTAAGGTTGCTCGCCATGAAGTTGACGTTGTCGGTCAGGTCTTTCCAGACGCCGCCGATGCCGCGCACCTGGGCCTGGCCGCCCAGCTTGCCCTCGGTACCCACCTCGCGAGCGACACGGGTAACTTCCGAGGCGAAGCCGTTGAGCTGGTCGACCATGACGTTGATGGTGTCCTTCAGCTCGAGAATCTCGCCGCGGACGTCCACCGTGATCTTCTTCGAGAGGTCGCCGTTGGCGACCGCGGTGGTGACGGTGGCGATGTTGCGCACCTGGGCGGTCAAGTTGGCCGCCATCAGGTTGACGTTGTCGGTCAGGTCCTTCCACACACCGGCCGCGCCCTTGACCTGGGCCTGGCCGCCGAGCTTGCCCTGGGTGCCGACCTCCTCGGCGACGCGCGTGACCTCGGAGGTGAAGGAGCGGAGCTGGTGGACCATGGCGTTGACCGTGCGCGCGGTTCGAAGGAACTGGCCCTCGAGCGGCCGGCCGTCCAACTCCATTTCCATGGTCTGGAAGAGGTCGCCCTCGGCGACCGCGCCGATGACGCGGGCGACGCCGGAGAGGTTCTTGGCATTGCGCTCATTGAGCTCGATCAGGCCGTTCAGCTCGGCGGCGATCTTGCCGTAGGTCCCGTTCGAGGTCAGCGGCATGCGAACGGAGAAGTTGCCCTTTTTCAGCTCCCGGAGGACCGCCAGAATCAGCTCGGCGTCCTGCGCCGAGATGCCGGGCGTTTGGCGGCGGTCGGGACCGTCCGCGTGGGACCCGTTGGTGCCCGAGGAGGGGGTCTGGTGCCCTTTGACCTGAAGGTCTGGGCGCCGCGGCTGGCTACTCTTGGGCACTCCCTACTGTATACAAAACCGCTCCGTGAAAGTCAAACATATCGTGCTACCCACGGTGACCAAG
>VBIS01000095.1 GCA_005880605.1 Chloroflexota bacterium
CGCTTTCGCGGTGATGAGGTCCTGGCAACCTTCCAGTCGCTGGTTCGGCCGGAGGTCGCGATCCCGCGAGCGGTTCAGGACCTGACCGGGATCCGGGACGCCGATGTGGTGGCGGCGCCGCATCCCGAGGAGGTGCTGGCCCAGCTGATCGACTTCGTCGGCGACAGCGGCGTGGTCGCCCACAGCGGTCACTTCGACCTGTCCTTCCTGGTCCATCCGGTGAGCGACGGAAGCTATGAGTTGTTCGACACGCTCGACCTCGCCCGGATCATGCTGCCGATGGCGCCCAGCCACAGCCTGCCGCATCTCTCGCGCCAGCTGGGCCTGACGCATCCGCATCCGCACCGCGCCCTCTCCGACGCCGATGCGGCGCGCCAGCTCTTTCGCTATTTGTCGCACCACGCGCGCGGCTTCCCCGGCGACCTCCTCGCGCGGATGCTCGAGCTGGCCGAGGGATGGCCGCATCCGTTACACCACTTTCTCCGCCACGCGCAGGCCGGTGGTTCCAGCGGCGTCGAGAGCCTTCCACGCCCGTCGGTGGCGGCCGCCAGGCCGACGACCGGGAACGTTCCCGCCACAGATCCGCGGGCGATTTCCGCCCTGCTCGGTCCGGATGGTCCGATGGCCGGGCTGCTCGAGGATTACGAGCTTCGCGAATCGCAGCTGCAGATGACGCTCGCAGTAGCGCAGCTCTATGCTCGCGGCGGCCGCCTGCTGGTGGAGGCCGGCCCCGGCACCGGAAAATCGCTCGCCTATCTGGTTCCGGCGGTCCATCACGCGGTGGCGAGCGGTGAGCGGGTAGTGATTGCGACCAACACGATCACCCTCCAGGAGCAGCTGTTTTCCAAGGACATCCCGTTCATGCGCAGCTGGCTGCCGTTCGACTTCAAGGCCTCGCTGCTCAAGGGTCGGGCGAACTATGTGAGTCTGCGGCGCTGGAACCGGTATCTCAACGCTCCCAGCCGGCGCGCGGATGGGACCTGGTTTGACGAGGAGCTGACCTTCAAGCTGCGGATGCTCGTCTGGCTGGCGCAAACCCGCAATGGAGACCGCGCGGAGATCAAGCTCAACGGCTTCGAGGAACTCTTCTGGTTGCGGGCGGCGTCCACGCCGGACGATTGCCTGGCCGCCCACTGCGAGAACTACAAAGCGCAGAAGTGCTTCTACTGGAACAGCCGCCGGGCGGCGCAGGACGCGGATGTGATCGTGACCAACCACGCACTGCTGCTGGCCGATGCGCTGGCCGGCGGCTCGGTGTTGCCGCCCCACGAGCACCTCGTGGTGGATGAGGCCCATCAGCTCGAGGAAACCGCCGTCGACGCCCTGACGCTGCGGGTGGGTGAGGAAGAGCTACTGGAAAGCATCGACGGGACGCTTACCTGGTTCCGGGCGGCGGTCGGACCGCCCGACGATGGGCTGCGGACAACGGCCGCGGATTGCCGCCAGGCGGCAACCGATTTCTTCCGCGAGGCCAGGGCGATCATCCGGGCTCGCCAGCCTGAGGTGCCGCTTCGCCCGTCGCGCGACGAGCCCGTCATCCTGGACGCGATCAGCCGTAGCCTGCCGGACGTCTCGCAGCTGTCGGCGCTCGCGAGCGCACTGGGCGAACAGGCGACCGCCCTGCGCCTCGCGCTGGATGATGCCGGGGCGCGATTGCCCCTGGAAGCCAGCCCCTACGCCGAGCGCGAGCTGGATCTGTTCAAAGGGCAACTGCATGCCCGTGCCGACCTGGTTGTCCAGGCACTGCTGCAGCCTCGTCCCGACCGGCTTTACTGGGTTGGGACGGAGCGTCGATCGGGCCGGCCGGTGCTGCAAGCGGCCCCAACCGCGGCGGGCCGTGAGCTCCAGGCACGGGCGTTCCAGGGCAAGCAGACGGTGGTCTTCACCTCGGCGACGCTGGCGGTGGCGGACTCGTTTGCCTACTTCAAGCGCGGCGTCGGGCTCGAGGCACTGGCGACCCACGAGATGGTGCTCGCGTCTCCGTTCGACTATCTCTCGCAGGCGCTGCTCTGCCTGCCGACCGACCTGCGCGATCTCGCCGACCCGGCCTTCCTCGACCAGGTCACCGAGGTGGTCGGCGAGATCGGCGAGGCGATTGGCGGCCGGACGCTGGTGCTCTTTACCTCGCATCAGCAACTGCGCGATGTTGCCGACCGGTTGCGGACGCGGATCGCGCGTAGCGGCCTCACTGTCCTGGCGCAGAACCTCGATGGCACGCGGCGACAACTGCTGGCGCAGTTCCAGGAGCACCCGCGCAGCATCCTTCTTGGCAGCAGCAGCTTCTGGGAGGGCATCGACGTGCCTGGAGACGCGCTCTCGTGCGTCGTGATCGTGCGCTTGCCATTCCGGGTTCCGAGCGACCCCTTGCAGCTGGCGCGCAGCGCCTCGCTCGCTGATCCCTTCGGCCAGCTGGCGCTGCCCGAGGCGGTGCTGCGACTGAAGCAGGGCTTCGGCCGGTTGATCCGCCGCCAGACGGATCGCGGCGCCGTCGTCCTGATGGATCACCGGATCGCGAACCGGACCTACGGCGCGGCCTTCCTCGATGCGCTGCCACGGGCGGCGGTGCACCTCGGGTCGTCGACGGAAATGGCCCCAGCCATTGTCCAGTGGCTGGCGCGGGGCGGGGGTGTCCGCCTGCCGGCGCCGGTTACGGCATGACGGATGACGGTCGCCTCTCGGTCGCCCTGGCGCAAATCGATCCGGCACTGGGCGACCGTGGTCGCAACCTCGAGCGCCACCGCGAGTGGGTCAAGCAGGCGGCCGAGGCCGGTGCCCAACTGCTCGTCTTTCCGGAGCTCAGCCTGACCGGCTACTTCCTCAAAGACCTGGTGCCGGACAGCGCGATCCAGCTCGACAGCCCGCAAATGCGCGAGCTGGCCGGCCTCTCCACGGAGCTGGACGTCGTGCTGGGCGCCGTGATCGAGTCCCCCGACCACCGCTACTTCAACGCCAGCCTTTATTTCAGCCGCGGCGAGCTCCAGCACGTCCATCGCAAGGTCTATCTGCCGACGTACGGCATGTTCGATGAGCAGCGGTACTTCGCCCCGGGTGATCGCTTCCGCAGTTTCGCGACGCCCTTCGGACGCGCCGGGATCCTGGTGTGCGAGGACATCTGGCACCTCAGCAGCGCCTACATCCTGAGCCTGGAAGGCGTGGACATGATCATCTGCCCCTCCTCCAGCCCCGGCCGTGGCATCACGACCGATGAGCGCCTGGGCACGGCGGAGTCGTACGCGCTCGTCTGTCGAACCTACGCCCAATTCCTGACGACTTTCTTCCTCTACTGCAATCGCGTCGGCTTCGAGGACGGCGCCAACTTCTGGGGCGGTTCGATGGTGATCGGGCCCAACGGTGACATCATCGCGCAGCAACAGGATGCCGACGAGGCGCTTGTGCTCGCCCACATCGACCTCGCCGATGTTCGACGCGAGCGGCTGGCCAATCCGCTGCTGCGTGACGAGCGCATCGAGCTCACCATCAACGAGCTTCGCCGAGTCTGGCATGAGCGTACCCGCAAGCCTTTCTGAACCGGTCTTCCCGCCGCTCCAGATCAACCCGGAGCTGGTCCGGAAGATCCTGGTCGGGTTCATCCAGAACGAGGTGCGCAAGGTCGGCTTCGAACGGGTCGTGCTGGGACTGAGCGGCGGCGTCGACTCCAGCCTGGTGGCCACGCTCGCCGCCGAGGCGCTTGGCCCGAAGAACGTGCTGGGCGTGATCATGCCCTACCGCACCAGCGACCCCAAGAGCATGAGCGACGCGCTGCAGGTGGTCCGGCAGCTCGGCATCGAGCACCTCGAGGTCGATATCACGCCGCAGATCGACGCCTATTTCGCGCGCTTTCCGGACGCCGACCCGCGGCGGCGCGGCAACAAGATGGCGCGCGAACGGAAGTCGATCGAGTACGACCAGTCCTCGGCATTTCGGGCGCTCGTCATCGGGACGAGCAACAAGACGGAGCTGCTCCTCGGCTATGGGACGATCTACGGCGACATGGCAAGCGCCATCAACCCGATCGGCGACCTGTACAAGACACAGGTGTGGCAGCTGGCCGACGCGGTCGGGGTCCCGACCGCCATCGTACAGAAGGCCCCCTCGGCGGATCTCTGGAGCGGGCAGTCCGATGAGACGGAGCTCGGCTTCCAATACCGCATGATCGATCAGCTGCTCTATTACCTGGTCGACCGACGTTACTCGGTCGATGAGCTCAAGGGGCAGGGGTTCGACCAAGCCTTCATCACCGAGATCGTCCGCCGGGTCCGTGAGAACCAGTACAAGCGGCGCCTCCCGCTGATCGCCAAGCTCTCCTCGCGCACCATCGATCGCGAGTTCCGCTACCCCCGCGATTGGGGACGGTAGGGCGGAACGCGGCCGACGTTGGGAACGCTCTACCTGGTCGCCACGCCGATTGGCAACCTGGACGACATCACCCTGCGCGCCATCCATGTGCTGGAGTCCGCACCCCTGATCGCGGCCGAAGACACCCGGCATACGCTCAAGTTGCTGACCCACTTTGGCTTGCGCCGGCCGCTGATCAGCCTGCATGCGAAGAACGAGGCACGCCAGCTGCAATCGATTCTCGGTCGCCTGGCGCAGCACGACATCGCCCTGGTCTCGGATGCCGGGACCCCAGCCCTCTCGGACCCAGGGGTGCGCCTGGTGAGCGCCGCGGTCGCCGCCGGCTATCCGGTGGTGCCGATCCCGGGACCTTCGGCGGTGCTGGCGGCGTTGGTGAGCTCCGGTCTCCCCACCAACCAGTTCACCTTCCTGGGCTTCATGCCACGCAAGCGCGGTGAGCTGGAGCGGGCGTTGCGAGACGCGGCCGAGGCGAAACGCACCTTCGTCTTCTTCGAATCGCCCCATCGGATACTCAAGACATTGGATATAATGGCGTCCGCCCTCGGCCCACGCTCGCTGGTCGTGGCGCGGGAAATCACCAAGCTCCACGAAGAGTTCTTACGTGGGACAGCGGCAACGCTTCTCGAGCACTTCACAAAGGTCCCGCCCCGCGGCGAGCTGACGGTCGTGGTTGCCGGCAGCGATTGGAAACCGCGAGATGAGTAAGTTCTACGTTACGACCGCCATTGTGTATCCCAACGCGGCGCCGCACCTCGGCTTCATCTATGAGCTGGTAGGCACCGACGTCCTAGCGCGTCATCACCGGATGATCGGCGATGACACCTTCTTTCTGACCGGGACGGACGAGCATTCGCAGAACGTCCGGCGTCGTGCCGAGGAAGAGGGGGTGTCGACCGAAGCCTTCACAGCGCGGATGGCTCAGCTCTACCGCGACATCGAGGCGCGCTTCAGCATCGCCTACGACCGCTTCATCCGGACCGAAGACCCCGACCACGTGCGCGGCGTGCAGGCCTTCATCGCCAGGATGCAGGAGAACGGCGACATCTATAAGGGCCACTACGAGGGTTGGTACTGCATCTCTTGCGAAGCCTTCAAGGGGGACGCCGACCTCAAGGATGGATACTGCCTGATTCATCCAACCCTCAAGGCGCAGTGGCTCAAGGAGGAAAACTACTTCTTCAAGCTGTCGAGCTACCAGGACCGCCTCCAGCAGCACATCGACAAGCACCCCGACTTCATCCAGCCAGACACGCGCCGCAACGAAGTGCTGGGGTGGCTCCGGGCCGGCCTCCAGGACTTCAGCATTTCGCGCTCGACCATCAAGTGGGGCATCCCATTCCCGGGCGACCCCAAGCACGTCGTGTACGTCTGGGGCGATGCCCTGGTGAACTACGTCACCGGCGTCGGCTATGGCACCGATGAGGCGATGTTCAAGCGCTGGTGGCCCGCCGACCTGCACGTGATTGGAAAGGACATCACGCGCTTCCATTGCCTCTACTGGCCGGCGATGCTGTTGTCGGCGGGGGTGGCGGTGCCCAAGCGGGTCTACGCGCACGGGTTCCTCACGGTGCGCGGCGAGAAGATGAGCAAGAGTGCCGGCAACTACATCGATCCCCTCGAGGCCGCCGAGCGCTTTGGTGCCGATGCCGTCCGCTACCTGCTCCTGCGCGAGCTTCCCTTCGATCGGGACGGTGACCTCAGCTGGGAAACAATGGTCGACCGCTTCAACGCGGATCTGGCCAACGACCTGGGCAACTTTGTCTACCGCACCCTGTCTATGCTGCAGCGCTACTTCGACGGCAAGGTTCCCGCGCCCGATGGTGACGAGGCGCCGCTGGACAAGCAGCTGCGCGGCGCCTTCGAGCGCGCGGTCAAAGGCCAGGACAAGCACCTGAAGGCGCTCGACTTTACGGGGGCCCTCGACCTGACCTGGGAAGCCATCAATCGTGGCAACAAGTACATCGAGGAGACCGCACCCTGGGTGCTGGCTAAGCAGTCGGACCAGCGCAAGCGATTGCAAACCGTCATGTACAACCTGGTCGAGGCGATCCGGCTGACCAGTTACCTGGTCTCGCCCTTCCTGCCCGAGACCGCCGGCAAGGTCGCGGCCCAGGTCAAGGTGGACCTGAGGACGCCGTGGGAAACGGCGCGGGAGTGGGGGAGACTGGCGCCGCGGACCCAGACCTCGCTGGGCGGTGTCCTGTTCCCTCGGATCGAGAAGCCGGAGCCGGTCGCCTGATCGATTCGCACGCCCACCTCCTGTACCTGCGCGACTCGCTGACACCGGAGCAGGCCCTCGATGATGCGCGGGCGGCGGGAGTGGAAGCGGTGATCAACATCGGCGACGATGCCTCCGACAATCGGCGGGGCGTGGAACTGACGGAGCGCCTTCCGGGCCTGCGAACCACGATCGGCCGCCATCCGCACTCCGCGGGCGAGCCCATCACCACAGATGAGCGGCACGAGCTGCGAGACCTCGCCAGCCATCCGAATGTGGTCGCGGTGGGGGAGATCGGCCTCGACTACCACTTCACCGACTACCACAAGGTGGCGAAGCGCGAACAGCAGGCGGTCTTCCGGCAGATGCTGGGCCTGGCGCAGGAGGTCGGCAAGCCGGTGGTGCTGCATACCCGCGACGCCTTCCCTGATCTGCTGACAATCCTCGACGAATTCCCGGGCACCAACGGCGTCTTCCATTGCTTTAGTGGGAACTCCGCCTTCGCGGCAGAGGCGCTGGCCCGCGGCTTCTACATCTCGTTCGCGGCGACCGTCACCTATCCCACCGCCCACGGCGTCATCGGGGCGGCCACTATCATCCCGCTGGACCACATGCTGGTGGAGACGGATTCGCCATTCCTTCCGCCGCAGAGCCGTCGAGGGCAGCCGAATGCGCCGCGCTACCTCGTGGAGACGGTGGAGCGGCTCGCGGCCTTACGCGGCACCACCGCCGCCGACATTGGCCAGGCAACTGGACAGAACGCCACCGCCCTGTTTCGGTTGAATCACGCCGGCTAGGAAGCGCGCCCTCGACCTGACCGATCCATCAGCCATCCGCGGCGTGGCGCGCCGCTTCGGGGTTCGCTATCTGCGCCGCTGGGGGCAGAATTTTCTGGCGGACCGCTCACAGCTCGAACGGCTGACCGAGGCCCTGCAGCTGTCGGTCGAGGATCGCGTCGTCGAGGTCGGGCCCGGGCTGGGCGCGTTGACGATCGAGCTGGCGGAGCGCGCGCGCGCCGTGGTCGGTGTGGAAATCGATCCCGCCGCCGTGAAGGCGCTGGCCCTGACCCTGCACGGTCGCTCGAACGTCCGGATCATCGAAGCCAACATCCTGCGGACCGCGGTCAGCGAACTGCTCCCCGCCCCCTACCGGGTCATCGGCAACATTCCCTACACCCTCACCGGGGCACTGTTTACCCACCTGCTGGAAGAGCCGGCCCCGCCGGCGCGAATCGACCTGCTGGTCCAGCGGGAAGTCGCGGAGCGGCTGGTCGCGCCGCCTGGCGGCTGGAGCCTGGCGACGCTCGGAGTTCGTGTCTACGGCACGCCGGAGCTGGTGCTGCGCGTTCCGCGGACCGCGTTTGTGCCGCAGCCAAAGGTCGACTCGGCGCTGGTTCGCATCGTCCCGGACGCGCAGCCGGCGCTGCCGCGCGATCAATTACCGTCCTTCTTCGCCTTTGTCACACCTTTCTTCCAGGCCCGTCGCAAACAGCTCGCATACGTGTTTGGGCGAAAACTCGGCGTCGGTGGGGCGGAGGCTCGTGCCCAGCTCAGCGTTATAGGCATCGATCCGGCACGCCGCGCCGAGACCCTGACGCTTGAGGAATGGAGGCGACTTTTCTTAAATGAGCGCGCGCATTGACAACTAGCTACGATTTAGGCGCCTTGAAGGAACCAGACGAGGTCGGCGCGGACCCGCGCGAGATCATCCTCCCTCGTCCGGGGTTTCGCACCATCCTCGCCAACCGCGATTTCCGGTTGATCTGGTCCGCACAGGTAGCCTCGCAGCTCGCCGACAAGTTCTTGATGTTCGCGCTGCTGATCCTGACCTACAGCATCAGCCGCGCCAGCACCCACGGCGCCGCGCTCTTCCTCGCCTACACCTTTCCTTCCGTTTTCCTCAGCCCACTCGCCGGCGTGTACGCCGACCGTCACGACAAGAAGCGGTTGATGTTCTTCACCAACGCGATCCGGGGCGGCTTGATCCTGCTCATCCCACTGAGCCAGATCACCCCCTACTTCGAACATGTCACCTGGCACCTCTTCGTCATCATCTTTCTGTTCGCGGCGGTCGGGCAGATCTTCGCGCCAGCCGAGGCGGCATCGATCCCCTTCATCGTCGGAGCCGAAGAGTTGATGACTGCCACCTCGATGTTCACCAGCACCGTGATCGTCACGCTGCTGGTCGCGGTTCCCGTGTCAACGCTGGCCGTCCGGTTCCTGGGTGAGAATTCTCCCTACTGGATCGCCGCCGGGTTGTTCCTGCTGGCGGCCTGGCTGATCTACCTGGTCAGGAGCGACCTCCACGCGCGGACCAACCAGGTCAAAGCCAAGGACACCGACATTCTCTTTGAGCTGCGGGAAGGCATCGGTTACATCGCCGCCCGACCGCTGGTCCGATTCGCGGTCATTCAACTCAGCCTGACGATCGCGGTCATCTTTTCGGTTTTTGTGTTGGCGCCGGGCTACATGAGCACGGTGCTGCGCCTCCGCGTGACCGACGTGTACCTCTTCCTGGCCCCGGCGGTGATCGGCATGCTGGCCGCGGCGTTCTATCTTGGTCAATACGGTCGCCACTTTCGGCGCAGCCGCCTGTTGATCGGCGGCCTGCTGTCGGCCGGCATCACGCTCATGCTGCTGG
>VBIS01000271.1 GCA_005880605.1 Chloroflexota bacterium
CCGAAGGCATTGTCGCCGGGCCGGACGGCAACCTCTGGTTTACCGAGACCGGCAACACCGATTACCAGCGTGACTTCAGCTTCGGACCGGGCACGAAAATCGGGCGCATCACCCCCGCCGGCGTGATCACCGAGTACGACACGCCGAGCTCCGGCAGCGCACCGTACGACATCACGAATGGGCCGGACGGCGCGCTCTGGTTCACCGAATGGGCACGCAATGGTCCGAATGCGCCGGACAAGATCGGGCGCGTCACCACCAGCGGCACGATCAAGGAGTACTGGCTGCCGCGAATGACCAACCTCGGCAGCAAAGGCATCGTCACCGGTCCCGATAACAATCTCTGGTTTACCGAGGGGCTCGATGTCATGGTCGGAAAGCTCAACCCCGCGGGTTCACCCTGCCCACCACCCGCACCCAGCGCGAGCACCAACCCGGCACCGCCATTGAGTTTCAACGTCGCGGACATCGCCCGATCCGGCGTAACCGCGACGCCGGGCGCGGCGCCGCTCATTCAGGATCTCAAGGCCATCGTCACAGTCACGCTGCGCGATGCCGCCGGCAGGCCGGTCTCCGGAAAGACCGTCCGGCTGGCGAAAATTGCCGGCCCGGGAGCCCCGGACATCGGCGATCCCTCTGGCACCTCGGACAGCCAGGGGGTGGTCAGCTTCAAGGTCGATATGCCCGGCTGGATGGTGCCCGGCACCGATACCTTCCAGGCGACCGACACCTCGGACCAGGTGACGGTCGCGCAGACCGCCACGGTTACCTTCTTCAGCCCGAACTACCGCCTCTCTCTGCCCGCCCTGAGCGATGGCGCCTATGGCGGATACGTCACGTCGGCCCAGCTCCAGAACGCCGGCAGTGGGACGGCGTCGGTCTACCTCGAGTACCTCAACAATGCCGGCGGGATCGCGCTCCCCGCCGATGGGCAGGCGGGCGTTCCACAGAATGGGCTCTTCATCGCTCGGCAAGACGGAGGTGGCGGGCTGGTGCCGGGCCAGGCGGGATCGGGGATCGTCTACAGCGACCAGCCGATCGCCGGCTTCGTCAACGAGTTCCCCCCGGGCGGAAGCGGTGACGGGACCTCCTACGCGGCGATTGCGCAGCCGACCGGGGCCGGCTCCACCCTGTACGCGCCGACGATCGTCAATCATGCGTACGGCGGTTACACCACCGGGATCGGCCTCTTCACGAATTGCAAGTACTGCTTCACCGACGCCACGATCACCTAACGAGACGGGGCCGGAGCGATCGTCAAGACGCAAAGCGTGGAGGTCGTGGGTTACCTCGGCGTCTACTCGGGCGATCCAGCGACCGGCCTGCCCGCTGGATTCGCCGGTACCGCCACCATTGCGGTGAATTCGATCGGGCCGACGCTGTCAGCCGTGATCAACGAGGTCGGTCCGAACGGCCAGTTCAGTTCCTACGACGCGGTGGCGGCCGGCAGCCAGACGCTCGATGCCCCGGTCGCGCTGCGCAACGCCTTCGGTGGCTACAACACCGGGATGGCGATCCAGAACCTTACCGGCAGCGCCGGGACCGTCAGCATCACCTACTACACGGCATCGGGAAGCGTCGCGGCGACGAAGAGCGCTCCCATTGCTGCCAACGGCTACCTGGGCGTCTACCAGGGCTCGGACATCCCCGCAGCCGGGGCGTACAGCGCGAAAATCAGCGCCTCGGCGGGGATCACGCTGGCCGCGGTGGTCAACGAAGTCGGCCCACCGACCACAGGCGGCGCACAGCTGTCCACGTCCTACAACACGCTTTCGGCCGGAAGCCCCGTCGTGCATCTCCCACTGGTCGAGAACGCCGGCCCCGATGGATGGAGCACCGGTGAAGGCATCATGAACACGGGTTCCGGCGCGACCCTGGTCACGGTTTCGTACTTCGACCCACAGACCGGCCAACCCATCGGCTCATCCGTGAGCCAGACGCTGGCCCCGCTCGCCTTCTGGGGCGTCTACCAGCCGAGCGCCGGCCTGCCGGCTGGGCGTCGGGCCACGGCGACCGTGACCACCGGGCCCGGCGGTGCCATCGCCGTGATCTGTAATGAACAGAGCCCCACGACCTTCATGAGTTACGACGGGCAGTAGCCGGTAGGTGCCCTAACCTATTGCGGTGAAGCGAGAGCTTGCCCCGCTGCTGGTCTGCCCCCTTTGTGGTGCCGGGCCCATGGAGCCGGATGTCTCGGCGGATC